>JAABRE010000032.1 GCA_011391125.1 Synechococcales cyanobacterium S06
CCATGACTAGAATCTTTTGATTGATATACTGTTAACGGTTTTTTTATTTCTGCTAATTCTTTTAACCGATTCTGTAATTTTATTTGATTCCCTTTTACGGTAATCAAATAGTCATTTTTACTCTCAATTATTGCCTGAGTTGTTTTTTTATTGCAGTGAAGAGCATCAAGAGTAAATGTCTTATTAATTAAACCACAGTTCTCTATCATAGACAGGACTTGAGCATTTTCTGAATTCTTTTTACTCTCAAAACTTTCTGCCTTTATTACTAACTTAGTTTCTTGACTAAACCAAGAAACCATGACTAATATATTTTGATGTTCATTTGAATAGTTAGTGAGAGTATTTTTCAAATTTTTCCCCTCAATAGCAATCCAATCTTTAGTAGGTTTAGGAGGATAATAATCCTCAATTATTGAATCAAAAATTGACTGAAGTTCAGCGAGATTTATACCATTCATTATTCTTCTAATTGTGCCATAAGAGGGCAAAGAATTGTGTGGTATTTGGAACAAATTAAGCAGTTGACGCTTTTCATTTTGGCAGAATTGTTCTATCTGTTTATATAGTAATTCCAATTAAGATTAAAACAGTTGAAAAATAGGTTCGTAGTTGCGCTTTAGCGCTTCTTAGGACTAAAGTCCAACAACAAACTAAAAACTTTTGTTTAATTTTTATTTGGAATTACTATAACTGGTATTTCCCGCGAGTAGGGCGAAAATAATGATAGTTAAAACTACCCATAATTGATGTCTTTTACCCTGATTTCGACGAAAGTCCTTGACTAATTTAAACTTTTCAATTAAACTGTTTAACATATTTTTGGAAATCAAAAAAATAGTGTTATCTTTTTGATTTTATCAAGAAAAGATCACTATTTTTTTCTATTTTACCCCTGAGAATGAAAACACCCTGCTTTACAAGAGGGGGAACAAAAAGCCACCCTTTCCAAGGGGGGTTGGGGGGTTATAAAACCCAAATTAAAAGCTGATAAAACCAAAGGTCAAATAATCATTGATGAGATTACCACTTTAGAAAATGTCCCTGAAATTGCTTGGGAATATCAGTTAGGAAATCGTAGTGCGATCGAGTGGATTTTGGACCAATATAAAGAGAAAAAACCCAAGGATTCCACCATTGCTGAAAAGTTTAATAACTACCGTTTTTCTGACTACAAAGAACAGGTGATCGACTTATTAAGGCGCGTTACAACTGTTAGTATAGAAACTATAAAGATTATTAAAGAAATGAACAAGTGCTACATTTAACCTATTCAAACCTATATAAAGCTAATTAAAGCATTTAAAAAGATTGAATAAAGTATGGCATTATCTTGACAGATAACGGCGGTAGCCCGCAAAGCTCATAACATAAAATCACAAGCGCTTTAGATATGCTTTTTGTTCTGTCGAGTATAGATAGACTTTTAAGGTTAGTGGTATAGAAATAAAACATTCTAAGGTTTTCACACTAACGAGCCTTTGTATCTACGAACTGTTTCTTCGCAATTAAAGTATAGCTTATTAAGCTAAAAAATTTTTAAATTTTAATTATTTTGATGGTTTTTCTGATTTGTATAAGTTTACTAAGGTATTTTGCTATTAGTAACAGCTCTTAATTATTAATTATTAATTGTTGCCATGGTAATGGGTATTTCTTCTACTTGGGGTAATTTTTCTAAACTAAGACATTGAGCTTTGGAGCTACCTGAAAGCCGTTTCAATAGTTGTGGCCGTGGATCATGGAGTAAATAAATAATCTCATCTCCGGCCTGCCATTCTTCCTGAGATTTAACAATTTGCAATCTTTCCTCTCGTTTACATAATAAGGGTAAGATTTCACCAGCTCGAATTAACGCTTCCAAATGTGCTTGTTGAAAGGCTAAATCCGTTAAGTTAAGGGTGGTTTTGCCTAATTTAACTTGTTCTTGATTGAGGTAATTATTCCATGTTTTCAAATCAGTTTGGTCGAAAAAAACCTGATTTATTTTACCGTTATGGTTTTTTTTCGTCCCATTTTGTTCCTCGATTTCTAAAATAGGAAATAAGGCAAAAATGCAAGGAGGATTAAATTCTTCTAAGGCTCGTTGTGCTAAGAATAGGTTAACTTCGCCGTTATTTGTTAATACTAATAATGTACCCAACGATTCAATTCCCGCTTCTTCTAAAGCATTAATATTTAAACCACTACTTTGAAATACGGGTAAGTTTTCTTGTTCAGCTTTTTGACAAGCTTCGGGATCCGTGTCAATTAAAACAACAGATTCGCCTTGGGCTTGAAAAATCCGCGCCATTAAACGACTCAGGGGATTACAACCGATAATTACTGCTCCCGTGGCTTGGGCTGTTGTAATTTTTAACCAATTTGCGACAATTCCAGCCGTTAATCCTTGACAAAATACGGTCATTATAATGGTTAAAAAGACTAAAGCTTTAATGGAATCCCCACCATTAATGCCTTTTTCCGTTAATAAAATGGCAAATAATGACGCAATGGAAGCGGAAACAATACCTTTAGGAGCAATCCAGGCCAGAAATAATTTCTGTCGCCAATTTAGGTCACTATTGATGGTGCAAGCTGCAATACTAAGGGGACGTATGACCAACATTAACATTAAAACTGTGCCGACACTTCCCCAACCTAATGCGAAAACACTGGGAATTGATAAATCCGCGGCGAGTAAAATAAATAAAACTGAGACACAAAGAACGGTTAATTGCCCTTTGAAACGTAATAACATTCGTTCCTCTGGTAAAGATGACGCTCTTAACACCATTCCGGCTACCACTGTGGCCATTAATCCCGATTCGCTGATTAAACTTTGGGATAAACCAAATAATCCCCAAACTCCCGCTAAAACTACTAAATTTTTCAAATCTTCCGCTAAAAAGGTGGCTTTTTGTAATCCGAAACTCATTAACCAACCACCGGTAACGCCGATTATTGCACCAATTCCTAATCTAAATCCTAAACCGGTAACTATTTCTAAAGGTACAGCATCCACATTGATAATCGTATCTAAGACCACCACGGCTAAAATTGCGCCGACAGGATCGATTAAAACTCCTTCTCCTTCCAATAATGTGGCTACTTTTTTGTCCACTGAAACTTGTTTTAATAATGGTCCAATTACCGTAGGTCCGGTGACAACCACTAAGGAAGCGTACAAAAAAGCGATCGGCCAAGGAAATTCTCCTAACCAATGTGCTGCCATTCCACCACCAATTAAGGTGATTAATGTACCCAAAGTGACTAAATTTCTCAGACTTCCTGACACTTGGCCCAAATCTCTGAGTTCTAAATTTAGCCCCCCTTCAAATAAAATAATCGCTACAGATAAGGCCACTAAGACTTCTAATCCTATTCCCAAGTCACTGGGATGTAGTAAATCTAAGCCATCTTGACCTAAAACAATGCCCAATAATAGTAAAAAAACAATACTGGGCAATTTGAGGTATTGCCCAATGACTTGCGCGCTAATACCGGCAAAAACTGCGATTATTATTTGTAAGGTCAGTTGAAATGATCCTTCCATGGTAAGAAGTAAAAAGTAAGAAGTAAGAAGTATATAAATTGAGGTTTTTTGTACTATAACACTTTACTCTTAAGGAGGATGTGGTCATTCACGAAGTAAGAAGTAAGTACCTAAGCAAAATTAATGGTGAAAATAAATAAGGTTTGTTGTTGCGCTTTAGCGCACTTTTAGCGCTAAAGCGCAACAACGAACTTTTACATTAGACGAATTGCAGATTGTAGCCCGTTGCAATGCCCACTCCAATCTTTAATTTTAAAAGTAATAAATGTTATTAAATCAAATAAACAATATAGAAATAAAAGCTCTGAAATTAATTAACAGCAAGCGTTATAGCACTTTCTGTTAATAAAAAAACAGGCAAAAATGCCTGTGTAAAATGTAAATTATTTTGAATCCAATTAGAAATTCATTTCGGCTGCTTGTACTCTTTCGATTTGTTTTTTCTTGAGAACTAAGAAAATTTGTGCAAGCATAATTAAAGCAATAAACAGAACTAAACCGGTAACACGGGCAGGACTTTGTAGTACAACTTCCGTGTCTTTTTGACCAAAACCACCCACATTTGGATTGGTGGTTAAAGCTTCACCAGCCGCAACTTGTTGGCCTTCGGCCACGATTAACTCAGGTCCTGCGGGGATGTTTTCAACTACGGTCTTGTCACCAGTGTTGAGGGAAACTTGATAACCACCAGCTTCATCTTGGCTAATTAGGCTAATTGTACCAGCGACGGAAGCTTTGAACAGGTTATTATTGGTAGGATCACCTGTGGGATAAAGTTGACCACGACCGCGGTTTGCTCCTAGGTGAACGGAATATTTACCGAAGTGAACACTTTTATCGGTGGCCGGATCGGGAGAGAGTACGGGGAACACAATTTCTTGATATTGTTCACCGGGTAAAGGACCAACGATGACCACATTATCCATACCTTCTTTATAGGTTTGATAATAAAGTCCTTCGGTTTTTTCCTTCATTTCTTCGGGAATCCGGTCTTCGGGAGCAATTTTGAAGCCTTCGGGTAACATTAAGACTGCACCCACGTTCAATCCGCCTTTAGAACCATCGCCCAAGGGCTGTTGACTGTTTAAGTCGTAAGGAATTTTTACTACAGCTTCAAAGACCGTATTCGGTAAAACTGCTTGGGGAATTTCGATTTCCGAAGGTTTTTTGGCCAGGTGACAGTTAGCGCAAACAATGCGGCCGGTTGCTTCTCTGGGAGTTTCGGGAGCGGTTTGTTGTGCCCAAAATGGATAAGCTGCAGCAGATTGGGGTAAGGATAAAACTGTGCCGAGGAAAACTACCACGGTGGCGATCGCCACGAGGACAGTTTTCGATAATTGTTGCAAAGGTGTTCTCATCTCTTGGTTAAAAATAGTAATAATCTGAGTCAAAGGTAATCTTAATCTGGGGGACAGGTTTGTGGGTCTGTGAGGTCATTTCAGTTATCAGTTAACAGTTAACAGTTATCAGTTAACAGTTATCAGTTATCAGTTAACAGTTATTCTCTCTCACTAAACCGGAGGAAACTTGAAAAAACGACTTATTCTCCTTATTTTTTCCTTGGAAAAGAGGAGGCCTTACACCGCTTTCTTTGGTCAATTAAGACCACCAAGGATTTTCATCGGTACGAAAATCGGTTTCTGTCCAAGTCGTAAAGCTAACTTTGTCATCTTCGGTAACAGTTGCGTGAGCTAGGGCCAAAGATAAAGGAGCAGGTCCGCGAACGACTTTACCCGTTGCGTCATATTGGGAACCATGACAAGGACAAATAAATTTGTTTTCGCTACCATTCCAAGGAACGACGCAACCTAAGTGAGTGCAAACTGCGTTAATACCATAACTAGCGATGGTGTTTTCGCCTTCGACTACCAGATAGGTGGGATCACCTTTGAGACCTTGTGCTAAGGTGCGATCGCCCACTTTATGGGTGGCCAAGAATTGACTAGCAACAACATCATTGCCGACAGCGTCTTTGGCGATTACACCACCACCTGCTGCACCCGAAGAAGGAGGGATAAAATACTTAACCACTGGATATAAAGCACCCAGAGCAACCCCTGTAACAGTACCAAAGGTTAACAAATTCATAAATTGGCGACGACCCATATCGGGGACATCAGAAGAACCAGAAAATTGAGTCATAGTTAAACTTCTAATTGTATTCTTGATTTTTAGTCTTCTGTAAAGCTTTTTTGTCCCGTTACCTTGTCCCTAGAAGGAAAATTCGCGGCGACATTTTGTTAAAAGGTTTACAACTTATTTTAAATATTACAAGTTTTTGGACCTTAACCATAATCAGAAAAATGACAGGAACACAATTACATCAAATTTTGTTAGACAAATGGGGTTATTCCTACGATATTCAACTGAAAAAGCTCAAGGATCGCCTTTTCTTCCAAGTTATGTGGAAATACTTGGAACAAGCGTCTTTTCCCCTTTCCCAAGACCAATATTTTCAGCATTTGGAGGATATTTGCAATTATTTGAATGCTTGGGGCGTGGTGGAACAAGTCAAAATCCATTTGGCGGAAACTAAAGAAAAACCCCGACTTGGTAAAGCAGTCAGTATTCCTTTGGATTTGGGAGAAAGATCTTCGGAGTGGATTGTTTAATAATTGATAAGTAGATAATTACCTAAGCAAAATTAATTATCTAAATGTAAAAGTTCGTTGTTGCGCTTTAGCGCACTAGATAGCGCTAAAGCGCAACAACCAACCTTCTTTATTTTTCGCAATTAATTTTCCTTCGATACTTAGATGTCATGAAAAAATATCAAACAAATTTAGGGAAGATGGTGGGTTACGGTGCTATTTATCAATTGTGGGTTTTTCCTCAAAATTAATCTCGCACCTAACCCACCCTACAAAATGCTCATTTGTCTAATTTATTTCTGCTCTCGGCATTTTGGGACAAGATGGTGGGTTACGGTGCTATTTATCAATTGTGGGTTTTTCCTCAAAATTAATCTCGCACCTAACCCACCCTACAAAATTATCAATTATTTGCCTAGTATTTTCACCATGCCAATTCCACCAAAATAGAGGCCTAAAACAGCACCTGCTAACAGTGATTGAGTTAAAGGATCGGTTGAAGGGGTAAGCACTGCCCCTAAAATCACCGCTCCTAACACGACATAGCGCCAACCTGCTAACATGATTTGGGAATTGATAATGCCGATTAGGCTTAAAAGTAACTGAATTACGGGGATTTGAAAGGCTAAACCCGTACTGAACATTAGTAATAACACAAATTCAAAGTAGCGATCAATTGACCAAGCTTGCTCCACAACTTCACCACCGTAGGAAATAAAGAAGTTTAAAGCGGCGGGAATTAGGGCAATATACGCAAATCCTAACCCCACTAAAAATAAAATACCTGAACCGAGTACCACTGGACCGATGATACGTCTTTCTTGGCGAGTAAGTCCGGGTAAAACAAATTGAATAATTTGGTACAAGATGAACGGACTTGCTAACACGATACCGCTATAACCCGCGACTTTGATGGATACGAAGAAAAATTCCCCCGGTGCTAATTGTAAAAATTTGACCGCTCCGGCAGGTTTTTCTAGGAGTTGAACCAATGGTTTAACGAAGATGAAACAACCAATGCAGGCGATCGCCACCCCAATTAAACTATAAAAAATTCTTTGTCGTAACTCGTCAAGATGGTCAAAAAAGGACATTTCCACCTCGTCAGGTAGTTCCTTGAGGTATTCGGCGGATTTGGGGGGGGTGGGGTTTTCTACTTCAGTGGTTGGCATTATTTTTGATGATTGGGAGTAGTTTTAATTATAATAAGAGGAAAAATCGTTTACCTAATTATATTTCACCAAATTACTTACAGATAATTAATTATGACAATTTCTCCTCTTAAAACCCGTGAAAAAGCCTCGCAAACCGTTAAAAAGCCTTATCCTAATTACAAAGTGATTGTGCTTAATGACGATTTTAATACTTTTCAACACGTTTCTAGTTGTTTGATGACTTATATTCCAAATATGACCGGCGATCTGGCTTGGGACTTGACCAATCAAGTACATTATGAAGGTCAAGCCATGGTGTGGGTTGGTCCCCAAGAAATGGCCGAACTTTATCACCAACAATTGAGAAGGGAAGGTTTAACCATGGCTGCTTTAGAAGCTGCTTAAATGATAATTGACCCTCCCGTACTTACGGTGATCAAAAATACTTATACTTGGTAGGGTGGGTTAGCAGCGAGATTGATTTAGATGAAAAACTAATAAGTTTTGATTCGCAGCGTAACCCACCATCTTAAAGATGGTATCCAATTATACATTTTACACCCATAATTTGGGAGAGCCTCTTTTTTTCCGATCAATTATCATTTATCCTAGTATTTATTGATAACCAAGTTCAGAAAATTTAGTCTTGAGAGATATTTTTAATCATGTTTAGTAAACAACCAAAAGAAAGCAATAAATCGGAAAATCGCGAATTACAGGACTTACTTAAAAACAAGGAAACAGGTTTAATTGAAAACGAAATTATTGAACCGGAAACTAAACCAGAATTAGTAAATCTGGTGGAAAAAATAAGCGGGATTGTTTCTCCTTATTTTATTGTGTTAGTGGGTTTAATTTTATCCGATGATAACTTTTTGTTCGGGACAATTTTAATTATTGTCGGTATTTTCTCTTTATTAAAAGTTACCAGTCAAGATTTGAGTAAATTACTTAACTGGTTAAAAAACTTTTTTAGTGGTAGTGATACTTAATCTTCATTGACCATTGTTAATTGATCTAATCGATCTATTAATTGCATTAAGAACATTACCAATCCTAACATCATCGCTGAATAAACATCTCCTCCCCAACCGTCATGGATTAAATCAAACATTGAGTCATTTCCCGCTCCATGAAAATAGGTTAAGAGGGTATTTCTAATAATATTACCAACTACACTAATCATGGTTGTTCCTATTAACATGAGACTAATTTTTTTAGAACTGCTTAAATTGTCCGTCCAATATAACAAAATTAAAGCGACATAAAGACTGGTAAATAACATCTTTAAACCAGCACAATAGGGCGCAACTTCAACCAATCTTCCCCCGATGGTTAAATAAATTTCTTCCACTTGGACATCAATTCCTAATTGGATTAAGATAAAACCTGCACAACTTGCAATGAATTTTTGCAAAGGTAAGGTATAAGGTGTTAATAAATAGGGAAAGGAATTTGGTGTAGCTAACCAAACTAATAATAAGGGAAAAAACTGTAATTTGAAACCTTTAATTCCCTTTAAACACAGGCAAATTCCTGTTAACATAAAGGGAAAAGATAGATTGACAAATTCCCTAACTCCGGTGAAATAGAAAATAGCAGCTATTACTAATAAAGATATTCCCACCGGATGAGATTTATCCGCTAAATCTTCCCATTTTTGACGATTTTCCCACACAATATAAGTTGCAAAAGGAAACCCAATTAAAGCATAACTGAAGTATTCATGTTCAATATTGATACTCTTGTTTAACCAACCATCAATCCAAAATGAAATTACGGGAATATAGAGGATTGTTAATAATCCTAGAATGAATAAATTAAATAAATTTTGCTCAATAAATACCGGTAATTTTTGTTTAAGCTCCATGACATTATATTCCTATTTAGTTACTAATGACTTGATTGTTTTAACGACGAATTCAATTTGACTTTCCTCTAAACCCGGATACATGGGTAAAGATAAAATTTGTTCAGACAATAATTCAGCATTGGGAAAATTACCTTTATGATAGCCTAAAAATTTATAAGCGGGTTGTAGGTGACAGGGTAAGGGATAATGAATACCGGTTTGAATACCGGTTTGGGCTAATTTATTTTGTAATTCATCTCTTGTCAGAGGACAATTTTCAGTAATTCTGATCACATATAAATGATAAACATGACCTTCATTGGCTAAATTTTTTAAGGGAATTATGCCATTATTTTCTAACTCCTGTAAACCTAAATCATAGAATTTTCCTGCTTTATTTCTCAGGTTATTCCAGTTAGTTAAATGGGGTAATTTTACGTTTAAAATTGCTGCTTGTATGCTATCTAAACGGCTATTTGTACCTAATTCTGTGTGTAAATATTTTTGAGGAGCACCATAATTTCTCAAGGTTTTAACTTGTTGCGCTATTTTTTCACTATTAGTAAGAACCATTCCACCATTACCAAATGCTCCTAAATTTTTACTGGGATAAAAACTAAAAGCTGAAGCAATTCCCACACTTCCAGCTATGTAATTGTCCCGATGTGCTAAATGCGCTTGTGCCGCATCTTCAAAGATTAATAAATTATGTTTTTTGGCGAGGTTTAATAATTCCGTTGGCGAAACCATTTGACCATATAAATGAACGGGTAAAATCGCCTTAGTTTTATTAGTAATAACCTGATTTATCGCCGATAAATCGATTAAAGCTGTCTCCAAATCACAATCTACTAAAATTGGTTTTGCTCCTGCTTTTAAGATACCAATAATAGTAGCAATAAAGGTATTACTAGGAACAATTACCTCGTCATTTTGACCGATGCCACAAGCTTGAAGCCCCATGGCAATCCCCTCTGTACCGCTTGCTACTCCGACACCATAGCTAACTCCTGATACTGAACTAAAAGCAGCTTCAAACTCAGTTACCGCTTGACCTAAGACAAAATCTCCCCGATAAATGACAGAATTAATCGCAGTTTTAAACTCATTTTCTAGGGGATTATGCTGATAGGATAAATCGACAAAAGGAATTTTATTTAACATAAAAAAATAAATTGGAGTAAAATTGTATTTTTGTAAAAAAACCTAATATTTTTTGGTTAAATATTAATTTTTGGGGTCAAGTGCATCCCGAAGTCCATCACCAATATAATTAAAACTAAGGACCGTTAAAAAGATAGCTAAACCGGGGAAAATTGCCATATAAGGAGCAGAAGTTAGATAATTTTGTGCATCAAATAACATTCTTCCCCAAGTGGGAACATCCGGGGGAAAACCTAACCCTAAAAAGCTTAAAGTTGACTCGGTTATTATAGCATTACCCACGGATAAAGTGGCCGCCACAATAATAATATTTAACATATTGGGTAAAATATGATAAATAATTATTCTAAGAGGATTAGCTCCCATGGAACGTGCAGCCATGACAAATTCCATTTCTCTTAATTTTAAGAAATTTGCTCTGACTAATCTCGCTACTGACATCCAATTTAAACTGCCAATTACTAAGACTATTAAAATAAAAATACCAGTTTCTGGACCAGCAATTTTTTTCAGAGTATCCCGAAATAAGTAAACTATTAATAATAGTAATGGTAACTGAGGTAAAGAGAGAAATAAGTCGGTCAAACGCATTAATAAACTGTCAATTATTCCGCCATAAAAACCGGCGATCGCCCCAATTAATGTACCTAAAAAAATGGCTACCAACATAGCAGTAATACCAACAGTTAAAGAAATACGGCCACCAACTAAAATGCGTGCCAATTGATCTTGACCTAAGTCATTTGTGCCAAAAGGATGTTGCCAACTAGGGGATAAAGTAGATTGACTAAAATCAATTTTGTCCATAGACATAGGATAAATTAGCGGACCGATAATCAGACTAATTATTATTATTAATAAACAGATTATTCCGAAGATTGCTGTTTTATTTTGGCTATATTTCTGCCAAATATTGGCAACTATTTTTGTCAATGGCGATTGATTCATCTATTTTATCCCACCGAATAAATCAAGGTTAAAAAATTTTAAGTGAAAACTGCATAATTTTTGCATTCTATCAGGATAAAGAGAAGATAACCCGATCAATCTAAAAACAATGAATTTAGCCGAAAAACAAGCACAAATTAATCAATTAAAACAACTGTTGAGCTTAAAATTGGATAATCCGCCATCGGTGAAACTGCAAATCAAACAAATTAACCTGATTCAAAAGCAGTTAAAAGCCATTAAAAAAGAGCTTAATTTGATGATCAAACAAATCAATCAACAGGCAACACAATCAACTCCTGATAGCATCATTTCCGTTGGTTTAGATTTATTTGGTAAGCGAAAATTAGCCGGTAGTGTGAGATCACACACTAGAAAAAATATTCAAGTAGAAAAAATTAACTTAAGACAACCCTATTTAGAACTTAAAGACCAGATTGACCAACTAATTTTAGCCGGAGACCAACTTAAATTAAAAGGAGCAGAATATTTATTAGAAAATAGTTAAATTTGTCCGTAATTCCTTTAACTACATCTGTAGTAGAGATCAGTATAATTTATTAAGCAAATTGAATGTTGGTATCAAGTTATGAAAAACAATAATTTTCCTGTGCTAAAATCTTCGGTTATCGTAGCTGGAATTATCTCCCTTACTGGATTAATCACGCTTCCTGAAGTTGCTTTGGCCAAAAGTAAAAGTCAAATTGCTCAAAGTGCTATTCCTGTAACGGTACAAATTAATTCCATTTCTGGTGGTGGTTCTGGTGTTATTATTAATCAAAAAGCGGCACCAGGTGGCACAATTTACACGGTTTTAACTGCTAATCATGTGGTGCAAAATGCGGGTGTAAAATATCAGGTTAAAACCCATACTGGTGATACTTATGAGGTAATGAGTGTGGATCATTATCTAAAAAATAAAAGCAAAGACCCTGATTTAGCTGTCATTACTTTTAAAACTACGGATGTTTATCCTACCGCCAATTTAGGAGATTCCAATCAAGCAGGTTTTGGTTATAGTATTGCTATTTTTGGTTATCCCTATTTAGATGATAATCAACAAGCCGAACAACGGCCTTTTGTCTATTCTTCGGGAGAATTGAATAATCCTAAGGGTCAACGCCCCAATGGCTATGACTGGTTATACAATGCTGTTACCCAAAAGGGAATGAGTGGTGGTCCTGTTTTTGATGAAAACGGCGCTGTTGTTGCTATTCATGGTCGGGGTGAACAAGTCCAAGGTAAAGCCGCTTTTAATGCTGGTATTCCCATCAATACATTTATTGCTTTAGCTCCATATCTACCACGAACTGAGGCGATCGCCTTGAATACACCTTCTAGCAACAGTCCCTATGAAAGCGGTTCAAATCCAGTCCCCACGGAGAGTGCTTATAATAACAACGATCGCTATGCGGGAGCTTCCCATTTTTATTGTGACGCAACGGGCGAAACGCCGAAAACCATGGCCCGTAACGTAGTTAATAAACAGGAAATCACTTTAATCGAATGGAAAGAGGACCCGAAATTTAAGTGGTCAATGACACCAAAAGAACGTTGTCAAACAGTTTCGGGACGTTTTCAAAGGGCTTATTATGAAAATAAATTAGATTATCTGAAAACAGGGGAAAGTGGAGGCCTACCTGTTATTTGTGGTGTCACGAATGAAGATCAACCCTGTAGCGGAAGTGATGTTTTAGTGACTTTCCAACCCAATACGAATGCACAGGAATGGTTAAATGGCTTTTTGCAAGGTAATACCATGACTGTTAGGGGAGAAACTCAAGGGACAAAAAACATGAGAATGGTACTATCTAATATCTCTGATTAATAGTCTTCTCTAGCGGTTACGGTTAACCCAAAACTAACCACCCGCTAATTGAGAAAACGCAATCCAAAACCGATCATACAATCCTTGCAGACTAATTATACAATTTAGTCTGTATTTTTTTGTTTGGCGTTTTCCCCTATTATTGAAGATTGCCTTTACTGACAGCAATACCGATGCCAAAGGCTATACATAATCCTAAAAGACTAGACGATTCGGGAACAGTTTGGGTTGTATAAGTAGCAAATCCGTTTTGTGTAAAAGAATTATATCCTTGGGTTCCAGTCACATTCCCCGCCAAGGCTTCATTAGAGCGAAAAGCGCTGTTGGCAATATAAGTGCCAAACAGCGTAAAAGCTTGACCCGATCCCGGTGTTAAGCCAATATTAGCTAAATCGAAGGAAAAAGAGTAGTTAGTGGCTGTACTGTTGGCTAATGGAGTCAAGTTAACTGAGGTCAAGAAACCAAGGCTGTTAGCCCCTCCTGTTGCCAATGACCAAAGACCCCCAAAGTTATCGCTTGTTGGTCCGAGAGCAATAACGAAATCAGGGCTGAAATTGGCATCAAAGGTCATTGTACTGCGCTGTGAACCATCAAATCCAGAAATTGCCTTCCGCAACCCATCGGCGCTATCGGAAAAACCTGACGTATTTGCAAAGCCACCACTCACGGAATCGATATAAATCACTAAGGCATCGTTGAAGTTGCCGCTACCCCGTGTTAGAGTACCAGAAACAGTTGAGCCATCGTCGGAAAGGGTCAAGCTGCCTTGTCCGATCGCCCCACCAAAGCCATTGCTTCCATTTCCGTTAAAAACAGCAGCTGAAACCGGAAGGGAGCAGACAGAGAATCCTAGTGTAGCCATTACTACCAATTTTGGACAAATAGGATGATATTTCATCATAATTCTTGCGATTATTCAAAAATTTGGTTTCTACAGACAGAGTATATCTCTTGAATGGAGATGTGACAAGTGCAGATTTCTATTCAAAACGCGCTCTTATTAGATTTCTCTAGTTTTTAACGAGCGGTAAAGGCTTAAATTGAAGTTAAAAACATGGCTTGACAAAATGCAAGGATGATGCTGTGTAGGTTAGTTTTGGCGATCGCCAAAACTAACCTATTTATTTGGCGGGTTTTTTCTTGAAATAAACCTCCATAACTTGACGGACTTTTGGTCCTTGAGTAGAACCACCACCACCACCGGAATGTTCCCCAAAGGCCACCACGACTATTTCGGGTTTGTCGTAGGGAGCAAAACCGCCAAACCAAGTGTGTACCTGTTTCGGAGGTGCTTCTGCTGTACCACTTTTGCCAGCAGCTGGCGGTAACGTTGGGGTGTTTAAAGCTTTACCAGTTCCTCCATCCACCACTGCTCGCAGCCCTTTTCTTAGGGTGTCAACGGTGCTAGGTTTCAGGTTGAGGGATTGTTTCCATTCCTTCGCGTCTCGATTATCTTTCAATAAATGGGGTTTTACTCGATAACCGCCATTGGCCGGAACGGCAAACATAACCGCAATTTGTAAAGGTGTAGCTTGGGTGAAACCTTGACCAATGGACATATTGACGGTATCTCCTTCTGACCAGTCCCAGTTATAAACTCGTTTTTTCCATTCTCCATCGGCAATTAGGCCTTTTGCTTCATCTGGTAATTCGATGCCGGTTCTTTCGCCAAAACCATAGCGACGAGACCAGTCAATTAAAGCAGGTCCGCGTACCCCTCGTCCTACTTGACCAAAAAAGGTATTACTACTCATGGCCATGGCCCTCACATGGCCAATTGGTCCGAAACCGGCTCTATTCCAGTCATGGAATCTCACTCCAGCCACGGCAATGTATGCGGAAGTCCTTAAAATGACATTCGGGGGGAATTTGCCCGTTTCCATTCCAGCGGTAGCTGTGACGATTTTAAACGTGGAAGCTGGTGGAAATCCCCGCATCGCTCTATTGATAAAAGGATCGCCTTTGGCCTGTAATTTTTTCCAAATGTCGGGAGTGACTCGTCCGGAAAAGACGTTAGGATCAAATTTGGGGTTGCTGACCATGGCCAATACGCCGCCATCTCTGGGATCTAGGGCAACAATAGCCCCCAATTTATCGCCTAATGCTGCTTCGGCGGCTTTTTGTAATTCTAAATCAAGGGTGAGGGTGACATCATTACCCGCTTTGGGTTGGATTTCTTCTAATAGTCGCACGGTTTTTCCCGCTCCGTTAACTTCGACTTGTTGACCTCCCCATTCTCCCCGCAGTTGTGACTCGAAAGCTGATTCCACACCCATTTTGCCGATAATATCACCCATGCGATAGCCTTCGGCTTTTTTCTCTTTTAAGGTTTCCGCATCAATTTCTCTGGTATAGCCCAAAACGTGGGAGGCCATTTCTTTGTGGGGATAGTAGCGCAAAGAATCGATGTCGATTTTAACCCCATCCAATTCTTGGTGATATTCTTCAATGGCGGTCATTTGCTCAGGGGTAAGGTTTCGCGCTATTCTCACGATGGTGGAAGAAGTGTAGCCTGCTTGTTCCACGGTGCGCTGTATTTCGGTTTCTGGTATGCCTAAAATTTCAGATAAACGACGTAGGGTTGTTGGCCACGTTTCTTTTTTCTGGGCAATCGGCCAAATAAAGGCCGAATAAGATAAACGTGTGCTTGCTAATACTTTACCATGGCGATCGAAAATATTTCCTCGGACTGGTGGTTTTGGAATAATTCGAATGCGGTTATCATCAGCTTGTTGTAAATATTTTTTACCATTTAAGAGTTGTAGATAAGCCAAACGCGTACCCATACCACCAAACAAAAATAAACTTACTAACAGCATGATAAACACCGATTGATATTGGTTACCAACGCTTAGTTCTCTTTTGTTATCTTGTTTACGGACATTTGATTTTTGTTTTTTGCCAGAAGAAGGTTGAAAGATCGTCATATAATCAAGGTATTTTAAACCATTTACTCTTATTAACTATTTTTGTTTAATTTTATCAGTATTGTGAAAATATTCAGGATTTTTGCCCTTCATAAAATGATTAATTTTATTAGCTTAATTTATATTATCAAATTAATTCTGATCTAGCATTTTCTGATTAAGTATTATATACCCCTCACCCCCTCATCCCAAAGGGAGAGGAGGAAAAAGAGGCCAAATATCAAAAAAAATGCTATAATTGCTGGAGTAATAAGTAGGTTAAATAAACTAATCGTAATCTAGCTTGAGCTAAAGGCAAATTTTCCTGTTTTACAGAACCAAAAATGCGACAATATCTTTCAAATTCCCAGAATATTTCACTTAATTTTCTCCCTAATTTGAGAGATTTTTTTTGGTCTTTCCAGTTATCAATAACTGTTATTATTTCACTAATTAAATTTTTTTCTTCCTGCTTAAATAATAAAGAATAGTGATTTTCTTCTGGTTTTATCCAGCATAAAGTCATCAGATTATACTCACTATTTTTTAGTTTAATTAATTGCTGCTCTTGACCTAAATTTAGTAAGGAATAACAACGATTTAAGGTTAACTTAATTAAAAATGTCTCATTATTTTCTATATTTTTACTTGTCTTTTTTCCTTGATTTTCAAAGATTTTTTTCGCTACAATATCTAAATAAATATCAATATTTTCGATCATAAACTCAATCATTCCTGATGGTAACACAGAAATAGTAATATCTAAATTTGGTGCTTTTTCACCAGGTAATTTAGTTAGTTCAGTCACCAAATTATGGGCAATTTCTACGGATTTTAAACTTGTTTTACTCGCCAAATAAAGGGCGATCGCACTACGATAAGTTACATTGGTATAATTTTTACACTGAGATAACCGTATCTCTGATAAGGTCTCAGAATCGGCTAAAGTTCCGATGCTCCTTAACTTAGCTTCGATTAATTCCTGAAGATAAATGCCATTTAAACCAAGAAAAGCAGGTATTTTTTGATACATGAGACAGTGTATAATATTTAAGTATAACTTTTATTTTCTAATTTTTAAATATGGAAACATCAAACTTAGCTTTAGAAACCTCTCGACCTTTTTTAACTTGGCAAGTAATTTTGAAATGGGGAAAAGACCACTATCGCGAACGCAATTTTAACAAAGATGAACGTATCCCCACTCGTCCTGGTTTATTATATTTAGTGGAAAAAGGAGCAGTAAGAATAGTAGGAGAAACCCAAGAAAGTCCTCTCAATAAATATAATAAAAATACCGTAATTTCTAACTCCGAAAACGAAAAAGATGAAGCTTTTTTAGGTTTTATGGTGGGTGGAGAACCCTTTGAAATTGTCGTTAAAGCTCCCTATAATATTCAAGCATACTCTCATGTTGATAATACATCTGTTATTTGGTTATATTGGCAGGATATTGATAATTGGCCTCATTTTAAAGGCGAAGTTTTTGAAGCTTTTCGTCGTCAACATCAGCGGAAATTACTTTGGTTAAGTGTGTTAGGCCAAAAACATACCATCGATCGCCTTTTTGGTTTTCTTACTCTTTTAATTGAGGAATATGGAGCACCTTACAACCATGGTTATCGTCTCCCCTATCCCTTAACTCACGCTCAAATTGGCTCGGCGATTGGTTCAACCCGCGTCACAGTCACCCGTTTAATGGGAAAATTGCGCCAAATGGGCTTAATTAGCATCGAGGAAGACGGTTTAATTTGTCTCCCCAATCTTTCAGTTAATAATTGATAATTATTAATTGTTAATTATCCATTGTTAATTGTAACGCCTTTTTTTTCATTAATTGAAAAATATTATAAAAACCATTGGCACGAGAAGGAGTTAAACTGACATCTAAACCAGTTTCTTGGATAAAATCGGGAGTAACTTGTAAAATTTCCGCCGGAGTTAAGCCATTTAAACCCTCAATTAATAAGGCAACTAATCCCTTTACTAATTGGGCATCTGAGTCCCCTTGATAAATAATTTTATCCTCATTTAATTGAGCAATAATATATACTTGAGACACACAACCATGAACTTTATTTTCGGGAATTTTTACTTCTTCTGGTAATTCTGACAATTTTTTTCCATACCAGAGGAGTTGTTCATAACGTTGTTTCGGATTAGTATGTCTTTTAAATTTATCGACTATACGTTTTAAATTTGGTGGTAAAGATGTCATAATTTGAGATTATTAATTGATACTTATTTTGACTTGCGAAATGAATAAAAAATTAGTTCAAGGAATTTTAGCCGCAATTTTTATTATACTACTAACGGCCTGTGGTACAACCACTCCCCCGACGGAATTAGCCCCCAGTGGGGACATTGTTGAAAAGGCGATCGCCCTGCAATTACAACAAACCAGCAGCAGTCTCAGTCAACAACTTGAGTTAACTACGCCAAAGTTAACTATTAGTAATATTAATGTTAACAAATTAGAGCCAATTTTTATTGCGGAATTACCAGCTTATCATTTAGTAGGTACATATAATTTAACCATGAAGTTTTCTCGTCAAAAAGTTAAGTTAAAAAATGATCCTTTTGAGATATATTTACAAAGACAAACTGAGGGAAAAACATGGCGTTTATTAAGAAAAAAAATCACAGATTCAGGGAATAAAATTGAATGGTTAAGTTATTTAATACCTCAATCTGAACCAGAATCTTAACTTTTTAAAAATGTCCATTGGGGATAAGTTGCGGCTTGTCCACAATAGTTATTTTCATTATCTATTACATTCCAAACTGTGACATTTTCAATCCTAAAAAGTTTACCTGATTTAGAAATTCTAATTCCCTGAAAATTCTCAATATAGCCCTTATCTTTCACTTCCTGTAACATTTTTTCCCTAACTTCTCTTACGTCAGGGATAGCAGATTCTCGGGAAGGAAGTTGGGTGATTTGCTCCCAATTCATTTCCCATAAATTTTGAGCAGTAAGATTAGCATAATTAAAAATTGGAGGAGTTTCTGTACCATGGGATACCACCACAAAAGATGCTAAAAATAAAGTTTGTGATTCGTCAATTTTATTCCCATTTCTCGGAATTAATTGTTTACCTAAAAGTTGCTCATAACTATTTAAAATTAGCTGACACCAGTTAACTATTTTTTCTTGTTGCCAAATTTTTGTCATCTTTAATAAGGTTTTAATTAGGTTATCGCATTTTCTGATAAGTGTTATATATCCCTCACCCCCTCACCCCCACCAACCAAAGGGAGAGGGGGAAAAAGAGGTAAAATATCAAGTAAAAATGCTATAATTGTTCAAAATTATTATATAATAATTATCGTTAAATGTTAATAGTTTTTTAAGATGAAAATTGCAATCATTGGTTGTGGTTACGTTGGTCAATCTGTGGCACGTTTGTGGCAAAAAAAGGGTCATTTTCTAACAGTTACTACCACTACTCCTGAAAAAAAAGCCTCCCTTGAAAATATTGCCAATCAAGTAATCGTGATGACAGGAAATGATTTAGAATCCCTTAATCAAGTGTGTGAAAATCAAGACGTGATTCTGTTATGTATTGGGGCAAAAAATCGCAATAGTTACAGGGAAACTTATTTAGAAACTGCACAAAATTTAACCAAAGTTTTAGCGAATAATTCGACAGTAAAACAGTTAATTTATACCGGAAGTTACTCAATTTTAGGAGATCAAAAAGGAGTTTGGACAGATGAAACTGCGACTCCTGCTCCTACCAATGAAAATAGTCAAATATTATTAGAAACTGAGCAGGTTTTATTAACACAAAATAACCCAAATGTCAAGGTTTGTATTTTACGTCTAGGAGGAATTTATGGACCAGGTCGAACAATTTTAAGAATATTTCAAAGTTGGGCCGGTACGACTCAAAATGGCAACGGCGAAGATTACAGCAACTGGACACATTTAGATGATATTGTGAACGGTTTAGACTTTGCCAAAAACGAACAATTAGAAGGTATTTATAACTTAGTTCATGATACACCAATGCAAAGAAAGGAAATATTAGAAAAACTGTGTAGAATTCATAATTTACCAGAAGTTAACTGGAATACCTCAGATTCTCAAATGTATCCCTACAATACTCGTTTATCAAATCAGAAAATAAAGGATCAAGGTTATCAATTTATACACCCCGAAATTATTTTAGAATTAACCTAAAGAGGAGGGTGGACATTTTTGATTAAATATAGCATTTTCAGATTAAATGAGATACAACCCCTCACCCCCCTACCCCCCTCATCCCAAAGGGAGAGGGGGAAAAGAGTCCTCATAAATTTGGCAAGTGCTATATTTAAAACATAATAATTAATATTTCAAAAAATGCCACCTTAGAAATTATATTGTCAACTATTATTCCAATGTTTAACAGTAGGAGGAAGACTAATTAAATCATTAATATTACGTTCCATTGTTTGGCAAATTGCATCTAAAGGCAAGTCATTGGGGTCATGGCCAAAAGGATTTTCAATTTCAATTCCGATGGCCTCAATACCAAAAATTGTAAAGCTAATTGTACCAACTAAAATACCAGTCCACCAACCTAATTGATTAACAATTTGAAACGGTAAAGTTAGACAATAGATTAAGATTAATTGCTTTATATGAATGGAATAAGCCAACGGAATCGGAGTCCTTAAAATCCTTTCACAACCTCCTAAACAATCTACCATGGTATCTAATAACTTTACCATGGCAATTAATTGATAATTATTAAGGTAATTTTTTTCCGATTGTTTCTGCAAATAATCACCAATCCAAAAAGCAATTTCTAAGGGAGGATGATTCATGTTTTCAAGTTTTTTAAACCATTCTTCTGGCATTAATTTGTTTAAGTCTTCGTTAAGAATTTCAGTTCTTAAATGTAACTTGGTTGCTACAGCAAAAGCGACTAATAAACGCAAAACTTTAATTTTTTCGTCTCTATCTTCAGGAGTGTTTTCAATAACTGTTACCCAAATTGTACGAGATAAATTTCGCACCGTATTAACCAAAGTGCCCCAAATTTTTCTTCCTTCCCAAAATCGTTCATAAGCAGTATTTGTCCTAAAAACTAATAATAAACCTAAGACAATACTAGGAACTAAAGTACTTAAAATTGGTAACGAAACGGGGAATTTAAAGTAGTATAAAATCGAAATTAATTGCCCAAATAAAGCGCAAAATATCACCTTGGACAAAATTGAAGGAATTACCGAATATTCCCATTGTAACAGCACTGAAAACCACGTTTTTTTTTCATCCATAAATTTTTTTACCTAAAATAATTAAATCCCTGTCTATGTGATCAAGTTCTGCTATTTTAGGAAAATGTCCCCAAGTTTCAAAACCGAACTTTTTAAATAGGTTTAAACTCGGTTGATTATGACCAAAAATAAAACCTAACACTGTTTTAATTTTTAATTTTGGACAGTTGTTTAGACCCTCTTCTAACATTTGAGAGCCAATTTTTTGACCACGAAAATTACCATCAACATAAAGACTAATTTCGGCGGTATATTGATATGCTAAACGGCCATAAAAATCCTGAAAACTTAACCAAGCAATTACTTGATTATTATGTATCTTAACAAAAATTGGACGAGTTTCTGGATTATGTGCTAAAAACCAATTTAAGCGAGATTCCACCGAAACGGGAGTTAAATCGGCGGTGACTAGGCGCGAGGCAATGGTAGAGTTATAAATATTGACAATGGCGGGTAAATCGTCTTGCTTTGCCAATCTAATGGTCATTTTAGTTATCAGTTATCAGTTAACAGTAGGGGTTAACGGCCGTTAACCCCTACACAGCAGAAGGATAAATTATAATGGTATTATCCCTTAAAAAGGGAAAATTAGATAATAATTATGATTTGTTTATAAATATTAAAAAGAGAAAATAAAAAAACTGTTAGCTTTAATTCATGGTTAACAGATAAAAAATCTACAGTTTGGAAAGCAATTAGACAAAACAGTGCTAATTGTTCATACTCCTCTGAGAGGAGTATGAATAAATTACCGTCCCCGTATAAATAAGTTGTAAACAATGCCAATTAAGATTAAAACTAAAAGCAGGTGGATTAAGCTACCGCCAATGTTAAAGGAGAATCCTAATAACCAGAGAATCAAAAGCACAACAAGGATCGTCCAAGCGAAATCTAACATAATTCCCTCCTTAATTTGAGATAAAAGTGATCAAAATTCAGTCGCTGGTAAAAAATGGTGACATCCACAAAAGTGGATGTTTAAATGTTTTTTTTAAAATCAGTTTTTGTTTAATTTGTTTTTAATTGAGCTGATCTCGAACACTGTCTTTCACATCTTCGACTGCATTGCGAGCTTGACTTTCGACTTGTTTAGCTTTGCCAACAACTTGATCTTTGCGATTACCCGTCATATTTCCGATCGCCTCTTGAGCTTTACCTTCCATGTTTTTGGTAACAGCTTTTGTTCTTCCTTGTAACTCAACATTGTCTTTTACATCTTCGGCCGCATTACGAACTTGACTTTCGACTTGTTTGGCTTTTC
Source organism: Synechococcales cyanobacterium S06 (assembly GCA_011391125.1). Taxonomy (GTDB): domain Bacteria; phylum Cyanobacteriota; class Cyanobacteriia; order Cyanobacteriales; family JAABRE01; genus JAABRE01. Next base: position 22,511 of record JAABRE010000032.1, read on the forward strand.
CCATGATCTGATCTTGGGGATCACCAGTAATGTTACCGATCGCTTCTTGAACCTTGCCTTCAACATTTTTACTAAAGGCTGAACCTCGATTCATGGTTGCAATGTGTGCCGCAGGGGCTGTGGTAGCTGCCCAACTATTGGCTGTGCCAAAATCAAAAGCGATAGTAATGGCAAGCATGATGGTTAAAATCATGGTGAGAAAAAATTTACGAATGGGTTGAAGTGAAATCATTTTTTTGAACTCCAAAAAAGAATTTAATAGATTAATGAAATAGGGATAATTAATTGGTTAATGACTAGGCCAACTTTAAGGAAAAAGTATTGCCTATAAAATCTCAGATATCAGCGTATCTGATTTAAGCCTTCAAAGTAGCCTTAAAGCACTCTAGTTTTTGATGATGCTATTTAGTCGGTGATTCCCAGTTGAAGGTATCACGAACTCCACTTTCGATATCTTTTATAGCCTCACGGTCTTCTTTTTGGGCTTGCTTAGTTTTTTCACTAGGTTTATAGTTGGGATTCTGAATGCTGTTATCCATCCCTTCTAAAGTTTCAGCTTTAAATTGATTGGGTTCTTCAATGGTCTGCTCTTGGGGCTCTCCGGTTATATTACCGATCGCTTCTTGAACCTTGCCCTCAACATTTTTCGTAAATGCTTCGACTCGATTCATGGTTGCCATGTGTGCCGGGGCTGTGGTAGCAGCCCAACTATTGGCGATGCCAAAATCAAAAGCGATGGTAATGGCAAGCATGATGGTTAAAATCATGGTGTGAAAAAATTTACGAATGGGTTGAAGTGAAATCATTTTTTTGAACTCCAAAAAAGAATTTAATAGATCAATTAAACATGAATGCGAAACTAGATTATTTCATTATCAGGGGTGGAACTTGCTTCTTTAAGCGTAGTAATTGGTAAAAGAACTCACTTGTTGAATTAATTTCCATGAAATAACCTTGATTTTGAATTGACTTATAATGCTGAGATAGTTCTGATCGGCCTTGGGAAACCCTTAGTTATTAACAGGAAATAGTTTTATGGCTTCACGACAGCTTTTACCATAACGGTCTTAACGCCTTTAATTTCCATGGCCAATGGTTTAATTTTATCGAGTTGCTCCTGTGTTTTTACCACCCCGGATACCGTAACCTGATCATTTTCAGCGGCCACCGTGAGCTTACCACCGGGAATATTAGCCTCTAGCTTACTACGCACTTCACTAGCCAAATCTCCCTCAGTACGTTCTTGGGGATCGCCTCCCATATTATTGCGCTGCTCTCGCGCTCGGATATCATCATCTAGCTGCTCTCGGCGAGTTTCACTTTCAGCATCATCTTGGGTAGTTTTACGATTTTCTGCTGTCGAAACTTCCCCATTTTTATCTGTGGAATTGGGAGCATCCGATGCCGTTTTAAAGTCGCTGCAAGCCGATATTGTTGTCATCAACAAGATGCTAAACAGTAAGGGCAAGGTGCAACTTATTCGAAAAATCTTATTCATGTTCTCCTCCTTAACCGTAGTTAAGTCGTTATTCGGATCAACTCAGACCTCAATTTTCTAATTCCGTAGCTCATAAGCAGAAACTTTTTTTGTCTCCGTCGGCACTGATTCCTTCGGGACATCATAGGTTTGCCATTCCTGAATACCATGATGATTGAAAATTGACTCTGCCAAGGTGAGCTCATCTTCTGACCCTTCGACAATGACTAGATAATCCCCCTGAGCCAGGCGATCGCTATAGACTTTAGCCCGATCTCCAGGGATACCTAACCCCACCAGTCCACCGGCCAAACTACCGGCGATACCACCGATAACTCCGCCAGAAATAGTGGAAACTAAAGCCGTGGCCGCCGCACCGGCCAGCATCACTGGCCCGACACCAGGGATCGCTAAAGCCCCCAGACCAACTAATAAACCAGTGAAACCCCCTAAAGTGATACCAGCCATAGCTCCATCGGCAGCTTTTTCCCCAGCTTTATTGTCCTTAATCTGTACATTATTCTCGTTACTGATATCGGCAAGGGTATTACTGGTATTAGCTCCGGTAACTTCTGTATAATTCTCAATGTCACGGCCGACGACGGAAACTTGATCCATCACAAAGTTATTGTCTTTTAATTCATGCAGAGCCAGTTCAGTTGCTTGATAACTCGAAAATGTACCAACGGCAAATTTTTTGTAAATCATGGTTTTCTCCTAAAAAATTATTAATTTTTTATTGGTTAAATTTGTTAGCCAGATTTTTTCAATGTGCTAATTATGATGATCACCATTAACAGCGACCTGTCAGTCAATAACTTTCTTGACTTCATCTTTCACATTTTCGATAGTGTCATTAACTTTCGGGGTGACCATGGCGGTGACATCGGTCTTTTTAATCCCTTGGATGGACTTTAGCAAAGGTCGAATCTGTTCCAGTTGCTCTGGTGTTGCGACAGTACCGGATATAGTCACTTGACCATTTTTCACCTCAACCGTCAATTTATGGTTAGCTAGGTTATTTTGAAACTGCTTCATAATTTCAGTTTTGATCTCGCTATCCGTTTTAGTCGGGGTGGGAGTGGTCACATTCTCCTTAGGTGTTACGACTATCGGTTTTGGAGCTGAGACACTGGATTTTTCAGAGGGTTTAACCGTATTCACATTCTCTTGTTTAGAGGATGGATTCGATGCAGACGGATTGGCCGTGATATTCACCGTGGAATCCGGTGTCTCAGCTTGGGGAACTGGCACAATGGTGACAATAGGTTTCTCTACAATCGTAACCCGCTCAGGAGTAGGTGCTGGAGTGGTTTTATAAGTTGTATTTATTACCGATACAGGTTCAGGGTTGTTCAGGGTTGTCAAAAAGTAGATTGTACCGGCCGTCAGTCCCACTACACAGGTGATAATTACACCAATTAGTAGTCCTTTAGATGTGTTTTTGTCAGCACGATCTAAACGCACATCTTGCCTATACTCCTCGGCCAATTGACTATCGAGAGAGCCATTTTTATAGATGTGGATATTCCCTTGAGTATCTTTATACTCAGTATAGAGATTCCCGATCGCATCTTTATATTCCCGATGGATGACCCAAGTGGAATTTTTGCTATCTTTTGTGTTCATAATTTTGATCTTCTATTTAGATCTTTTGTTTTTAAATCTTGTTTGAATATCCTTGTTTTTTCTCCTAAATTTAGGTTTTTTTGTTAGTTAAATTTGTTAATGGCCATATTTATTCTGCTTTTTGACAGGGTAAACTTAGCGAGAGATAGCTCCCTAGCTTGATAAGCCCCACATCAGGTCAGTGTTTATTTACCCAACCTTTTACCAGTGGCCTACTTTTCTCGAAAGAATCATTTATTGAGGAAAAGTTTTAAGCTTGTCTCAACAGTCATGGTTCTTTGTTATGATACAATTAGTCAATTATTTTTTTTACTTCATCTTTCACATTTTCGATAGTGTGACGAACTCTTGCCTCGGCCTGTTTTTCTTGGCCCTCGACTTGAGCTTTAGTATCCCCTGTCAAATCGCCTAGGACTTCTTGGACTTTACCTTCAATATTTTTGGCGGTTGCCTCAGCTCTATCTTTTAAACTCATAATGCTTCCTTATTTGATTTTTCTTAAATTTTGCTTGAATTGTTTAGAACTACTTGGCCTCAGTCATTTCAGTTAACAGTTATCAATTATTAACTGATAACTGGCAACTGAGGGGGAGGGAGACCCTACCCAGTTTAAAAATCAAGTTGATAACTTTGAAGTTATTTTTGAGTAAAAAGGGCGTTGGCCCTCGTTTAAATCTTCGTGAAGCAACTGATATAATTACTTCACCAAGTATCTAAATGGCGATCGCTTTTAAGAGAAGTATTTTAGTCCACTGCTTTTTTAACTTCATCTTTCACATCTTCCATCGTGTGACGAACTTTTGCTTCGACCTGTTTTTCTTGGCCCTCGGCTTGAGCTTTAGGATCTCCAGTTACATTGCCCATGGTTTCTTGAACTTTACCTTCGATATTTTTGGCAGTTGCCTCGGCTCTCTGTTTTATACTCATGATGCCTCCTTATTAAATTGTTACTAATGTTTTGTTAAATTGTTGTTTTGTTAAATTGTTGTTTTTTAAAATTGTTGTTTTTTAAAATTGTTGTTTTTTGAAATTGTTTTAAAACTTGCCTCAGTCAAGCGAACAACTTGTTTTTACTGTTTTTAGTATAAACGATTATTTTTCTTTTAGCCTTAATTTAGTTAAATTTGTTACAAAACGTAATACAAACGTAAGTGGGAAGCCCTGTGATGGGTATTGTGAAAAGTTCTCGATACTTTTATTTGAAAAAAACAACATTGAAGCTTGTTACCTAATTATTGATAGAGATTACGGCTAAACCCATTTTATCTTAAAAGAGAAAACAAAGTTTGATTTTTCAATTAGGGCAATCTTTTTGTTTTAATTGATTGGTTAAAAATCATCTGCGGTGATCTTTCCTTCGTCAGGATTAAAGATTTCTGGGAATATTTTTGTGTAGGGATAAATTTAAAGAAATTCCTAGAGATGACCTTTTAAAATAACTAATTACTGATAACTGACTGTTATTTTCGCTTAAATTACCTCTAAAAATGTTATTATTACCGCTTAGTGTGTAAATGGTATAAATGTTTAAAGATGTTTAGAAAATTGTGTTTATGGTTGATAATTACAGTATTATCCAGTGTATTACTGTTTAATAATTCCGCGTTAGCTGGACTTAATGACGATCGCTATGATGGTAATATGTTTGTAGTTTATGCGGGTAATGGTTCTTTAGTTCCTCCTCGTTTTGGTCTTGAGCAATCTTTGGAACGAAAAATGCCAACTTTTTTGGTATATTACCTTGATGATAGCAGCGATTGTAAGCAATTTGCTCTTGTTGTATCCAATCTGCAAAATCCCTACGGTAGGGTAGCTAATTTTATTCCTGTAAGTGTGGATTCTCTCCCTGTAAAAGACAAATATGAGCCTACAGAATTGGGTTATTATTATCAAGGAATTGTACCTCAAGCTGTCATTTTAGATCAGGAAGGTAAGGTTGTTTTTAACGAACAAGGACAAGTTAAATATGAGCAACTTGACGACGTTTTTAGGGAAGTTTTTGACTTGTTACCTAGAGATAAATCAGAAGAGCTGAAGTTAAAATCCTTTAATGAGTTCAATTCTGAATTAACTAATTAAGCAAACTATAAAGTTAGGAATTAAATGGTTAATTTCCTAACTTTATGATGACAAATTATGGGGAAATCTTAAATTTTTCCGTCTCTAAGAATCCAAGCAATACTTGTTACTGTGGCTGTAAAAACAATGATGGCTATTTGTTTCCAGTTTTTCAATTCTCCTACCTTTTCAGCTAAATCGGGGATTTTTTGAATCGCTTTATCTTGACTGTCTAATCTGGTATTAATTCCTTTGACTGTTTCATTTAAGATTCTAATCTCACCCTTTAACTCGTTTTTAGTTTCAACTTGACTAATTGCTAATTGATTAATTATTTCAGTTATTTTGTCAATTTTATCTGATAATTTATCAATTTTTTCTTCTACTTTTTTAAGGTCGTTTTCTGTTACTGTTTTCATGTTATATTATCCTTAACTTAGGTTAATAGGTAGCGTTGGCGCGCTACCTTAATTATAGTATAAAAAAGGTAGGCAAAGATCACCCTACCTTTGTTTATTTATAATTAATTTAAAGAAAAAGTAAAAATCGGTTTATTCTGGGTTTATAGCGGAATAAATCGCTGAATAATCGCCGTTTTCTAAGCCTAATTCCATCGCCCTTTGGATAATTTCTCTTATACCTTGTAAACCGGCAATATTTTGCCCAATTACTGTTGCTTGGTTAAGGAATAAATCGGTATCTTTTAATAAATGTTTGGTGGGAAAATTAGGATTTTCATAATTTTTATCCTCCATTCTTGATAATTTTTTATCAAAAGTTGGAGCATATAAAGCACTTTGTCTGAGAATTTCCATAAAGTCTTCTACCTTAACTCCCTGACGTTGGATAAACCCTAAACTAAGAGCAAAACTAGCAGTTAAACCGGCAATTAATTGGTTTAATGCTAATTTTAAAGCTGCTGCTGTACCAACTTCACCGATTAATTTGGGATTTTCACTAAATACTTTTAATAAGTCGTAATTTTCCTGAAATAAACTCTCTTTTGCTCCCACCATGACTAATAATTTACCTGTTTTTGCTTCGGGAATACTTCCTAAAACAGGAGCTTCTAAATATTGTCCTCCTAATCTTTCTATTTCCTGACAGATTTCTTTACTTTCATCGGGAGAAATTGTCCCCATTTGAATAACAGTTTTACCGGCTAATTTGTCCTTATTTTCTGTTAATAAAACCGATTTTATTGCCTCAGCACTTGTTAACATTAAAATTAAACAATCGGCTTTTTCAAGTATTTCTGAAACCGAATTAGTAATTTCTACTCCTGCGTTTTTTAAGGGAATTAATTTTGAGTAAGTCCGATTATAAGCTATTACTGATAAATTAGCATTTAATAACCTATTTACCAGAGCTTCTCCCATTAATCCTGTACCTACTAATCCTATTTTCATGGTATTTTTTCCTTTAATTAATTATGATTATATGCTCTTTCTGCTGTCCAATGAATATCGGAAGATTGATAAACTTTTAGACCATTTAATCCCGATATTTTGATTAATTTTTTGACTTCTTCTAGGGTAAAAGCTGCATGAAGAGAATCAGCAAATAATTTTTTTTGATGGTGATCATAATCCTGTCCTAATTTGTCCACAATCTCGTTTAAAGATGCTTCATTATTTGGTCGAATTAAATCTCTAATTAGTATAGCACCATTGGTTTTAACTACTTTTTTAATTTCCCTTAAAAAAGGAATTGGTTCTGGTAAATGATGAATCAAGCTATTCGAGATTAAGACATCAAAAGAATGGGGAAGATAGGACAAATTTTTCCCATCTCTTAATTCTATTTTGATCTGGTTTTCTAAGTTATTTTGAGTCACATTTTTCCGGGCAATTTTTAACATGGAATGTGCTAAATCTATGGCGGTAATTTCCCATTTTTTACGCTGTTGACAGATTAAAATTGGTATTCTTGCTGTACCGGTTCCGACATCTAATACTTTCGCTTCTAATGGACTAATTTCGATCACTTTTTGGGCAAAATCTGTATTAACTTTTGTGAAGTCCATGGAGTCATATTCCATAGCTTCGGTATCATTATCCATTACTTCTGGTTCTAAAATTCTCTGCATTTTTCTGACTAAAGTTTAAGTTTAATTAGAAATCCGATTTTTGCTTCTTTTTTTATTTTTAGCAAAGGGATTTTGTTAAAAATTCGGATTTCTGCTCCGTATAAATAAATTATTATAGCTGATTTTATTTATAGTAAAAACTTTTCTAGAGCGATGGCCACTCCATCTTCTTCGACAGTAGGAGCAACCCAATTCGCAATATTTTTTATCTCAGGAGGAGCGTCACCCATAGCAACACTAAAACCAGCATATTTTAGCATTTCTAAGTCATTAAAATTATCGCCGATCGCCATGACATTTTCGGATTTTAAACCCAAAATTTTCTCAGTTAAATAACAAATTGCATTACCTTTATTAACACTAGGATGAGTCATTTCTAAATAAATCTTAGAAGACTGAGTAAGATAGACATTTTCAGTCGGAAAAATTTGGCTTATTTCTTGTTTAAGTTGAGCCATTATTTTAGGTTGATAACACATGGCTAAAATTTTAGTTGTATTTTGCTTAATAATTGTTCTTAAATTATCAATGACAACGGGTTCAATTTCTGAACGTTGGGCATAAATTTTGGTTTTTTGTGTTATTTTTTTAACATAAAGTTGGTCATTAAAATAACAATGTATTTCAATATGTTCGTTAAATTTATGTTGTTCAAAGTAGTCTAATAATTGCTCACCAACTACGGAATTAAGGGGAATATGGGAATGAATTTGATTAGTTGCAGGACATTGAATCCAAGCGCCATTATAGCCAATTAAAGGTAAATTAGCATTAATTGACTGGTGAAAACGAAGAGCAGAGCGATACATTCTTCCCGTGGCAATGGTAACATTAATACCGCGATTTTGTACCGCTTTAATTGTCTTAATCACCCGTGGATTAACCTGATTGGAAATCCCAGAAATTGTACCATCAATATCTAAAACTAATAACTTAATATCCACAAATTTTACCTAACTTCTTACTAATAATTATCTTAAGACTAGCAGACTTTTATTACCTGTTAATTAATTCAATATACGATTTTGATAAAATTTAGGCTCTCTCAATTTTTTGGGGTAAATAATTGGATACAATATTTATAGTAATTTCAAATAAAAATTAAACAAAAGTTTTTAGTTTGTTGTTGGACTTTAGTCCTAAGAAGCGCTAAAGCGCAACTACGAACCTATTTTTCAACTGTTTTAATCTTAATTGGAATCACTATAAAATGGTGGGTTACGCTGCGAATTAAAATTCCCTAGTTTTTCATCAAAATTAATCTCGCTGCTAACCCACCCTACAAAATATAAGTGTTTTTGCTTACCAAGAGTGCGCCCCAAAATTATTGATCAAATAAAACTTGCCAAGTTTGATAGCCAACTATTCCATCAGCACCAAGATTGAATTTGCTTTGGACAGCAATAACAGATTGTAAAGTTTCTACACCGAAAACACCGTCAATTGTACCATTAAAAAAGCCTAAAGTTTTCAATCTTTGCTGAAGTATTTTAACAGATTCTCCTGACATTCCTTCTTTTAAAAGGGGCATATTTTCGGCGCTTAATTGAGGTTTAGTAGTCGTATTTTGGTGGGGTTTATTTTGGGTATTTTGAGTAGTTGTAGTCGTATTATTTGGTGTATTATTAACAGGTTTATTGGTATTAGTCTGGGAATTATTATTAGATGAAGGTTTATTTGTCGTTGTATTCTGGTTATTATTATCTGAATTTGTAACAGCAATGGAAGGATTATTAGTTGGCGGTTTTAAAGGTAATAAAGTTTGCCAAGTTATACTATCAACTACTCCTGTAGAAGTTAAATTAGCCGCTTTTTGAAATGCTAAAACTGCCCATTTTACCTCCTCGGAATAAATACCATCTACTTTACCTTGATAATAACCTAAAAGTTTCAGCACTGCTTGTAATTCCGAAACCACATTTCCCTGATTTCCTATTGCTAAAGTTGGCCGATTAATTAGGGGAGTCGCTGAGGATTGACTTAAACTTGGCAAAGTATTGAATAACCAGATATTAAGGGCTAAAAATATAAATTGTCGGTGATTTTTCATAGCTTTTTAAATTAAATTGTCTGGTTTTTATTGTAACTAAAAATAGGCTAAATTCTACTTTTAATAACGCAATTACGGCCTTGTTTTTTAGCTTGATATAGATAGTTATCAGCAATTTGAAGGACTTTTTCTAAGGTTTTTCCATCTTCGGGGTAACAAGCAACGCCAAAGGAAGCTGTAATTTGACCTAATAATTGTTCATGATGTTTTAACTCTAATTGCTCAATTTGTTGTCTAATTTGTTCGGCGCGATTAAAGGTATGATTAAGGTCAACTTCGGGCATAATAATTGTTAATTCTTCGCCACCATAACGACAAGCAATATCTCCTTTTCTAACATCATTTTTCAAGACTTTAGCGACTTCTTTAAGAACATAATCTCCAGCATCATGGCCAAAAGTATCATTAAATCTTTTAAAGTGGTCAATATCAATCATTATAACACCAACTGTGTATTTTTTTCGTTGTGCTAAATATAATTCTCGCTCTAAAGATTCTTCTAAATAACGTCTATTAAACAAACCAGTAAGTGCATCTCTAATACTACTTTGATGGAGACTTTCTCGTAATTGTAAATTAGCAATATTTAAAGATATATTTTCAGCAACTGTGCGGGCAAATTGCTGTTTATGTTCATCGATGGCGTGATTATTTTTGCAGGCTAAATAAAGTAATCCAATGGATTTACTTTGAGCCATCATGGGGAGACATAATGATATATTTGGCTGGTTATTCTCTTTAGTATGTGGGCAGAATAAACTGTGATAAGCTTGATTACTTAAATGGATATAACCATGTCTTAAACCCCAGCATTCTGCGGGAGAAAATATCTTTTCGGTAAAGGAATTTTCGCCCCAAATAGTAACTGCTTCTACTAAGGTATTAGAATTATTAATAATAAAAACTGCACCGGAACAATCGGGAAATAATGGTGCTAATAAATCCCCTAAAACGCCATAAGCTTCCCTGACGGTTACACAAGCTTGAATAAACTCATTTAGTCTATTTAACAAGTCTCTTTCTCGGTTATGTGCTTGTAATTCTTTAACATATTGTTTAAGTTTTTCATTGGTTTTTTGTAAAGCTTTTTCGATTATTTTATGTTCAGTAATATCACTCAGTAATCCTAATGCTCCTGTATAATTTTTAGCACTATCAAATAGGGGATTGGTGGCAATTAATGTCCAAATTTCTCTACCATCTTTATGAATAAATTTAAACTCATGCTGTTCTTTAATTCCTTGACGACGACGCTCAATATTAGCTAAAGCCATTTTTTTACCTTGTTCATCAGTAAAATATAATAATTCTTTTCCTAACATTTCTTCTTCTTGATAACCGAGCATTTCTAACATTCTTTGGTTCACAAATGTGGTTTTATTATTATTGTCAATAATCCAGACTCCTTCATGGGCAGTTTCAATCATATTGCGATATTTTTGCTCACTTTCTTGTAAGTCTAATTCCGATTGTTTACGCTGAGTAATATCTTCAATTATGGCCACAATAAATAAACCTTTATTGTTTGAATCTTTGATTAACGAAACGATTAAATTACCCCAAATACTGTTACCATTTTTACAGAAAAAACGTTTTTCGCTTTGATGGAATTCTATTTCACCATTAATAACAGCTTGAAATTCTTGATTATTTTGTTCATAAGAACAAATAGTTTGTTGAAAATCTAAGTTTAGTAGTTCTTCTTCTGCATAATCTAACATTATTTGCAATGAATTATTGGTTTTAATAATTTTTCCAGCTAAATTTAAGAGGGCTATTCCTAATACTGATTTTTCAAAGATTGCTCTAAATTGTGCTTCTCTTTGGGATAATTCCTTTTGACTAAGAAGTTGTTGAGTTATATCTTCAAAAGCATATAAAACTCCTTTTATTTGTTCTTGATGATCGAAAATTGGCGCTGCATTTATGGATAAAAATATGCGACCTTTTTGATCTAGGTTTAAAGTACGAATCTGATCATAAATTGGTTGTTTAGTTTCTAAAATTTTCTTAGCCATTAAGTCATTTTCTTGAACCACATTACCATCATAATCCCTTAAATCCCAGCGAGGATCATTCGGGGAAAGTTGACTCATTTCCTCTTTAGATAAACCTAAGATTTGTTCCGCTTTTCCACTGGCTAAAATAATTTTACCTTGGGGATTAACTAAGACAATTCCTACTTGGTTTAATTCCATTATTTTCGCTAAAATATTAATCTCTTGTTGCAGAGCGTTTTCGATATTTGAGCGTTCAATTATTTCCTGTTGTAATTGTTTGTTAATATTTCGATTATCTAACTCACTTTTTTCTAATTTTTTGAGCATGGGATAGGTTAATTTGATAAAAAAACTTGCTCCAAAACTATTAATAATTAGCCCAATAATTGCTGTATAAATAGTAATTCTGATAAAAGGCGATCGCAATTCCACTAAGTCAATTTTGGCGACAATTCCCCACTTTAATTTTTCGATTGGTTGATAAGCTGCTAATACTTTAACTCCACGATAATCTAAGTCAATTGTCGTACCAGATTCACCTTTTAAAGCTGCGCGACTTGGCACTCCAAATTTACTTTTCCAATCTATAAATACAGGTTGTTTAAATTTTTCATTGCAATTTGTTAATAAATAAATAATCAGATTATCTTCTTTTTTAGCTAAATTTATTTGTCCTGTTTTCGCAAAATTTTTACAACTTTGATTAGCATTTTGTAAAATTTTTAAAGTATTTTCTTCTTGTTTTTTTAAACTCAAATTTTTAGTAGCTTCTTGATTAACAATTGCATTGATTAATCTTATTTCACTATCTAAAATTTCCTGTAATCTTTCTTCTTGTTGTCTAAAAGAAATCTGATAAAGACTAAAAATTCCTATACTGGCCACTACCAAAGAAACCGTGGTCATATTAATAATTAAAAGCCATAGTCTTTGTTTGTGCTGCATAAGAAACTTAACCTAATTCAGATTCATCTTTATCATAGCGATTACAATCTTAAAAAAGTGTGATTTTAACCAGAAGATAAGGTGATAATAGACAGATTGAGCTGTGCATCGACCTACTCTTAAATGGCAAATTGCTGTTTAATAATGTCTTCAGGACCTACTAAAGAAAGATAGGGTTTAGTTAAGTAAGAAATGGCTACATTTTGTAACTGTTCGGCCTCAATTAAGTTAATTTGTTCGCAAAATAAAGTATCAAATTCTATTCCTAAACCTAATGTTTCATACCAACCATAAATTTGCGCAATTTCCGCATTTGTTTGCTTTCCTAAAGCATATTGACCTAATAATTTATTCTTCGCTGCTTTAATTTCTAGTCCATTTAGTCGCTGATTCGCCAATCTATCAACTTCATTGCGTAATCCCTCAATGGCGATCGCCGTATTTTCGGGAGCAGTGCCCATATAGACGACAAATTGAGCTTCATCCAAACGAGTAGGATAAAACCCCGACACATCATAAGCTAAACCGCGTTTTTCCCGCAATTCCACAAACAAACGACTAGAAAGCCCATTTCCCAAATAGGTATTCAACAACTTTAATGCAGAATAATCCGCCATCTTGGCTACGCCCGGTGCTAAATACCCCAACATAACGATCGCCTGTTGGGTTTCCTGGATGGTAACTTTTTGACCGGGTTGTACTGAAATAGGGGGGAATTCTAAGGGAGGTAGAGAAGAAGGGGGAATTTGCCAATCACCGAAGGCATCTTGCACTAAATCTACAGCTTGCTTAAAAGTCAAACACCCCGACAGACTAATGACAAAATTATCAGGGCGAAAATAATTCTGATGATAGCGATGCAAATCCTCAGAAGTCAATTGAGACACGGTTTCCTCTGTGCCCAAAATGGAAAGGGCGTAGGGGTGGTCTTGATACATCAACTCTCGTAACTGATTAAAACCCACATTAAAAGGTTGTTCTTGTTGAGAGCGAATACCTTGAATAGTAAGGCGTTTTTCCAATTCCACTTCTATTTCTGGAAAAGTCGGAAAACGGAGAATTTCCGCCATCAAATGCAATATTTGCGAAAAATCTGCGGCAATGGTTTTCACACTAAAGCCGAAATAATCACTGGAAGCATCTGCTCCCAAACTTGCACCAATGGATTCAATTTTTTCGGCAATTTCGATGGAGGATAAATTTTTTGTCCCCTTAGTAATAACAGAGGATAATAAATGGGAAATCCCTGCTTGATGGCGATTTTCCCAACGTGTGCCCGCATTTTTGAGGAACATTCGGCCAGCAACTAAATCGGCCGTGGGATTTTCGACAACAATTAAAGTAATCCCATTACTTAAAACTAAACGGTTAACAGCAGAATGATGGTTAGAATTGGTCAGAGTTGACATTATTTTAAAATTAACAGTTTAACAAGGCCGAATAATACTAATAGCATAACGTTCCGGTGCCAGATATTGGTTAGCAATCCGTTGCAAATCCCAAGCATCCAAACATTTAATCATTTCCGGATAAATTACCGCTAATTCGGCATTAGCAATGGTATGATAATAACCATATAAACCAGCTAATTGACCAGGGGTTTCCGTGGAAAAAATGTAATCATGACAGAGCATTTTTTTATAACGAGCTAACTCTCCAGGAGTGACTGGATAATTTTGTAATTGGCGTATTTTTTCCTGAATTATCTCTTCCACAGACTCAAGAAATCCTGTTTCTAACCATGCACTAATGGTAAATAAACTGGAATCTTTTTGTAAAGAAAAACTGCTACTAATATCCAAAACTAACTGTTTTTCTTCCCGTAATTCTCGCACCAAACGGGAATTTCTACCACTTGCTAGGATAACTGAAATTAAATCCAAGCCAAATGCATCCTGTAACTGGTCAACTCCTGGTCCCAACCAACCCATGGATAATCGAGCTTCCTCGATTCTAGGCACATAAAGCTCACTGCGACGCACATCAATTAAAGGTGGTTCGGCGTCGATAAAATGGGGAGGACATTCAGAAGGAGTGCTAAAATTACGAAAGGACTTTTCTAGCAACGTGAAGGCTTTATCCTCCGCGATTCCCCCCACGATACACACAGTGATGTTTTGCGGTTGATAATGGGTGCGGTGGAAGCAGCGCATCTGATTTGGAGTATGCTGTAATAAAAGCCCCTCATCCCCTAAAATTGGGCGTTTATAGGGGTGATTTTGATACATGGTCTCCGTTAAGGCTTGAAATGCTATCCAATCGGGATCATCAAGGGAGTAGCGCAATTCTTCTAGTACCACGTCTCGCTCGCAGTAAAATTCATGCTCCGGAATTTCCGCTTGTAACAGGATTTCGCCTAAATAGGGCAATGTGTCTTTTAAATAATCAGCAGCCGTGGTCAGGAAAAAATGGGCGTAATCGTGACTTGTTGCGGCGTTGGTCGAACCGCCTAAATTTTCAATGGTGCGATCGAAAACCCCCGGACCAATGCGTTTTGAACCTTTAAAGATCATGTGTTCAAGGAAATGGGCCATTCCAGACCATTCCTCGGGTTCGATGGTAGCACCAGCACGCACCCAAACATCGGCCACTACTACTGGTGTGGTCGGCAAATATTGATGAATCAGGGTTAAACCATTAGCCATGGTGTGGATTTTTGCCTGAAAGACTGATTTTTGGATGCGTTCTGATACTTTATACAACTTTAACCGCCCATAATTTCCCTAAAATTTACCTAAATTTTAGCTTATCCTTAAACTTTATTTTGAATCCTGTTATACAAATAGTAGACGGTTTGGTGGGTTACGCACGGAGCTACACATCCTACGATTAACTCATAAATTATCGCTCCTAAATACAGGTTTGTTGTTGCGCTTTAGCGCGCTTTGCGCAACAACGAACCGTTTTTACCTAAATTCATCTAAAGTAGGTCGTTGCTAACCCACCCTACGATTTAACTATTCATTAAATGTTAAAGATTTTCTAATATCATCTAAGGGAGATTCTGGTTCATCGGGGATAAATTGCATGGTTAATTTTACCTTTCCTTTTCTCCATCCTTTACCAGCAGCTAATACTTCTGCTTCTACTCCTTCTTCCCATTTAGTCTTCGGATTAATTTTAGAGGTTAAAAATTTAGAAAATTCCTTTATTTTAAAGGTAGGATTTGGCATTCCCAGTAATGATTCTGTATCTTTCAGGGATACAACATCATCGACATCTAAGCCTTCTTTTTGACCTTCCATTGTATTTACTCCTAAATTTTAAGGTTTATATTCACATAAAAATGTGATTTAGTCAAGTAATTTTACAAATCCGATTTCGTTCAGAAATCGGATTTCTGTTTAACTTATTCTCGATACTCATCTAAGGGAGATTCGGGTTCATCTGGCATAAATTCCACTGTGACATTTACCCTAATTTTGCCTTTTTTCCAACCGAAACTTCCTACTTTTAAAACTTCAGCATTTAAACCTTCAACCCACTTTTTTCTTAATAAATGATTTTGATTGTCACTTTCCCAATCTTTACCATACATATTCAAACATTTATTTAAAACAAATTGGGTTAATTTTCCTGATTTAAACGTGGAAATAGTGATAAATTCTTCTGAGAATTTTTCCTGTAATTCGATCGCATCTTCAGGTCCTAATTTTTCCCATTGATTACTCATAAATTATCGCTCCTAAATACAGGTTTGTTGTTGCGCTTTAGCGCTAAAGCGCAACAACGAACCTTTTATTATTCCTCAGTTTTCACCACATTAAGATGACCAATTAAAGGTAATTTGCGCTCATAAATTCCCATGGCTTCCAAACAGTTATTAATCCCAGAAACTGCTTCGTTATATTGGTTAATTTGCTGCTTAATTTCTGTTAATAAAGCCTCATTTTTGGCAATTTTTTCTGAGGCTTCTTTTTGCAGAACTTTCTCTAAATTTTCCCTTGCTAAACCGTATTGCTGCAAAATTTCATCCGCTAAAATTTCCGCCATGGGTAATAACTGACTTTTCAAAGTCTTATTAATGGCAAGGCCAAAAGTTTCGCTAATTGTTTTCTTCACTTTTGGCTCAATATCTAACTTTAATAATTGACGAATTGCTGGCTCACATTGCACAATACTTTCAACGCCATAACCTTGGCCAACTTCCTGTACAATTTGACGGAATTGATAGAGAGAAAATGTACCATCATCATAAAAACGTGGGCTTTCTCTTACATATTTATCGCACTCAGTTTTTGCCTGACTTGATAAAGCAATGATGACAATTTTTTCTAATTCATTTAACTGATCTTCCATGCCAGCATCACTACCCAATAAACGGTACAATTCGCGATAGTATTCCTCCTTTTTGATCTGCTCTTTTAAACGTAGGAAAAAGTTTTTAGCGACTATTTCGGAAAACTCGACCAAAACATCTTCCAACTCGTCGGCTAAATAATACAAAGCCTCGACTAAAACAGCCATTAAAGGTGCAGTTGCGTGACGGGGATGACTTAAAGTAGCGCGACTATAAGCATTTTTGACGGAAAATGTATTTAATAATTCATCCATTCGACTAACCATTCTAGCCTTGAGCTTGGCAAAATCTTCCTCAAAATTAGCATCGTTATTATTAATCGCTGTATTGACCAGATTAGCAATATGTTTCGAGAATTTCTTGCCAATGTCCTGTAACTGCTGATTTAAACGGGTTAATTCAAGGGATTTCATACCTTCAATTTCCCGGGGTTGACTGTCTAAATTGCGATATTTTTCCTCATAAAAGCGGGTTAAATTAATGCAAAGTGGTTGTAAATCATCGGCTAAAGTAGCAAATAATTGGGGGCGTTTTTCTTCGGTTAAATAACGAGTAATTCCCGTTCTAAACTCCTCAATTCCACTATCTTTAATCAATTGATCAATTAAAGGTTTACCCCACTCTGCTAAAATATTCACATAATTCTCATTCGGAGTCAGATAACCATGAACAGAAACTTTAAAATTTTTACCCAACAATTTACCAGAATTAGCGCAATAATTATTAAATTCGCTGACAAATTGGGGTGTTTCTTCTTGGCCTCCCACGGACTTAACACTTTCGGCAAAAATTGAGTCTAAACCAAATCGATCTTGACTACTTGTCTGCTTGATTTGACTGCCATAAAACCCTAATAAACCACTGGTTTTGTATATCCTAGAACTATCCCTAAATTGAGTATTAATTAGGTCATCTAATCGCTGTCTTAATTGTCCAGCATACCAGGTTTGATCGATGCGATTAAACACATGAAAAACCCGATCGCGAATACTCAAATTAGAGCGCATTGTCTCAATTAATTCGGTTTCTTCTGTGATTAAATCCCCCGCAGAAGCAGGTTTTAAAACCATGACAACAGCAGATGTATCAGGGTTTTCCAGCTTGCGATAAATCAATTCTGCATCCTTTTTAACGGGTGCATCAATCCCCGGAGTATCGACTAAAATGTTACCATCTTCTAATAAGGGATGTTCACAATAATATTCGATCCTT
The DNA here is from genome assembly GCA_011391125.1 of Synechococcales cyanobacterium S06. GTDB lineage: Bacteria > Cyanobacteriota > Cyanobacteriia > Cyanobacteriales > JAABRE01 > JAABRE01. Next base: position 40,271 of record JAABRE010000032.1, read on the forward strand.
TTTAACACCGCACTATTACTTCCTCTCCTTGCATAAGTAGCAGCTTCACTGAGGTTAGAAAAGTTAAATTGTGCCATAGAAAAGGTGTTATTTCTATTCTGATCGATTCTGTCTTTATTATGAAGATAACCCTCTAATAATAACTGCAAAGCGTGTGCTTGTTTAGCCCGTTCCGACTTTTGATTTCCGCCCTCTTTTTCGATAATTTCTGAGGTGATTTTTTGCAGTAAATTAATTACTTCTGGTTCATTAATATTCGGACTATTTGTTAAGCCTAATTTGCCACAAATAGCCGTAGCTTGTTGTCCAATTTCTATGCCACTAAGAAAGGTTAAAACTACTTTTTCCTCGTCTTTTTTCGCATAATGAATGTAACATTCTGTACCAGTGGCGTGACCTTCTGCACTATACAACAACTCCCTTTCTAAGAGTGCATTAATTAACATTGATTTTCCCGCACTAAAAGCTCCAGCGAAAACAATTTCAAAAGTAGGAGAAACTGCTTTTTTCAGTGAAGTTTCGATCGCACTAATATTTTGTTGACCCCGCAAACTCTGTTCTTGCTGCGATAACTCTAATAGGGTTTGGACGTTTTCTTGAAGATTTACACAGCTTGGATTGACTTCCGTCATATTGCCTCAATTTTGTTGTAAGATATATTTTTGATTGTGACATCACGGGAGCGCTTTAGATCAAAGTTTAATAAAAATTAACATCAAATGGTAAGGTGGGCAGTTAATTTGTATTTAAGTGGTAAGTAAAAAACTTAAAATAACTGCCCATCCTACATTTTTCAACAAATACAAAACCATGAAAAAAACTTTAAAAAAAATTGAATTAACCTTTGAATTTTGTCTGTGGAATTTTCGTTTATTTGTCTTATTTCCCGTCGTATTTGGTTTATTAAGTACCTTAAAATTATTTATAATTGGTACTTTAGATGTGTGGTTAGGAATTACATTAGCTTTTGATATGAATAACCCAGAAGGAGAAACAACTTATAAAATTGTTTCCCATCTTATTGGGGGAATAGATTATTATTTAATCGGAATTGTGTTGTTAATTTTCAGTTTTGGTATTTATGAGCTATTTATTTCTAAAATAGATATTAGATTTGAAGAAGAAGAATCTAATATTTTACAAGCGGAATCTTTAGAGGAATTAAAAGGTAAATTAGTCCAAGTAATGGTAGTAGCTTTAATTGTCGGTTTATTTAAAAAAATGTTAAATATGAATATAGAAACTGCATCAGATATGGCCTATTTTTCGGCGGCAATTTTACTGATTTCTGTTAGTAGTTATCTTATCTATATCCAACATCCCAATAAACATAAAGAATAATCCTTCGTTGTTGCGCTTTAGCGCTTTAGCGCAACAACAAGCCCTTTTTTTATAAGTAATAAATAGTTTTTAATATAACTGATATAATTAGAAAAATTTATCCCGGAGCTTATAATTAATGCCAAAATTCTTAACAGTTTTAATGTTGTTTGTTTTCAGCCTAGGTATTTTTGTCACACCTGCCCAAGCTACGGGTGTTTACGATATGCCCTACTTAAGTGCGGGTGCTGATACTTGGATCATTGATAATGCTGACACCCTCAGTATTGCCAACGAAGGCAACTTAAGCAATTCCCTGAAAAATTTGGCAAAAAAAACTGGCCAAGAAGTCAGAATGGTTGTTATTCGTCGTCTTGACTTTGATCAAACCATTGACAGTTTCAGCGATCAATTATTTAGCAAATGGTTTCCTACTCCTGAAGAACAAGCCAAGCAAACTTTGCTGGTCATGGACACTTTAACCAACGACACCGCCATTCGCACCGGTGCTGAAGTCAACACCATTTTATCGGCGGACATTGCTACGAGTATTGTTCAAGATACCATGGGTGTACCTTTGCGGGAAAGTAAGTATAATCAAGCTTTCATGGATGCTAAAACTCGTTTAGTCGCTGTTTTATCAGGGGAAGCAGATCCCGGACCACCCGAAGTTAAAGAAATCAATGTAGCTGGAACTTTCACCAGTGCCGAAGATACCGACGATCGCAGCGCCACTGTTTGGGTAGTGGTACTATTATTATTAGCTACCATAATTCCCATGGCCACTTATTTCTTTTATGTTGGTTTTAACTAATCTTGAATGTAATGTTCACCAGTAATTAAAGCATTTTCGGCCTTCATGAATTCCCTACCTAAATAGGCTGCATGATCTAATTTAGTCACAGGAGAAGGCTGAGTTTGCTCAAAAATTTTAACACAGATTTCCTTGGCCGTTTTTCCTTGAAATAAAGTTTCAGCTGTTCTCATTACTTTACCTTTAGCGGGAATTACTTTGCCAGTTTCGGGGTCAACTGCTAAACCATCTTCATTAATAATATTAGTAAAATGTTTAGCACAAATTAAATTTTCTTCTCTATCTAAATAGATAATAAAATAGCCAGCCGGATCAAGTTCTAACTCTCGTTTAGATAATTCATCATCTATTAAGCTAATTATTTCTGATAATTGATTCATGTTTTCAGTTTTCAAAGTTGATCTTCACCTTTTGTTTATTTTTCTTCTTTTATCATAAATCTTTTTTGAACAGGAATTTTCACTAATTTAGAAAATTCTGTCCTAGTTTCCTCGATTTTTCTTAAGTACACACCATGACGAATACTATTAGTTAAGGGTGTCTCTAATTTGTTGACTGACTCAATTTGAAAGCCTAATTTTGCTCCCGTTTGCTCTAAAATTTCAGTTTCTTCTTCACTCCATTGACCGCGATATAAAATGACTAATCCTCCTTTTTTGACTAAGGGAATTGCATATTCAGCGCAAATAGAAACTTGACCCACGGCCCGAATTAAGGCTAAATCATAACCACCCCGATGAGCGTTATTTTTCTTAATTTCTTCCGCTCTTCCTAGTAAGGTTGTCGCATTTTTTAACCCTAATTTTTCAATTAAACTATCTAAAAAGGTGATTTTTTTACGGGTAGCATCGAGTAATTTTACCTGCATATTTTCGAGGGCGATCGCCACTGGAATCCCCGGAAAACCTGCTCCTGTTCCAATATCAATTACCTGAAAATTTGGGTTAATTTCTGCCTTTTCTTCCCCCAAAAACGGCTGAAGACAAATTAAAGAATCCCATAAATGTTTCTCCCAAAATTCAACGGGTTCAGTAATTCTGGTTAAATTTAACTGCTTATTTCCCTCGATAATTTCTAAATATAATTGCTCAAATAATTGCAACTGTTCATGATTAGGAATCCATCCCAAAGTAGCTTGCCAAATCTCCAAATTTTCCGGTAATAAATTCATTTTTTGTTTGTTGTTGGGCTTTAGCCCAGTCTTTTTGTTTTTTGCTTTTAGCCTATTAAAAGCCCTTTAGCGCAACCCTTGTTAATTATTAATTATTAATTGTCAATTGTCAATTCTCCATTGTGAATTTGCCAACAGGAATCAGCAAATTCTAATAATTCTCCTGGATCATGAGTTACCACTAAAAGAGTCCAAAACTCCTTTAATTTGGCTAATAAATTAGCTAATTGACGACGAGAAGACCAATCAAGACCAGCCGTTGGTTCATCTAACATTAAAACATTAGGTTGACGAATTAATTGAACAGCCAAAGCTAAACGTCGTTGCTGACCTCCACTAAGGTTCAAAGGGGAAGTCTCAAAAGATAGATAATCTAATCCTACCTCTTTAAGAGCCTCCTCCACTTGAGTTTTTCCCAATTCGGGATGACCTAAACGTAACTCCTCCAAAATAGTTTTACCGCAAAAATGACGTTCGGGAAATTGAAATACAATACCTGCTAATTGTTGTAAATCCAAAGGAGTTAATTCTTGATCGCGCCAAAAAATATTGCCCTTTGTTTGTTGCGCTAACCCTGCTAAAATCTCTAATAGGGTAGTTTTTCCTGAACCCGATGGACCAATTATGACACCTAATTTTTGTGGTCCCAATTCTAAATTAATTTCTTTAAGAATAGGATTCACAGTCGCTGGAGGATGATAACTGATATTTTTTAGATATAACATAATTTAATCATTGCTAGAAACCAATTTTATCATCAATACGTCAAATTTATTACTTAAGCCAACTACTTTTTTTACCAATGATAACTATGATAACTCTAATACGCAAATTTACTAAATTTAAACTATATTTTCCCCTCTTATTTGCTCTTACTTTGATCTTGATTAGTAGTTTTAATTTTAGTTTAGCTGCTGATCCTTTCCGTAATCTTAATGCTAAGAATATAGGAGCAAACACCCAAGTCGCTTTTGAATTACTTTTTCAGCAAGGTAACTATCCCCAAGCAAAAGAAAAGTTAATTGTAGCCGATCAAAATGAATCTAATGAACCTTTGGCTCACGCTTTACGCGCTTCTTTGGCCTATACTGATCAAGACTGGCCAACTTTAAAAATTTATGGCGATAAAACCTTAGAAACTGCTACTAATTTAATTAATCAAGAGCCACTTAGAGGTAATCTTTATGCAGCAGTCGGTCATTTTTTACAAGGTGCTTATAATTTTTATCAAGAAGGTCCGATTTCGGCTATTCCTAAGTTACAACAGGTTTTTGAATATTTAGATAAAGCGGAAAAAATAGCACCCAATGATCCGGAATTAAACCTCATTAAAGGTTATATGGACCTACTTTTAGCTACCAGTTTACCCTTTTCTAATGCGGAAGACGCTTTGCAACGTTTGCAAAGTTATGGTGCTCCTGAATATTTAGTTAATCGCGGAATTGCGATCGCCTACCGGGATTTGAAAAAGTATGATTTGGCCTTAGAATATGTCAATCAAGCGTTAAAAAGTACACCGAATAATCCCGAAATTTACTATCTTAAAGCACAGATACTTTATCAAAAAGCTAAACCCGATAATCGCTCCCTTTTTAGACAGTCAATCGACCACTTTCAAGAAGCATTAAAAAAAGCAGATCAACTACCAAAAGCAACGGTAAAACAGATAAAATTTGAATTAAATAATGCCGAAAAAAAACTTAACAATTAACTATCAATGATCAATTACTTAGCATGACAATTTATTTTTATAAAGAATATGATCCTTATGGTTGTTTTTCTAACTTTTCCCCCCATCAAATCCACTGTTTTGGGAAAAAATGGCCGACTGTAGAACATTTTTACCAAGCTCATAAATTTGTGGGCACAAAACAGGAACATCTAATTGAGATAATCCGTCAAGTAAAAACCCCCCAAGAAGCGGCCGACCTTGGCAGAAATACTCAAAACCCGGTGCGTTGGGATTGGGAAAAGGTCAAAAACTGCATCATGTGGCAAGGAGTGGTGACTAAATTCCTTACTCACCAAGACATTCAGCAAATTTTATTGGGCACAGGGAGCGAAACTCTCGTGGAAAACTCTCCCCGGGATTATTATTGGGGTTGTGGTCAAGACAAAAGCGGCCAAAATGAACTTGGCCAAATGTTAATGACCGTTAGAGCGACGATTCGGGCAAATTTAACTTAAAAACCGGCTACTTTTGGTGATTCTGATTGAGATAAGATTTGTTTTTCCCAATCTTTACCAATTTGGATGGTAACATCGGAAGCTAATGAACCGGTACTTTCTACCAATACTTCCCCTAAACCCAGCGTTGAACGTAGAGCCGAGGCACTGGCATTGTCGCCTGATTGAGCAAGAATGCGGGTAACTTGTAGAGGTTCTGACCATTGATCGCCCACATAAACCCGATGATAACCGGCTTCTTGCAGATATGCGATCATTTTTTCAACGGCTTGACTATCCCCGGTGCTATCTTGAATAGCGATTCTAACCCTTCCTGGATTAACTTCTCGATCACCCGTTGATAATTGATCTATTTGCCCAAAATGACTGGCCATCATGGTTCTAATTCCCCGTTGGCTAGGCAACCAGTAACTAACTTCTTTTTTACCATCGCCACTAAATTCTCCTGGTAACATCAACATTTGCACATCGGAGCGTTTCATTTGCGAAGCAAAACCTCCCAATGCCATCAATTCTTCAACGGTCAAATTAGTATCCAGGTTAGACTTGACTACGTCTAAAATTTTTGGAGTTCGCATCAAGGTTGAAGGCTTGAGGGTTTGTTCGATGACCGATCGCATCAAAAGTTGTTGCCTTTGAACCCGACCAATATCCCCTAAACTGTCATAACGAAAACGCAAAAATTGCATCGCCTTTTGGCCGTCTAAATATTGTTTACCCTGTGCTAAATTAATATAAAAACGCTGGCTATCATCCTGATATTTCATCTCTTTGGGAACATATACTTCAACACTGCCCAAAGCATCAATTAATTTTTCCACACCCTGTACATTAACCCTTAAATAACGGTCAATGGGAATTCCTCCTAACAGATTGCTAATACTTTTGGCTGCTAAGGCCGGTCCACCTGCGTAGTTTGCTTCATTAATCTTGGTATCGCCATAACCTTCAATATAGGCCTGAGTATCTCGGGGAATAGACAAAACGCTTAATTTTTGGTTTTGAGGATCGAACCTCAATAACAACATCGTGTCGCTAAGACCTTCAAAGGAATTAACCAAAGCATGATAGCCTAAATCTTCTTGGGGAGCATCCTTGACATCGGAAGTTAAAACTTTTGTACCTAAAATTAAAATATTAACCGGTCTAGTCAATTCTGGTAATCTTAAATGATTATAGACGATCGCCTCCTCGGCCGCAAAAACCCCTTCCTCCTTGGCTGTCAAGGCTTTTTGCTGTAAAGGACTACTAGACAAAGACACTGCTAATAATGCCCCTGCCGTTGCTGAGAGAATCGAAACTCCCGTTAAACCTAACCAGACCCACAACCAAGCTGATGAAGTTTTTTTCTTATTTTTCCCTTTCATTTTGACGTGATTTTCGGATTTAAGTGGTCTTGTTTGAGTCGTTTTTTTAGATGACACGATTTTCCTCACACCTTAATTTTGTTTAATAATGACTATGTATATTAACTTATGGACTTAGTTTAAACTAATTTGACCAAACTTAAAAATCCGATTTCGCGCTAAGAAATCGGATTTTGGGGATTCATTTTCTTCAATAATCAAGGCGATCGCCTCCACCAAGTTTTGACGGTATTTTTCCAGGGGTTCTCCCTGTTCATTTGCTCCTGAAATTGTGGGACAATCAGCAAAATAGCGTCCTTCTGAGGCCTGTTCCGTAATCGCAGTAAATTCATAGCGCATAAAAATTACCTACTTAATAAATTGAATAGATGATAACCAATTTTATAATCTTTTTCAGTGATCCAGATACAATTATTTCTTAATTTTGTGCTTAAGTTGGGGAAAATTCGGCAGCTTTCCCCGCCAAACACCGAACATAAACAGGACACAGACAATAAAATAACCAGAAGTAATTAATCCATTCAAATACATTAACCTAAAAGTAACTAAATCAGATGTATTTACCGCTCCAGTCCACAGTAAAATATAAGCGACTAACCAACTTATACCTAAACTTAAAGACACACGACTAACCTTTTTTTCCTCAGAAGTGCTACCACCTTGGTACAGAGTCAAAAAAGCAGGCAAACAACCAATTATCGGCAGTAAAATTATTAACAACTTAAGGAATTTCAGCTTATTTTCTTTTAGTGGATCATCATTATTAAACATAAAACTATGGATATTTCAACTATTATTTTGGCTGGTGGAAAAAGTAAGCGTATGGGTCAGGATAAGGCCTTAATTAAGATTAATAATATACCCTTATTAAAACATATTTGTAGCGAAGCACAAAAATTAACCTCCCAAGTTTATATTATTACCTCTTGGCCAGAAAAATATCAGCCTATTTTACCTGATAACTGTACCTTAATTAAGGAAACAACCCTGGCCGGTCCCTTAATTGCTTTTAGTGAAGCTTTAAGACAAATTACCACAGAATGGGTCTTACTTTTAGCCTGTGATTTAGGGAATTTTAACAGCGAAGAATTAGCACAATTTGCCCATCAATTAGGAGAACTTAACTCAGATTATATTGCCTATCTTCCCCTTAATCCTAAAGGTTTTGAACCCCTTTGTGGTTTTTATCGTCGTAATTGTCTTCCCTTATTAGACGATTTTATTAATCAGGGAGGTAACTCCTTTCAAAAGTGGTTAAACCAACATAAAATAGCCGAATTACCTCTTACTAATCGGGAAATATTAGTTAATTGCAATAATCCTCAAGACTTACAATTAATTAATAACTTTCAACCACAAATTACCAAAGATGGCTCATTTACCTTTTTTTCACCCGAATTTAATGAGTCTTTCCATTCCCATTATGGCGCAAAACAAGAAGCACTTTATAAATTTGTGATCCCCTGTAAATTACCCGAATTAGCAACACAAACTAACTCGATTAAATTGCTTGACATTTGCTATGGTTTAGGGTATAATACCGCAGCTGCTTTAGCAACAATTTGGCAAATTAACCCCCAATGTCACATAGAATTAATGGCCTTAGAATTGAATGAAAATGTACCAAATCAAGCGATCAAATCTAACTTACTTAATGAGTGGAATGAGCCAATTCCCGAATTATTAAGCCAATTATCCACGGATAAATATCTCAAAAATGAATTAATTTCTGCTCATATTTTTTATGGTGATGCTAGAGTTACAATACAGGAAATTATTAACCGAAATTTTATCGCAGATGCCATTTTTCTCGACCCTTTTTCACCCCCAAAATGTCCTCAACTTTGGACAGTAGATTTCCTTAAATTGGTCACAAAATGTATCAACTTAAATGGTATTTTAGCCACTTATTCCTGTGCTGCTTCTGTTCGTACGGCCTTACAATTAACAGGACTAAAAATCGGGGCCAGTGCTAGTGTCGGCCGGCGATCGCCCGGTACCATCGCCAGCTATAATAACCCTAATCTACCTCCTTTGTCCCTTCAGGAATTAGAACATTTACAAACCAAAGCCTCTATACCCTACCGAGATATTCAATTAATAAATACTGCCGAGAAAATTTTAGCAAAAAGGTTGCAAGAACAAAGTACCAGTACCCTGGAGTCAACCAGTCAGTGGAAAAAACGTTGGGAAAAACCAGCAATATGCAAAAAGGAATAGATAAAAGGGCATAATTTAAACCATTTAATCACCCATTTAAGAAATATAGATTATAATAAAATTAATTTTTTTTTAACAAATTTTAGAAACACCTAGTCAAAATTCAAAACTCAAAAGTCAAACATAAGAAATAACAAGTAACAAGTAACCCGTCTAGTCAATCTTCACGATTGGTGAAGTTATCGAGAAGATTGACTAAGGAATAATTTTTTTATTTTCCCAGAGAAAGGGGATGGGCTTCAAACACAAGTTCCTTGGTAAATTTAAAAAATTTTTAGATAATCTCAGAAAGAGAAGGAGTATCAAATAATGAATCAATCAAAGAATTATTCAACAGCTAATCAAATAAATTTTGAAACCGCTAAAATTCTTGTCATTGAAGAAACTATCTTTAGTCGTCTGGCGATTATTGATCTATTATCCACAGAAGGTTATGAAGTTTATGAAAGTGATGGTAATTGTCAAATATTAAAGCAAGTTTTAAAGATTGATCCCGACTTAATCTTATTAGGTTTAATGAGTTCTCAAGTCCTTAGTTTTGACCTTTGTAAACAGTTAAAAGAAAACCCACAAACCTGTTTAATTCCGATCATTTTTACCAGTGTTTCCGATGAGAATACCCTACGTTTAAAATGTTTTGAAGCAGGAGGTGATGATTTTTTAACTAAACCATTAGATAGAATGTTATTGAAAACAAGAGTAAAATCTTTAATTAAACAAAAAAAACTTAATGAAAACTTAGATCAAACAGAACAAGTATTATTTTCCATAGCAAGAGCCATTGAAAGTAGATATTATACCTCTGAAAAAAATAGTTGTAAATTAGGAGATTTAGCTCAAGAATTTGGCTTATTTCTAAATTTAACGACCTCAGAAATACATGATCTAATTTGTGCAGCCTATCTTCATGATATTGGAACAATATTAATTCCTGATGCGGTTATTTTTAAGCAAGAAAAACTAACAGAATCCGAACAAGAAATGTTAAAACAACACGTATTATTCGGAGAGAAAATTTGTCAACCACTGAAAAATAAACAAGGAGTAATCTCAATTATACGTCATCATCACGAACGAAGAGATGGTAGTGGTTATCCCGATGGTTTAATCGGTGATCTTATTCCTTGGTTAGCACAAATATTTCAAATCTTAGATATTTATCACGCTTTAACCAGTGAAAGACCTCACAAAAAAGCTTTAAATTGTCAAAAAGCTTTAGACATTTTAAAAGAAGAAACTCTCAAAGGTTGGCGCAATGGCTATTTAGTCGAACAATTTAGTTTATTTATCAGCAATTATCGAAAACAAGAACATTTAACCGTTAAAAATTCTCTGCATAATTGGCAACAAGCAAGTTAATCAATTAAAACCAGTTTAATTGACAATTAAACTGGTTTTAATTATTAGATTAGACCCATTTATTTCTGTTAATTTTTGTAATTTTTTCTGTTTTTTTTTCCCAAAAATGTTAATATGAAAATAAGCGAATCAATATTTTTTCACTAGGGTTAGTTTCTTTTTTATTTTATAGGAAAGTAATCAAACATCTATCCTGCGACAAATTAGTTTTTGTTCATTGTGAACATTTTTTATTTTTGCGCAACACCGATGTTTTGCGAGCTTCACACCCTGGCGGGTGTCCGCTAACATTGCGCCCGGATTCTTTGCGCAATCGAACCGTCATCTTTTTTATTTTCCTAGTTTAATTGTAACAAATTAGGGTAAAAATTACCACTTTTGTAACAAATATTTACATTAATTCTTAACAGCTTGATAGGAACTAAAGAACCTAGCTAAAGTGGAGAAGGATTGATAATTAACAATTGACAATTAACAAGGGATAATTGATAATTGATAACGGAATAACTGATAACTGATAACTGAAATGGTAGCCGTAGCAATTCTAGCCGCAGGTCGTGGAACTCGCATGAAATCTGACTTACCCAAAGTATTACATAAATTGGGCGGGCGATCGCTCGTCGAACGTACTTTGGCAAGTTGCAACTTACTTAAACCCAGCCGAAGCTTAATCATCGTGGGTTATCAAGCTAATTTAGTCATCGAAAATTTGCGTCAAAATGAGGGACTCGAATTTGTCAACCAAACTGAACAACTCGGCACTGGTCACGCAATCCAACAACTTATACCCCATTTAAGGGACTTTAACGGCGATTTATTAGTCTTAAATGGAGATGTGCCCTTATTACGACCAGAAACCCTCGAAAAATTCTTAAAAATCCACAAAAATAACCAAAATGCTGCCACTTTACTAACTGCAAATTTACCAGATCCCACCGGTTATGGCCGAGTTTTCTGTGATAGTAATAACATAGTCAGCCAAATTGTCGAACATCGCGATTGTACTGACGCTCAAAAACAGAATCACCGCATCAACGCCGGGGTATATTGTTTTAATTGGCCAAAATTAGCCCAAGTATTGCCCAAATTAAGCGCCAATAACGACCAACAGGAATATTATTTAACCGAAGTAGTTGACTATCTTAACCCTGTTATGGCGGTGGATGTTGAAGATGCCCTCGAAATTACTGGCATCAATGACCGCCGACAATTAGCAACGGCTTATGATATTTTACAAATCAGAGTCAAAGATAATTGGATGAAAGCCGGAGTCACCTTTATTGACCCCGATAGTACAACAATTGACGATACTGTGCAAATAGCTCCGGATGTGATCATTGAACCCCAAACCCATTTACGAGGTGAAACAATCATCGGTCAAGGTAGTAGAATCGGTCCCGGAAGTTTAATTGAAAATAGCACCATTGGCGAGAATGTTACGGTACTCTATTCCGTCATTACCGATAGTCAAGTACAATCAAATTCCAGGGTTGGTCCTTATGCCCACTTACGAGGTCATGTTAACATTGGCCAAGCTTGCCGCATTGGTAACTTCGTCGAACTGAAAAACAGTCAACTCGGAGCTAATACCAATGTCGCTCATTTATCCTACATCGGTGACGCAACTTTAGGCAATCGCGTAAACATCGGAGCAGGTACAATTACCGCCAACTATGATGGCGTAAACAAACATCGCACCCAGATTGGCGATAATAGCAAAACTGGCTCAAATAGCGTCTTAGTCGCTCCCGTAACCTTGGGGGAAAATGTCACCGTTGCCGCAGGTTCTGTCGTCACCAAAGACGTAGAAGACGACAGCTTGGTTATTGCGAGAGCCCGTCAAATTGTCAGAAAAGGCTGGAGACAACAGAAGTAAGAAGTAATAAGTAAGAAGTAAGAAGTTAAGAAGTTAATTAACAGACCTCTTGCGAAACTACGAAAATCTGTCATACTGAGTCCCGCAGCACAGCGAAGGAGTGCTACGCACCACCGAAGGTGTTCACGAAGAATCACCGAGATATTTCGCTACACTTACAGTTCCTTCGGGGTGCTGCGGAACTCAGTATGAGAAAAGTCGGCAGGTGTGTTACCACGTCCTGCCGCTTATCCGTAACTGAGCGTGAGATTTTCACCTCACTCAGCTACTCAACAAAACTACCCTTGTCATGGGAGCTTCTTTTACCGGTTATGAGTTATTAAGTTTTGACTTTGTTATGTTTATTAACCTTTAAGTTGGTTTTCCTCTGGTCAATACTTCCGTCCTCTTTGGTCTTTGTATCGTGACAGTGACCATGAAGTAATTGTAGGTTTTTATATTCATCTTTGCCTCCTAGGCTTTTCGGGATAATATGGTCTACCTCCATTACTCCATCATTAAGAAAATACAACCCA
>JAABRE010000033.1:0-51843 GCA_011391125.1 Synechococcales cyanobacterium S06
AGATTAGCCCTCACCCCCAACCCCTCTCCAGTGGGGAGATTAGCCCTCACCCCCAACCCCTCTCCCACAGGGTGAGGGGAGCTAGAATTGTCTAAAAGTTTTCTCCCCCCTCTCTCTGAGAGAGAGGGGGGTTGGGGGGGTGAGGGTTGATAATAATCCCTAAACTGTTGTAATCCCCAATCGGTTATGTTATCAATTTTCTCCCCATTTTCATCGTAAGTATAAAGAGGTATCCCTTGACTTCCTCGTGAACCTACACCCGCATCAGCTAAACAATTGGTAGCTTGAACAACAAAAGGTACTTGTGTATGTATGGTTAAACAAATTACTATATTTTCAGTTTCATTATTATCGTTAAAAAACGATTTTGACGGTCCTAATCTATCTATAAATAATGGGGATTTATAAAAGTACAATTTAGAATAAGGACGATATAAATATAAAATTATTTGTTCTTCACGAAAAGACTCACTAATATTGCGACTATAACGAGATTTTAAATCTCTTGACCATTTAATAATTTCACTAAAATCCTCTTTTTTGTCTCTTAAATCTTGATTATATTTATTTGCAAAAAAGCTCATTTTTTCTTTAAGATTAGTAAGAGAAATATCGGTTACCCATTCATCTCTATTTGTAGAAGCTCCTAAAGAATATAACTTAAATATTGCTTTTTGTTCCGCTTTATTTTTAGCTAGTTTTGTCTCTTTATTTGCTAAGGGTAACAAATTATCAAAGTCATTATCAGTTAAATTAATCCAGTTATTCTTATTATCTGGTTGTATATGTTCAAAATGAATTTGAGCAAACTTATGACTTGCTAAAAATTGTAATTTTTCTTGACCACTATTTAATTTCATTAAAGAATTATAGAATATTTGACATTTTTCCCTCACCCCCAACCCCTCTCCCAGAGGGTGAGGGGAGTCTGATTTTTTCACGAAAAAACTAATAGCTACACCTACCATAATATTAAATACATTACCTGATTTATCTCCTGCTCTAATATCTCCTCCTAAATCGAGAATATAAATATAATCAAATTCTTCTTGAACAGCTTTTCTAAAACCATCTGCTTCGGTAGAAGTAATAAAGTTACTATTAGTTATAAAGCAAATAATACCATCATCTAAGCGATCAGAAGCCCATCTGAAAAAACGAGAATACATATCATATCTTTTCGTTTTTTGAGCGGTACTTTCTTTGATATAAGTGTCTTTAATTCGCTTATCTATGGCGGGATATTCACGATTTTTGTTGTTATCATTTTCGTTTTGTTGATTCGCATTGTAGGGAGGATTACCAATAATTACTGATATTTTACGCTCATTTTGTCGCTTAATCCGAGTCGTATTTTCCATTGTCATTGAGAACATATCCATTTGTTTATTCTCAAAACTGGTATTATCTAAGGTATCAACTAAACCAATATTTTCAAATAATTCATATTTACCCATTAACTGTTGATAAGTGTATTCAATATTAAGATTAGCGATGTAATATGGTAAGATTGAAACCTCATTACAGTGAATTTCATTGAGATATTTATACTTTAATTGATGACTTGGTAAATAATCTAATAAAGCAGTAATAAAAGTACCAGTTCCTGTAGTAGGGTCGAGAATTTCAACTCCCCGATCGCCTAACAATTTACCGAAGTGTTTATGTAACAAATAATCGGTACTTTCGATCATGAAATTAACGATTTCATTAGGAGTATAAACGATACCGAGGCGATCGGCAGCTAAGGGATTATAACCCTTATAAAACTCTTCATAAACCTTCTTTAAAAACTGCTGTTTCTCATGGTGATCCGTCAAATTAGCCGCAGTTCTAATAATAACAGAATAGTAATTTTCAATAGTTTTAAAAGTGTTCTTTTTAAGAGTACCTGTAAAAAAAGTTTCAATAACTTTATGGAGGGATTTAGCAATGTTATTTTCCCTGTGAAATTCACCCTCATTAAATATGTTGATAAATATATCTTCAGTTAAAATATGCTGAATAATCATCTCCCGAATATCATCACTATTAAGATCGGGATTAATGGACTCTTGACATAGTTTTAAAAAGGCGTTAAATTCCTGTTTAAATGCGGTTTCGAAATGTAGAGACGTTGCATGCAACGTCTCTACAAACAACGTCTCTACAATTTGTTCATTAAGCAGATTTCTCAGAGTCTCTAAAATCGTGGGTAAATCTTGTTTAAAGGATGAAATTGCTTGTCTAAAATCCTTAACTTCTGGACGTTCGTACTCAAAAAATTGGGTAATAATTTTATGTAATTGGTCAGGATTTTTAACAGAAACTCGACTAACTTCTTGACCACCTTGGATCAAAATAGCAATTTGCGAATTTTCAAATAAAATATTATCATTAGGATAACCATCACGAAACTTATTTTCGATGGCCTGATCTAAATTAATCTCAGGACCTTTTGCTTCCCAATAACCCCAATCTAAACCCACATCATCCTTAATAATTCCATCAGGTCTTTTCTGATTTTTCTTTAAAGTTAACTCAGCAACCACCGTAAAATTACGACTGGCACAATAAGCATTAAGTAACATCAAAAAGGCGACTTTGATCGATTGCTCTTTGTCACTTCCACCACGTCTAATAATAGTTTCTATTTGTTTGTAATACTGGTTAATTAATAAATGAGACATAAGAATAAGATAATAATTGTATAGATAAGATAAAGTTAGCAAAAAAATAACCAAAAACTAAGATAATTATTATTAATATTTGCCCACTCTACTTTTTATTTTAAATTATGTGGACTGAAATTAGTCAAAAAATATCTCAAACTATCGGCCAAAATTTTGAAATTACCCAACGTCACACGGTTAGTGGAGGTTGCATTAATCAAAGTTATTCCCTCAGTGATGGTAATTTAACCTATTTTGTTAAGCTTAACCAAGCAACGAAAGTGGAAATGTTTGCAGCAGAAGCCCAAGGTTTGCAGGAAATCCTTGCCACTAATACCATTAAAGTACCATCACCTCTGTGTTGGGGTACAACCCAGAATAATAGTTATCTGGTTATGGAATGGCTGGAATTTAATGATGGAAATAGCGGTAGTTGGGAAATGATGGGGCAAAATTTGGCTAAAATGCACAAAGCTAAGGTTTCCCAACAATTTGGTTGGGGAGTTAATAATACCATTGGTTCTACTCCCCAAATTAACACTTTGACCGCAAATTGGGCTGATTTTTTCGCTGAATTTCGTCTCGGTTATCAGCTAAAATTAGCTCAACGAAGGAGTGGCAATTTTCCTGACTACCAAAAAGTAGTAACCATCATTCGGGAATATTTAATTAATCATAATCCCCAACCGTCTTTAGTTCACGGAGATTTGTGGTCAGGAAATGCGGCCATTACTATTGATGGTGAACCGGTAATTGTTGATCCAGCTGCCTATTATGGCGATCGCGAAGTCGATTTGGCCATGACTGAACTTTTCGGCGGTTTTCCCTCGGCTTTTTACAGGGGTTACAATCAAGAGTGGCAATTAGATCAAGGTTATCAGCAACGTAAAACCATTTATAATCTCTACCATATTTTGAATCATTTTAATCTTTTTGGGGGTGGCTACGGACATCAAGCTAACAAAATGATCAAACAAATTGTTAATGATTAATTTTTAGGTGCGTCACAGTCAAGAAATAATCATTAAATCCCTAAATTTTTGGTGTGACGCACCCGACAAACCAATTTTTTGTTAAACTACTTAACGAAAACGTTTTTTGCGACGTGCAACAGCTTTGCGTTTTTTCTTTTCAATGGGAGTTTCAAAGTGACGACGACGTTTAATATCGGCAAAAATGCCGGCCTTTGATACCTGACGTTTAAAGCGACGTAATGCTGATTCTATATTTTCATTCTGTCCCACTACAACTTGGGTCATTCGTTATCCTCCTGAACGTGATTACAAGTAAAATTTTAAGTTATATCGGTGTGAAGATTGTAAAATCTTTCCAGAATTTCTATTATAACCCAAAAGACAATTGGGAAACCAGAAATCTCTGAAATGAGTTCTCGCTTACCCAATGTACTTCACTTTGGTAGCTAGTTCTAGTTTCCTAAGAGCTACAATTATTTTAGCGACGACGACGGGCACCACCACCAGACTCTTGACGGGGTTTGGCCTTATTAACTCTTAATTCTCTTCCCAACCATTCTGCACCATCCAAGGTTTCAATGGCTTTATCTTCCTCAGCTTCGTCGGTCATTTCCACAAAACCAAAACCGCGCATTCTACCGGTTTCTTGATCTGTAGGAATATGTACTCTAGTTACATTACCATAATCGGCAAAAACATCTTTGAGATCTGCTTCTGAAACTTCATAGGGAAGATTTCCAACAAATATTGACATTAAATTGACTCCTTATTTTGACTACTGTTTTCTGTGGTAAATTTGTAGGGACTATGGCCCTTAATGTAAAAAGTGACGAATACCTGTTAAAACCATTACTAGACCCAATTCATTAGCGGCTGCAATTGAATCTTTATCTCTAATCGATCCACCGGGTTGGATAATAGCACTAATTCCCGCTTTTACTGCTGTTCTCACTGAATCATCAAATGGAAAAAATCCGTCACTAGCAAGTATAGCACCTTTGGACTCACTCCCTGCTTGATCTAATGCGATTTTTACCGAACCAACTCGGTTCATTTGCCCTGCACCGATGCCTTTAGTGGTGTTATTTTTAGTAACTACGATGGCATTTGATTTAACGTGTTTGACGATTTTAAAGGCAAACAACATTTCCGCTAATTCTTCCGGAGTTGGTTGTTTTTCTGTAGCAACTTCCCAAGCTTCGGTATTTTCTTCGCGATCATCACTGGTTTGTACTAAAAATCCTCCGGCGATCGCCCGGACAGTTTCTTGGGGTCCAAATTTCAAATCTGGTAACACCAAAACCCTTAAATTGGATTTTTTAGCGAGAATTTCCTTAGCTTCAGGGGTACATTCAGGAGTGACAATACATTCGAGGAAGGTTTTGCTTAACAAATGGGCGGTTTCCGCGTCAATAGCTTGATTTAATGCCACAATGCCCCCAAAAGCGGAGACGGAATCAGCATCAAAGGCTTTTTGATATGCTTGGGCGAGGTTGTCCCCCAATGCTACACCACAGGGGTTCGTATGTTTTAAAATGGCTGCGGCGGCTTGATCTTGGGGAAATTCGGCAATAATTCGCCTTGCAGCTTCTAAATCAATCAAGTTATTATAGCTCAATTCCTTACCCTGCAATTGGGTTGCAGCGGTCCAACCTCTGGGTTTTGTGCCGATTTGATACCAACTGGCCGCTTGATGGGGGTTTTCGCCATATCTGAGGTTTTGGAATTTAACTCCGGATAACCCGTAACGTTGGGGTAATTCTTCTATATCGTTGCTTAAATAGGAGGCGATCGCCTGATCATAGTTATTGGTCATGGCGAAAGCTTCAGCCGCCCGAGCTTTCCTAAACTTAAAGGAAACTTCGCCGTTATTTTGACGTAATTCGCCTAAATAAGCCTCATACATGGCGGGGTTAGACAAGACGGTTAAATGGGCGAAATTTTTGGCTGCTGCCCGCAACATAGCTGGACCACCAATGTCGATATTTTCCACCGCATCTTCGAGGGTACAATTTTCTTGGGCGATCGTTGCTTCAAAAGGATAAAGATTAACCACAACTAAATCCAAAGGTTGAATCTTGTTAGCTTGTAAATCGGCTAAATCGGAACTTAAATTGCGTCGAGCTAAAATTCCCCCATGAATCCGGGGATGAAGAGTTTTGACCCTACCGCCTAAAATTTCCGGTGCTCCGGTATAATCACTTACTTTCGTAACAGGTAGGCCTGCATCTTTAATGGTTTTTGCAGTTCCACCACTACTAATAATTGTAAATTCAAATTCATTAATTAACTGGCGTGCTAATTCAATGATGCCAGTTTTGTCCGATACACTTAGTAGCGCTAATTTTGACATTTATTATTTCTCCTAATACCTTAATTATTATCCCATGATTTGGATACGAGGGATATCCTCTTTAAGTAATACCAATTTTATTTATAGCGTTTTCAGATTAAATGAGATACAACCCCTCACCCCCCTACCCCCCTCATCCCAAAGGGAGAGGGGGGAAAAGAGTCCTCATAAATTTGGCAAGTGCTATAATATTGCAACAGTTACGTTAATCAGAAATCCGATTTTTAACCAATCTGTCAGTTTTTTAGGGGATTTTTTGCAAAAATCGGATTTCTTTTCTGTGACAATATTTTATCAAAATGGGTTCACATCTTGCCATAGAAAACCAAATTAAGGCTTATAGTAATTCCAAATAAAAATTAAACAAAAGTTTTTAGTTTGTTGTTGGACTTTAGTCCTAAGAAGCGCTAAAGCGCAACTACGAACCTATTTTTTAACTGTTTTAATCTTAATTGGAATCACTATAATTTCTTTCGGCTACTTTTTTCAGTCTTTTTAGTTGTTGCTGCATATCTTTTTTCGTAAAATTGGCCGCAAAAATGTTAAATCCCCAACTTACCACTGGGTTAGGAATGGTAAATTCAAACCGATTAATTAATTTTGTACCCTCAGAAATAGCTTGACATTCCCAGCGATCGCACCCCTGAAAAAAACCTTCAAATTGCCACACAATTAACCCTTTTTCCCTCTCAATTACCACACTATTTAAACTTGGTTGAATAAAGGGTATGTTAATAGTAAACTTACTGCGATCGCCTAGATTTGTCCCCCACAGGCCAATTGGTTCACATCGCAACATGGGATTTAACCATTGGTGCATTAATGTTAAATCCGTGATACACCGTTCAACGGTACTTAAATCGGCGTTAATTACGATAGATTGTTCAAAAAACATAATTTTTATTTAAGGCTTAAAACCCATGGTTGCACAAACCCGCTCTTTTCGCCTATAATAACTAACTGTATTTTTTAATCATTATTCTCTGGAAATCAAAAAGTCAACAGTAAATTCGAGGAATTAAACTTATGTCCATATTAAATACCAATACATCCGAACAAGCCAAAAACGAAAAATTGGCCGCTGATTCTAAGGGGATATCCTTGGGAGAACGTCTGAGTAATTTATCGACGGGAGAACGCTATCTCTATCAGCTTTTTAGTCTGATTGAAACCGGTGATCTGACGGTCACAAATCCAGAGGGTAAAGTATTTCACTTTGGTCAGGTGGGGTCAGAACTGCCACTCCATCTCAAGATTTATAATCGATCTACCTACGATCGCATTCTCAGCTTTGGAGCATTGGGGTTTTGTGAAGCGTATATGGATGGTTGGTGGGACGAAGAAAACAATAGGCTAGGGGACCTCTTGGGATTGTTGTATCGCAGTAATGTAGCCAACAAAGCCCGGGAGCAGGTGACGATCGCCCTAGTGCTTAAGGTGATTACACAACGTCTGAAAACAATTCCCCTTTTGATTGAAAATAGTCGCAAGAATGTCCAACATCACTATGACTTAGGTAACGATTTTTATCAGCATTTTCTCGATCCCACCATGACTTATTCCTGTGGTTATCGCATCCATGACACCGATTCCCTAGAACAAATGCAGCTTCAAAAGTATGACTTAATTTGTCGCAAACTCTCGTTGCAGCAGGGAGAAACCCTGATTGACATTGGCTGCGGTTGGGGCGGAATGCTCATCTATGCAGCTGAAAACTATGGTATTTCCGGAACTGGAATTACCCTGAGTATTGAACAGGCCAATTTAGCACAAGAACGGATTGATCAGAAAGGCTTGGGCGATCGCCTCAAAATCATGATTGCCGATTATCGAGAAATAAAAGGACAGTTCGATAAATTTGTCAGCATCGGGATGTTTGAACACGTGGGCAAAGGAAATTTTGCTACCTTTATGGAAAAGGCCAACCAACTGTTAACTCCCAATGGAGTAGGGCTGCTGCATACAATTGTCACCGAGAGCCAAGAGCGAAATGGACCTTGGGTGGATAAATATATTTTCCCCGGTGGATATGCGCCCCAACTTCACGAATTAACCAAAGAAATGTGGGCGGCAAAACTATCTCTGGCCCATTGTGAAAACCTGAAACCCCATTATGCGGAAACTCTGAAACGATGGGCCGATAATTTTATGAGCAATCGAGCCACTATTGCGTCACTGAATCAAATCTATGATGAGCGTTTTCTGCGTATGTGGTATCTTTACTTGCAATCCTTTGAATCCTCATTTCGCTATGGTCGTCTGAACGTTTATCAGATGTTATTTTACAAGGGTATGCAGTGGCAATTAGATATTCCTTTAAATTTCACCGCTAAACCGATTCCACCGTTTTAATTGGTGTTGGTTTGTGGCGACAAAATTATTAATTTTAGCGGGCCAGATGCTGGCTCCACAAGGTTTATAATCTTAAAGTAAATGAATCTAAGCTTAAGGCGATCGTGAAACAATTTCTCCCCGTTTGTTTGGATTTATATAAAGCTTGATCCGCCATCTTGATTAAATTTTCGGGAACTAAATCTGAACTAGGAATGAGACTAGCGACACCTAAACTAATAGTTATATACTCACTTATTTCTGATTTTAAATGGGGGATTTGGGCTATTTTTACCGAATTTATCATTTTTTCAGCGATTTCTTTGGCTCCTTTTCGATCAGTATTCCCTAAAATAATTACAAATTCTTCTCCACCATAACGAGCCACAAAATCCCTGGGACGTTGGAGACAATTTTTAAGAGTTTGAGCCACGGTTATTAAACATTCATCTCCTTGGGGATGACCATAATAATCATTATAATTTTTAAAGTAATCTATGTCGCATAAAATTAAAGCTAAAGGTGTTTTTTCTCGTTGAGCTATCAGCCATTCTTTAGTAAGAGTTTCATCAAAAAAATAGCGATTAGCAATACCAGTTAAACCATCAGTTCGAGCAATTTGTGCTAATTTTTGATTAGCTTGAATTAGTGAATTTTCAGCTTTTTTTCGTTTTTCAATTTCTTGTTCTAATAACAATTGTTGCTGTCTTAATTTGATTTGAGTTTCTATGCGAATTAAAAGTTCTTGTTCTTCAAAAGGCTTCGTAATATAATCAATTCCACCAACTTGAAAAGCTTTAACCTTATCAAATACTTCGTTTAAAGCACTTAAAAAAATAACGGGAATTTCACGAGTTTTTTCGTTTTCTTTCAAAGCTTCACAGACTTGATAACCATTCATGTCCGACATCATAATATCAAGTAAAATTAAATCGGGAGGATTATTAATCGCACTCCTTAAAGCCATGTTACCGTTAGTTACACTACGAACTTCATAACCTTGTTTATCTAACATTATGGACAATAAACGTAGATTAAAAGGATTATCATCAACAATTAAAATAGATGTTTGATTAAGATTCATGTATTAGGGATTCAGTTAAAGATAGGATTTTTTCAAATTCAAAATTTTCCACCCAATTAGTTAAAGTTTGAGCTAACTCTTCGGGTATATAAGGAGCATCGGCTATTACTTCTCTAATTGCTTTTAAATTAGCATCAAGAGCCGCTTCATGTAATTGTAATACCCAATTTTTACGCATCATTTGGAGTTCCGATTTAAGTCGGTCATTAATTACCTCACTATGGTTAATATTTTGATAATTTTCTGTTGTTAATTCTTCATAAATAAAACAGATTCCTAAATATTTTTCAATCAGATTGAAAAGAGTAGATTCGCGAAACGGTTTTCTGACAAAATCGTCACAACCCACCGCT
The DNA here is from genome assembly GCA_011391125.1 of Synechococcales cyanobacterium S06. Taxonomy (GTDB): domain Bacteria; phylum Cyanobacteriota; class Cyanobacteriia; order Cyanobacteriales; family JAABRE01; genus JAABRE01. The sequence goes on from JAABRE010000033.1 coordinate 9,747, forward strand.
AAAACCACCGCTTTTTCTTCTTCTAATACACTAGCAGTTATGGCAATAATAGGGGTTTTTTTCCCTCGGTTAGTTGCTTTTATTTGTTTAATCGCTTCATAACCATCCATTACAGGCATTTTGATATCCATAAAAATTAAATCAGGTTGCCAAGTTTCCCATATTTTAAGCGCTTCTTCACCGTTATTAGCTTCTTGTAATTGAAAACCGAAAGGTTGCAAAAGCTTAATTAACAATTGACGATTAACAGGTATGTCTTCAACAATTAATATTTTATAACAAGATTGACTAGGTTGCAAACCAATGATTTTACGAGGTACTTTTTGGGAATTTTTACTATCTTCATTAACCACCGTAACTTTAATTTTAAAAGTAAAAATTGTCCCTTGATTTAATTTACTTTTAACCTTAAGATCACTACCCATTAACTGCACAAATTTACGACTAATTGATAAACCTAAACCTGTACCTTCTTGAGCTTTTTTACCGCTTTCAGATTGGGTAAAACTATCAAAAATTTGCTCTAATTCTGCCGTTGCAATTCCTACACCGGTATCTTCAATGGCAAAAATAATTTTACTCTGATGATTAGATAACTCCTTACTATTTACTGTTAATAAAATACTACCTTCTTCGGTGAATTTGACGGCATTGCCAAGCAAATTAATTAGCACTTGACGCAATTTAGTTTCATCGGTACAGACGTATCTAGGAACGTTCTGATTCCGCTCAAAAATTAACTGTAATCCCTTAGTTTTAGCTTTTAGGGCAAATAAATCCTCAATTTCATTTAACAGGGCATAAAGGTCAAAATCAGTAGGATTAAAAGTAACTTTACCTGATTCGATTTTTGCTAAATCTAAAATATCGTTAATTAATGTTAATAAATATTCGCCACTACGATTAATAATTCTGATATTTTCCTGTTCATCTAAGGATAAATTATGGGAGTGAATCATCAAGCTCGAAAATCCCAAAATCGCATTTAAAGGAGTGCGTAATTCGTGACTCATATTCGCAATAAAAGCACTTTTAGCCTCATTAGCAGATTCGGCTTTTTCCTTGGCTTTTTCTAATTCAAAAGTACGTTGTTTGACAGTATTTTCTAAATTTAAGAGAGTTTGTTCTAATTTATTTTTCGCAATAATTTTTTCATCAATTGTAGCTGATAAAATTAAAGAACTAAGAGAAAATACCCCCAGAAATGATTGTAATAATAACAAAGATTCATTACCAGATTCTTTAGCAAAAACTCCTAAACCTAAATTGGTTGCATAAATTGCCAGACAAGATATTATAACTACTAGAATAGTTGAATATCTTTTACCTAAAGTTAAAACCGTCAGGAAAAGTAGGGGCAAAAACATATATTCAACTGCATAATTTTTGAGAAATGTTAACCAAGAAATCAGTATTGTTCCCACAATTACACCAACTAAAATTAACAGTTTTAATTTTGGTGTAAGTAAACTAGTTTTCCTAAAACTTTGGGCTTTCCAGACTATAAAAGCCGGGGTAAAAATTAAATGAGCTAAACCACTCGCAATCCACCAAGTTAAAAAAGAAATCTGGTAATTTTCCCAAGGAATAAGGTAATAAAGACAGGAAACCGTAACACCAAAAATAGCAGAAATGATCGGTGAAAAAAAACCAACGATGACAAAAATAAGGATGTGTTTAACCTTAGTAAATAAATTTTTAATAGTAGTAAGTTTTTTAATTATTAAAGAAGCAATTAAAGGTTGCAAACAATTTCCTAAAGCACAAGCAATATTTATTAATACAAATCCTGTGAAAGATAAAGGAGGTTCAACTGTTAATAAATCTCCAGAAATGCCGATTACTGAGCCACAGATAATGGCGGGAATTATTTTAACACCAAAATAGAAAAAAGCCGCTAAAGTTATTCCTGATGGCAACCATAATGCTGTTACATTACCGGCTAAAGATGCCATACTTATACTTAATTTGGCCGCCATAATATACACAATTGCTAACATAATATTAATGAGGATTATGTCTAGCCATTGTTTTCGATTATAAGATGGTAATCTGATTATCTTATTCATTTTAGCTTCTATTTTAGCTCGAGAAATTGCGCTTTTAAATTGATAATTGTTGTTGTAAAGATTGCTCGGGAATAATGGTTATTCCTCGATAAATTGGCGCTAAGTTTTTGGCGATTGTACTATCATAATCATCAGTAAATAATACCCATCTACTACCTCTAGGAAACTTGTTAATCTGACAATTATTATTAGTTAACCAGATTAAAGGTAAGGCTGGAATATCACTTTTTGTAACTTGATTAAAATTTGTGGCAGCTAAAGTTTCTAACACCACTCTATTACCATTTAATAAACCGGTTTTTGCTGTCCATAATTTAACATTATATTGCTGACGACTGGCATAAAAATATAAAGAAGCCGCTGCAATAACTGCATCTTCAAACTGTTCATTTTCCCACCTAATTCCCGTATCTAAACAGATAATAACTTCTTGTCCTCCGGTGATAATTTCTAATTCTCTGACCTGTAATTCACCTAATTTTGCACTACTTCGCCAATGAATTAAACGAGTGGAATCGCCTTGACGATAAGGTCTTAAAGTCCTCGTAATACCTTGATTGGCCGCTTGATAACGACGGTCGCTTATTTGAGAAACACTGTCTTCTTGTCCGATGGTATCGACTAAAGGGCATTTTTTTAAAGGTAACACCATGGGATAAACAATCGCCTTGCCCGCAGCATGACGTAATCTGCGACACCAAAATAAGCCCAAAGGTGAACCACTCCACAACTCAACTTCATCCCACAGATAAACACCCCGTCGAGTCGTCAGGGGATAAAACGTCCAATTATAGGTACTTTTCGGGGCAATTAGCTCAATTGCTACAACTGCTGGTTTAGCCATCACCGAGGGTAGTAAATCCCTGATTTGGAGCAGGGTTTGGGGTTTACTGCTAGTATTTTCGATCGCCAAAGTAATAGTTAAGCGATCGCCCACACTGACGGGATTAAGGGGAAAACGGCTAATTTTCAAGCTTTTGAGCGATCGCACGGGCATGATTGCCCCCAAACCCAATAAGGCAAAAATCACGCCACTAAGCACATATAGCCAACCTGCCATGGTGTTGGTAGCAGCACCAAAAAAAGCCAAGGCTATTGCAGCTAATAAACAACCGCCATAGCTTGGGGAAGCAGCGCGATTTTCGAGCCAAAAACGAAACTTTTTAAGAGTTTTCATAAAAAAAAGGCAATTTGTAATTTTAAATAAACCAGAATGGCCTTAATATTAACATAAAGATTAAAAGTAATAAGAACAAGTTTTCAGTAAGTAAATAATTAACAAATTTTAATAAATTTAAAAAAGCATCTCGTTACTGTAGTATTAGTTAATTAGCCCTCGTAAAAATTAAAGTTAATTGGTATATTTAAAAACAGTTTGTCGGGTCAGGACAAAAAAATTATGAGAAAGTCAAACAGGTCTGATTTTATGAATATTAACAATTCTAGCAACCTCAATTTAGATCATTTTGAGGAGCTATCTGGTGATCTTAATATCAGTCAATTACCGACAACTTTTGGGAAAAATTCTGAATTTAGTTCTCCGGTCAATCTGATTCCTACGATTAAAAATTTAGTGGAAAATGCGGTTCGCATCAAAGCTTCTGATCTTCATATTAGAGTGGGACAAAAACCCAGATTTAGAATCAAAGGTGATCTAATAATTATTAAAGAATATGAAAAAATAACCAGAGAAATATTTAATAATTTTTTAGAAGAGATTTTAACATTATCCCAAAGAAAAATATTAGCTCAAACCAAAGAATTAGATACAGCGATTTTTTATTCAGGATTAGTTCGTTGTCGAATAAATTGTTTTGATACCTTAAATGGAGGAGGAATTGTTTTACGTTTAATCAGTTTAAAAATCCCCTCAATTGACGAATTAGAATTGCCACAAATTCTAAAACAAATAGTTAGTAATTCACAAGGATTAATCTTAGTTACTGGAGCAACAGGATCGGGAAAAACCACCACAGTTGCGGCCATGATTCGTCACTTAAATGAGAACTTTAACAAACATATTATCACCATTGAAGACCCAATTTCTTTCGTACATCCCTCCCATAAATGTTTAGTAACCCAGAGAGAAGTAGGGTTACATACCCATCATTTTAATCAGGCTTTAAGGTCAGCATTAAGGGAAGATCCCGACGTAATTGTCATCGAAGAATTGCGAGATCGAATCACTGTCGAAACAGTATTACAAGCAGCACAAACTGGACATTTAGTATTATCAACTGTACACACTCGTAGTGCCTTTGATGTTGTTAATAGATTAGTCAATTTGCATAATCCTGACCAACAATATCCCGTTAAAATACAGTTAATTGAATCATTGGTCGCCGTAATTTCACAATCATTAGTCAAGACAATTGATAACAATTTAATGGCAGTAAACGATATTTTAATAAATACCCCAACAATGCAAGATTACTTATTAAATAATAACAAAGATGAGGCCTTAAAATTAATGGAAGACGACTTAAACGGAATGCAAATAATGAATCAGGCTATTTATGAAGCACTTTTAGAAGCTAAAATTAATCTCAACGAAGCATTAAAAGTATCCCCAGATCCAGCCGAATTAGAACGTCGAATTAGGACCAGAGGACTAGAAGGTCATTCGTCAGCACGACAATGGATGAAATTTAATGAATAATGAAAAATTACGAATTAAAACGTTTACCAATGGTAGCTTGAAAAGCAGGTCTTTTTGATAAAATATTTAGATAATTAACCAGATGAGGATAATTTTGATAATCTAAATTAAATAACTTTTGTGCATAATAGAGATAACCAGCAATCTCAATATCAGCAACAGTTAACTGGTATCCTAAAATAAAAGATTGCTTACTTAAAATATCATTAAGAGGAGTTAATAAAATCGGCATTTCTTGCTCTCTTCTATCTGGTAAAAATAACCCAGGAGACAAGGTTGCATTCGCAAAAATAACCCACTGATTAATAAGAGATTGAGGTTGAATCTGATCAGGAATTTGCTGATATTTATTCGCCAAATAAATTAAAATTGCTCCCGATTCCCAAAGAGTAAAATCACCGTCAACTAGAGCGGGAACTTTTCCCATGGGATTAATTTTCAAATATGCGGGTTGTTTATGTTCTTTAGCAACAATATCTAAGGAAATATATTGATAGGGAATCTGCAATTCCTGTAAATACCATTCTATCATTGGTGTTCTAGTTTTCGGACCACCGTAAAGTTTTAAAGTAGTTTTTTCTGAGGCTATTTTCTCAAAATAACTATCATTATTCTTAACCTTTTGCGCATTAATTGGAGTACCAACCAAAACCACTAACAACATCATTACACTGAAAGTAACCAACAATTTTTTAACAAGTTTAGACATTAGTTTTAATTTAGACAAGATTAATATTTATTAATATCATATCTAAGCTGATTTAGAGGAAGCTAGTATATATTTCTTTACCTAAAAAAAGATAAACGGATTTACTTTTCATTGCTAAAATTTAGTTCACTGAAAAAAAAATTGTTGCACCTTAACACACTTGATAAACTTTATTTTATAATAAATGAAATATCCATTTACGCAGATTGAAATAATATGACCAATAACCCATTATTAATCGGAACTGGACTTCCCCCCTTTACAGAAATTACACCGGTTCATGTAGTACCTGCCATTAAACAATTATTAGAAGAATTAGACCAACAATTAACTGATTTAGAAACAAATGTTACTCCCACTTGGTCAGGTTTAGTTGAACCGCTTACCCAATTAGAAGAAAAACTCGGTTGGAGTTGGGGAATAGTCGGCCATTTAATGGGTGTGAAAAATAGTGCAGAATTACGTCAAGCTTACGAAACCGTGCAACCTGAAGTCGTAAAATTCATTAGTAAACTGGGTCAAAGCAAACCAATTTACGAAGCTTTCAAAGCTTTAAAATCTGACGCAGGTCAAAAAAGCCTCGAACCGGTTCAGGAACGCATTATAGACGCAAACATAAGGGAATTAGAGCTTTCTGGAGTAGGGCTGGAGGGTACGGCAAAAGAGCGATTTAATGCTATTCAGTTAGAATTGGCGGAATTGACGACTAAATTTTCTAATCATGTTTTAGACGCAACCAAAGCCTTTAAATTGAAGTTAACTAGCCAAGAAGAAGTTGATGGGTTGCCCGAAAGTGCCTTGAGTTTAGCTGCTCAAATGGCTCGTAGCGAAGGTGAAGAAAACGCCACACCGGAAACAGGTCCTTGGGTGATTACCCTCGACTATCCCAGCTACGTTCCTTTTATGAAATATGCAACTAACAGCGACTTAAGGGAAAAAGTCTATAAAGCCTTTATTTCACGGGCTTCTGGGGGTGAATTTGACAATAATCCCCTCATTGACCGGATTTTAGAATTGCGTCAAGAGCAGGCTAAAATACTTGGTTACAACACCTACGCCGAGTTGAGTTTGGCACGCAAAATGGCTCCCGGTGTCGATTCCGTCGAAAAACTCCTCGAAGAATTGCGAGTCGTTAGTTATGACGCAGCGGTGAGAGAATTGGAGGAATTGAAAGCTTTTGCCCAATCCGATGAGCTTAAACATTGGGATACTACTTTTTGGGCTGAAAAACAGCGAGAAGCCAAATTTTCCTTTAATGATGAGGAATTGCGCCCCTATTTTTCCCTACCGCAAGTATTAGAAGGCTTATTCGACTTGGCCAAACGCATTTTTAACGTAACTATAACTCCCGCCGATGGTGAAGCTCCCGTCTGGCATGAAGATGTACGCTATTTTAGGGTTGGTGACGAAAATAACCTGGCGATCGCCCATTTTTACCTCGATCCCTATTCTCGGCCGGCCGAAAAGCGCGGTGGAGCTTGGATGAACGACTGTATTGGGCGCGCTAAAATTGTGGAAAATGGTGCATTGACGACCCGTTTACCCGTCGCCTATTTAATCTGTAATCAAACTCCCCCCGTTGACGGAAAACCTAGTTTAATGAATTTCATGGAGGTGACAACTTTATTCCATGAATTTGGCCACGGATTGCAACATATGTTAACTAAAGTGGATTATCCCGGAGCTGCGGGAATCAACAATGTTGAATGGGATGCCGTGGAGTTACCCAGTCAATTTATGGAAAATTGGTGCTATCATCAGCAAACCTTGTTTGGAATGGCGAAACACTATGAAACAGGGGAGACTTTACCAGAGGAATATTATCACAAGTTGGTAGCAGCGAAAAACTACATGAGTGGTTCAGCAATGTTGCGCCAACTGCATTTAAGTCTTTTGGATATTGAATTACACCACCGTTACCAAGTGGGATCAGGGAAAACAGTACAAGATATTAGGAAAAAGTTAGCAGAAACCACGACTGTCCTGAAACCTTTACCCGAAGATGCCTTTTTATGTTCCTTTGGTCATATTTTTGCCGGAGGTTACGCCGCGGGCTATTATAGTTATAAATGGGCTGAAGTGCTTAGTGCTGATGCTTTTGCCGCCTTTGAGGAAGTTGGTTTAGAGAATGAACAGGCGATCGCCTCCGTTGGTGAAAGCTTCCGTAATACCGTTTTAGGATTAGGTGGAAGTTTACATCCAATGGAAGTATTTAAACAATTCAGAGGTCGAGAACCACAAACTGAAGCATTATTAAAACATAGTGGATTATTAGCTGCTTAATTTAATCTACCGTGGGACGCGGCATCTTGCTGCGTCAAAAAATCGGATTTCTGTTCAGTTAACTATTAAAAATAAAGCCAAATATTTTGCTTAAATATTAATAATATTTAAGCAAAATATTTCTCTCAAAAGTTAGTTAACTTGATCAGATATTAAGATAATTTTTTATTTTTTTTTTGATTAAGATTGATAATTTATCAAATTTTGTGGAAATTACCCCTGTCATGTTAATATTATCAATTATCAATTATCAATTATTAAAAATATGAGTAATCGAATTATCGACATTTTGCGATCGGGTAACGCCGATGAAACCGTCAAAATTCAAGGTTGGGTGCGTACAAAACGCGAATCCAAGGGTTTTGCATTCATGGAAGTGAGTGACGGTTCATCTTTGGATAACTTACAAGTAGTCTTAAATGGAGATTTAGAAGGGTATGCAGACCTGATTAAAAAGCTTAATACAGGGGCTTCTGTGAGCGTTAGCGGGGTTTTAGTATCATCTCATGGGAAAAAACAGAAAATAGAGCTACAAGCCATAGCTGTGACCATTTTTGGCGAAGCTGATCCCGAAACCTATCCGCTTCAGAAAAAACGCCATTCTTTTGAATATTTACGAACAATTGGTCATTTGCGCCCTCGAACAAATACCATTGGCGCAGTAATGCGAGTGAGGAATGCTTGTGCAACAGCGATTCATAACTTTTTTCAAGAAAAGGGTTTTATGTGGATTCATACCCCGATTATTACAGCGAGTGACTGTGAAGGAGCAGGGGAATTATTCACCGTAACAAACTTAAATTTAGAGCAAATTCCTCGCACTGAAACTAATAAAATAGATTTTAGTCAAGACTTTTTTGGTCGTCAAGCATACCTAACAGTAAGTGGTCAATTAGAAGCAGAAATAATGGCCATGAGTTTCCAAAATGTTTACACATTTGGACCAACATTTAGAGCCGAAAATTCCAATACATCTCGACATTTAGCTGAGTTTTGGATGGTAGAACCAGAAATGGCATTTTGTGACATTGAAGGAGATCAAAACTTAGCCGAAGAATTTTTAAAATATATTTTCAGATCTGTGTTAGAAAACTGTCCCGAAGACATGGAATTTTTCAATGAGAGAATTGATAAAACAGTATTAGAAACCGCTAATAATATTATCAATAATTCCTTTGAAAGAATCACTTACACCGAAGCAATTAACTTACTAGAAAAAGCCGACCAAAAATTTGAATATCCGGTTAGTTGGGGTTTAGATTTACAATCAGAACATGAGCGATATTTAGCGGAAGAACTGTTTAAAAAACCCATCATTGTTAGGGATTATCCCAAAGAAATCAAAGCATTTTATATGCGATTAAATGATGATAACAAAACCGTAGCAGCCATGGACGTTTTAGCACCAAAAATAGGGGAAATAATTGGCGGTTCACAACGGGAAGAAAGGTTAGATATTTTACAACAAAGAATCATTGAACAGGGGATGAAACCAGAAGATTTATGGTGGTATTTGGACCTGAGAAAATATGGAACAGTACCCCATGCAGGTTTTGGTTTAGGGTTTGAAAGATTGGTTCAGTTTATGACAGGAATGACTAATATTCGAGATGTAATTCCCTTTCCTAGAACTCCATTAAATGCCTCCCTTTGATCAGAATTATTCGGATTTTCAGCATCAATAGGATTAAGAGAGGAAGATAATTTAGGGGATAATTTGATTGTATAATTAAGACGATAGTAAGGTAGGGTGCGTCACATTATTAAGATAATCATTCAAGCGATAACTTGTCTGTGTGACGCACCCTACTTGTAAAAAAGTCTATAATTTATTTTAGGTTAGGAAACAAGGAGGTTTCAAGATGACACAAGTTATTAGACTTCTTGCAGAAGTCAGGTAATAGGTAATAGGTAATAGGTAATAGGTAAAGAAATTGACGCTTTCTGTAGGAAAATTGATTTTATTCTTAGTTTCGCAAGAGGTCTATTTATTAGATACAAACATTGTTTCAGCATACCTATAAACTTTTTTTGATACAAAATAATATTCTAAGTTAGAATAATAACGAATAAATTGAGAAACAGAAACAATATGAACAGTATTACTATCAAAGAAAAAAATCCCATACTTTCTTCTTTAATTGAGCAAGTTAATGAATCTAAACAAGCAACTTTAATTACAATTGATAATAATAAAAAAGCAGTTTTAATCTCCCTAGAAGAATGGAGTTCCCTTCAAGAAACTCTTTATTTACTGTCAATTCCAGGAGTAAAAGATGATTTAATTGATGGTAAAAATACAGATTGGGAAGAGTGTACACCCTTAGAACAAGTAGAATGGTAATGTGGGAAATAGCATTAACAAAAAGAGCTTTAAAAGATGCGAAAAAAATTAATAATTTCGGTTAAAATTTTAATGATGTGGTCTCATTATGAATAATTTTAATGAAGTTTATTTGTTATTATTTGGGTAATAAAAACAGCGATAATATAATTGTTTTTTAATCAGATTATTAGCTATTTTACCTTTTAATTGGTAAGGTGAGAAAACTTTTTAAACTGACTGTAGATCGCAAAATTGAGCGCAGTTTTCCCTCCCTACCATAACTATTAAATAAGTAGGGTGCGTCACATAGACAAGTTATCCTTTGAATCATTATCTTAATAAGGTGACGCACCCTACAAACTAGGAGCGGTTAAAGCGACAGGATATTGAACTCCAGTGCGAAGTCTAAGGGTTTTCACTTCTAGGTATTTATGCTTAAGATAAGTTTTCTTTATAAAGGGTTGACAATTCACCTAAATTGAAACACAATAAGACTAAAGTTTATTGACAAAAAAAACAAATACAAATGTCGAATGTGGAATTATCACCAAATAAGTCGGAAAGTAAGAAATTTAACTGGTTTTTGCTAGTTTTATTGGTTTTACCCCTGATAGTGACGGCGAAAATACAGTTTTTTTGTTATCCCATGATTACTAATGGGGAGCTAGGGAAAGCTTGTTATAGTGAACCAACCCTGAGTCAAGTTATTCAAGATCCGCACACCCACGGTAATACACTATATAAATTAGCATCTGATCCTAAATCTGATGAAAGTTTACTTCGGGATTTGAGTTCTAAATTAGATTTTCCGAGAGTAGATTATGATCCGATTATTCTTCAAACAAAATTGTTAGACAATAAAAATACTCCGTCTGATGTTTTATTAACCATAGCTGATAATCTGATTTCACAAAACAGCCTGGAAGAAAATCAACAAGAAAATTTAGCTAAAGGTCAAAATACTCCTGAAATCCTCTTACTAAAGTTAATAGAATTAAACAATGAGTATGTTATTTCCCAAATAAGTCAAAGACCCAAACTTTCTCGTCAAACTATTGAGATATTATGGAATAAAAGGAATTCTAACTCAACATCGAACATTTACGTCTTATCTGGGATAGCATCTCAGGAAAATACACCTAAAGAAATACTCGAAAAATTAGCGGACAGAGGAGATTGTACAATTGATAAAAAACTAGATCTAAATCCTACAGTTGAGGAAAAATTAGGGAGTAAAAAAGCACAAGATATTACGAATAAAGTTAAAAAATGTGGCGTAACAGTGGGTTGTGATCCTCAACACGGGCAAAATGTTGGTTGGGGTTTCTTAGGAGGATTAGGAATCATGGGACTTGTCTTAACCATCGGAAGTGGTGGTTTATTAGCACCTTTGGCGATCGGGGCTGGAGCTTTGGCAGGTGTAGCAACTACAGCGGCGGCCAACTTTTTGAGCAAATGTCCTTAGTTTGTAGTGAGCAAAGAGTTAGGGATTGAAGTTAAGGGCTCAAGCCCTTACTACGAACATAAAAAACAGGAGGTAATTGAAAGATGTCGAATCAAGATATAAATTTAAAAACGATTCTTGAGCAACCCTTAGCAAAATTAGGACTCATTTTAGGGGGAATGGCTTTATTTTTTATACTCTTTTTTTCAGTTGTAGGTACTCAATATGATTTAGATAAAAAGGATGGTAGTCTTTGTATTTTCACTGTCAACTGTAAGCAAACAATAGTAGATGGCAATCAAGAATATTTACCAAATGAAAACCATGTTAATCCTCTAAGTGCTTCAATTATTTCGGGAGGAGTTTCTACGGTTGGTTTAGGTTTATTAATTGGTTTGGGAATTTTGGATTTTCCCATTATTTTAGCTTTAGCTGGAGGAGCTGCAATTTTTTCTGCAACTTATTCAGCTTTACAATTTTTGTATTAGTAAATTTTCTGGTGCGTCACTTTTACAAAATTAATGATTTAAGTAAAAATTTGTCGCTATGACGCACCCTACAAACTACTACAAACTACTAATTATTTCGGTTTTAATAGGGAGATCAAAGGATTATGAACGTCATTGAATTTAAAAATGTTAGTTATCAAAGAGAGGGGATGAGGTCTCCTTTAAACAGTGTAGATTTTGCCATTAAACAAGGTGAATTAGTCCAATTAAAGGGCAATAATGGCGAGGGAAAATCCACTTTAATTGACTTTCTGTTAGGAATCAGAGAACCAGATAGCGGTGAAATTAAGGTTTTTGGTGAGTCACCTAATGATTTAAAACATAAGTTTAATACCGGTACAGTGATTCAAAAATTAAAATTTCCTAGTAATGTTACCCAGTTGGGAAAATGGATTAATTTAATTGAAAGTCATTATCCAAATGCGAAACAAAAAGTAAATTCTATGATTCAAAAACTGGAGGCAAAAGAGACAGAAACTAAGAAAAATTCTGACCAGAATAATAACAATGATGCCACTAATTTGAAAAGTAAATTTTCAGGGGGAGAGGAAAGTAAGATATTTTTTGCCCTTGCTCAAGCTGGTGATCCTAAACTGTTAATATTAGATGAACCTACCAGTAATTTATCATCGGAAAATAGCCAGAAAATTTGGCAGCAAATTGAGCAATTTATTGCCGAAGGTAAGACTGTTTTATTTGTTTGTCATGACTCAGAAATAGGAGTTCAACCCGATAAAACTTTAGTATTAGAAAATGGTAAAGTAACGGTAATTGAAAATCAAGAAAAAATTGGTTCGCAATTAGAATCAAAACAAGAGAATATTAAGGATAATAAAATCGGTTTAATTCACTGGTTATCTTTGTTAATTGAACATACCAAATTTAATATTTATCAAACTTTACAACTGGATAAAAAGTATTTAACAATCTTTATTATCTCAACGATTTTATTTGCGGGTGTTTTCTCTTTTCTACCGAAAATGTTACCGTTAGCTCCTTTAGGAATCAGTCATTCTTTCATCATAGCTAATGCTTATTCTTTTTATCTAGCATTGATGGCTATGACAATAACAGGAAATACCATTTCTATTGAACGTCAAAATGAAACTTTGACGAAAATTCTCAAAACTTTACCCCTACCTCCGATTATTTATTTATCAGCTAAAGTTATCGCTTCTTTGTTAATACTTTCTGTGTCAATCTTCTTAATGATTGGTATGACGGTTTTAATAAGTAGTATTCCCACTTCAGAATTATTAACCCTATCTTTTGGTTTTATCATCGGAGTAATACCCTATTTATTTTTCGGAGTAGCATTAGGTTATAAATTCGGACAAAAAGAAATCCAATTAGTTGCCATTGGTAGTTGTTTTCTGTTTATAATTCCTATTTACCTGAGAAGTATATTAGAACCATTTGAAGGCAAATTAGATGCCTCTAGTAGTTTAATCCCATGGTTTAATAGTGGGGAATTATTGGGAGATTATTTAGCAGCTCATTCTCCTCTTTATCATTATTCTCAAATTATTTTATACCTCAGTAATGAAACCAAATATGATCAATATATTTCTGTGCATGAATTTTGGTTAATCTGGTATATTATTCTCGCTTTAATGTTCGGATTATGGGCCTATAAAACTACCGTCAAAAAAGAGGCTAAAGCTTAAATTTGTAAGGTGGGTAATTGCAGCGATAAAATAGGATAATTGCGATTAATTATAATTCGCAATTGCCCACCTTTTTTAAGGATTGGTGGGCAAAATGGATTAAATATTATCTGTTTTTTGCTAAAGATTTTTCGCCATTTTTCCCACCCTACAATTTATTAATTTAACTAAAGCTTAGATTTGTAGGGTGGGTAATTGCAGCGATTAATTCAGTTTTCAATTTTCAATTATAATTCGCAATTGCCCACCATTTTTAACTGTATTTTCTGGGTAATTGCTAAGATTTTTCTTTACCCACCCTACAATTAGTTTAATCATTATAAATACTTTGACGATGACCAATCTTAATTACTTCAATTATTAAAACTTCATCACAAATAGTATAAATTACTCGATAATTACCCACTCGAAGGCGATAAGTTGAGTAACTATCAATTATTTTTTTTACCCCCGAAGGCCGAGGATTCTCAACCAAAGAGTCAACTGCTTTTAAAATTTTAGGAATAACAGTTTTATCTAACTTTTTAAAATCTTTTTTAGCAGAAGTTTTCCATTTAATCTGATAACAACCCATCCCTTTTTAACTCCTCAATTAAATCAGCATGATCAATGGTTGCTTCATTTTGCCTTTCTGTAATAGCTGCTAAATCTTCTAAATCTTCTAATTTTTCTAACAGTTCTTCAAATTCGGCAAGGGGTAAAATTACCGCCGTTTTTTCTCCTGTGCTATTACTAATATATTGAACATTAAGAGTAGTATTTTTCATAATCTGATTAAATTAATTTTCATAGTAAACAAAGATTTGTAGGGTGGGTAATTGCAGGGATTAATTCAGAGAATAATTTTAAAATATAATTCGCAATTGCCCACCTCGACAATTGCGGTGCAGAATGGATTAAATATTATCTGTTTTTTGCTAAAGATTTTTCGCCATTTTTCCGACCCGACAAAATTTTATTTATAATAAATCAATAAAGTGATCAACCTCTAATCTAGCTTGTTTTAAAATATGGGATAAAGTAGAACGTTTCACTGGACGATGGGCTGGAACAGTTATTTTTAAAATTTCATCATCTAACATTTTTTCTAAACGAATATGACTCCCTTTTTGACGAATTACATTCCAACCATCTCGTTTTAAAGCGGCAATTATTTGAGCATAAGAAAGACTCGGAACTTTGCTCATAATACCAATTCCCTAACAATTAGGCCTTCTTGATTTGGAAAAACGTCACATTCGAGATACAGTTCTATGGCTTCTTGTATATTAGACAAAGCCTCATTAATATTATCTCCTTCACTAATACACCCCGGAAGAGATGGTACATAAACAGTGTAACCTCCTTCGTCACTGGGTTCTAAAATAACAGTTAATTTCATGTCAATTCAGGAAAATTAAGGGATTATTTAATAATAGCAAAAAATAAAAAAGCCATAAAAAAAGCTCCCCCGAAGGAGAGCTTTTTTTATTCACCTAAGAATTAACCATTGATGCTAGGAGCGGTTAAAGCTACAGGAGCTTGAACGCCAGCTGCTAAGTCTAAGGGGAAGTTGTGAGCATTACGCTCGTGCATTACTTCAAAACCTAAGTTAGCACGGTTTAAAATATCAGCCCAGGTGTTGATTACACGACCTTGGGAATCCATTACGGATTGGTTGAAGTTAAAACCGTTGAGGTTAAATGCCATGGTGGATACACCTAAAGCAGTAAACCAAATACCAACTACAGGCCACGCACCTAAGAAGAAGTGTAAGCTACGGCTATTGTTAAAGGAAGCATATTGGAATATTAAGCGACCAAAGTAACCGTGAGCAGCTACGATATTGTAGGTTTCTTCTTCTTGACCGAATTTGTAACCGTAGTTTTGAGATTCGGTTTCGGTGGTTTCACGCACTAAAGAAGAGGTTACTAAAGAACCGTGCATAGCACTGAATAAAGAACCACCAAATACACCAGCAACACCTAACATGTGGAAGGGGTGCATGAGAATGTTATGCTCTGCTTGGAACACGATCATGAAGTTGAATGTTCCAGAGATTCCTAAAGGCATACCGTCGGAGAAGGAACCTTGACCGATGGGGTAGATTAAGAATACTGCGGTAGCAGCTGCAACAGGTGCAGAGTAAGCAACACAAATCCAAGGACGCATTCCTAAACGGTAGGACAATTCCCACTCACGACCCATGTAGCAAAAGATGCCAACGAGGAAGTGGAAAATTACGAGCTGGTAAGGACCGCCGTTATACAACCATTCATCTAAGGAAGCAGCTTCCCAGATGGGGTAGAAGTGAAGACCGATAGCGTTGGAGCTAGGTACAACAGCACCAGAAATAATGTTGTTGCCGTATAACAAAGAACCAGCGACAGGTTCACGAATACCGTCGATGTCAACGGGGGGTGCAGCTACGAAAGCGATGATGTAACAAATAGTTGCGGTTAAGAGAGTAGGGATCATTAATACACCGAACCAACCTACATAAAGGCGGTTTTCAGTGCTGGTGATCCACTGACAAAACTGCTCCCATAAGGAGGCGCTTTCGCGCTGTTGTAAAGTGGTAGTCATAATTATTGCTATGTATTTATCAAGGTACGTTATGTATGTCTAATATATTAGATGATATTTTTAGTTTTGTAAAGTTTTTTAAGGTAATATTTCGTTATGTTACATATAAGTAAAAATTATCTTTTTTGTGCTGATTTTTCTCTTTTCCAGTGATATAGTCACATAGCTATATTAAAAGGGGCAAGTATTGATAAAATCAAATAATTAACAATTATTAATGGTCAATTGTTTAAGGCGATCGCCCAGCCAACCATAATATTGGGGATATACAGGTAGTCGTTGAACAAGGCTGTAGCCTGCGTTTTTTAGTAGATTAGAGAGGTTTTCGAGGGTAAGGTGTTTAAAATCTGGGTTTACCTCGTCTAATGGTCCTATTCCGCCTAAATCTGTGGCTCCAGCGGCTAAACAATCAAGGAGAAACGAGGTTTCGGGGATTAAATTAGGGGGAATTTGGATGGTGATAGTATCAGGGAGAATTTGACGAGCTTTTGCAATGATACTGGGGAGTTCTTTAAGATTAAAGGAGGGGGTCTGTGAATCTTGTTGTTTACCGAGACTATGAGGTTGCAGGATCACCTCTTGGATATGACCATATTTAAGGTGGAGGGAGGCGATCGCATTTAGACTGTCCCACCAATCCTGTTCGATTTCACCAATACCGAATAAGATTCCGGTGGTAAAGGGAATTTTAAGTTGGCCTGCTTGTTCTATTTGTTGTAAACGCAAGGGGGGATTTTTGCTAGGGGCGTGACGGTGTACAGTATTAAGTAAAGTGGGGGTCAATTGTTCTAACATTAAACCCATGGAAACGTTAACCTGTTTAAGTTGTGACATTTCTTGGTAACTTAAAGGTCCGACATTGGTATGGGGGAGAAAACCCATTTCTAAGGCCAATTCACAGAGATTATATATTAATTGAAACCAAGGTTTTCTTAGTTTTGAATTAGGGTGAACTTCTCCACTTAAAATGAGAATTTCACAGATATTTTGCTCCTGTAATTCTGTTAATTTAATTTTGGCTTCGGGTAAAGTTAACCAAGAATCTTGGCCAGGATCAACCCTGAAATTACAATAACTACAACGATTGAAACACTCATAAGTAGGGACTAAAGTATAAGCTTTACTATAGGTGATAATTTTAGTCATTCTGGTTTATTGATTGTTTGAAAATTGTTTGACAATTAAAATTATAAGGGTTTTATAGCATTTTCTGATTAAGTGTTATATACCCTCACCCCCTAACCCCCTCATCCCAAAGGGAGAGGGAGAAAAAAGAAGCAAAATATTAACTAAAAATGCTTTATTTTAATAAAAAAAGACCCTAAAAACCGATCGCCTTTTTTAGCGAATTTGCTAAGAATGATCGAAGATTGTTGTCTATTTAGCCCAAATAAGTTGCCATGAACAATTAATAAAAAATGATGTTTAACTGAATATAATGATGTACCCCCCTACCCCCCCCTCGCGAGGGGGGGTAGTTACCCGTATTTTTTTCGATTGTAATTTAGGGCAAGGGGAGTAGATAGCAGTAATAAATCAGCTAAAAGTTCTGAAAGTCTATTCTTAAAAGGGGTTTTGATTAATAGGCGATGGAATCAGATCAAAAGCGATCGCCTGGTTATGCTAGATAATGATCCTAGTATTACGAATGCAGATATTGTCTTGTTTTAAAAGGCTCGTTGTTGCGCTTTAGCGCTAAAGCGCAACAACGAGCCTTTAAAGAGGGTTTAACTGGCTTAAAAGTTAATTTACCTCTTAAAAGTCATTTTAAAAATATGCTCTCTATTGCGGTTATTTGGGGATTTTAGGGTAAATGGTATAATTGGATACAAAAGCTATTTAGGGTTTGCTGAATAAATGGCTGGTGAGGGCGAGTTGATAGTTGATAGTTGATAGTTTGACCGGGTCTTTTGACGAGCAAAAATCTTGATTAATCCCCGTAAATGTAAGGTTTTTTACTATTATTTGTTGAAATCCTTGCACTTAATTCAAGTCTAACCAACTTGAAAGTCTTGATCTACATAGCTGTCAGCTTTTTTCCGTAAACCCTATTTAGGCGGTGCTTAAATGATTAGCGAGCATCTCACCTAAAAAAGTTGTGGCTAACCTCGGCGCTGGGAATTTTGCGCAGTTTTTTTTACCCCTGATTTTATTTAATCTAATAATAATTGTAGGGTATTTTTGGGAAGAAGTCAAGCATTTATAACAAGAAATCAGGGAAATATAGGAATAAGAAAGGAGGGGAAAAATTTAGAAGAGGAATTGCAGGAGGAGAGAACCAACACTACCTAAAACTCTTTCTACTCCTGATTCTTTTTCGGGTTTATTCTGGATATTTTTAATCATTTCCATACCTTCAAGAAATTGTTGGGAAGTTTGAAAACCGAGGGTATTATCCTGAGATTCAAAGATTTTAGCGGCCATTTCCGTATCTTCGACTGCTCCGTTTTCATCTCCAAGACGATAACGGGCAATTCCTCGATTTAGGAAAGCAAAGGAAAACTGGGGATTAATCGTCAAAGCTTTGTTGTAATGTTCGACAGCTCGAGTATAATTACCTTTAGTTGCTTCTATCATACCCCAGCGGACAAATTGTTCGGGAGTACCAACATAGTTAGGAATCCCCGTTGCTCCTTGTAAATAAGCAGTATCAAAACTAACACCGACGAATATAGCATTATGTAAGTAGGCACCGCGCAAATCTGAGCCATTTATTTTAGCACCGATTAAATTAGCACCGGTGAGGTTAGCGCCATACAATGATGCTCCACTCAAGTCTGCGCCGCTTAAGTCAGCTCCACTAAGGTTAGCACGGCTTAAATTAGCTTGTGTTAAATTTGCACCACCTAATTTAGCTCCGGATAAATTAGCCATGACTAAACCACTACCACTTAAATCACAGTTGAAACATTCTTTTGTGGAAAGTAATTTTCTTAAATCTGACAAATTTTCTGCAACTACAGGGGTAGTTATCGTTGCTATTAATAAGGCTAAAAAACTGACGCTTATTTTATTTTTCATAGTAAGAAATAAGTTTGATTATTGATATTTAAAGTGAGCTAAAACGCTGCTAAGAAGTTATTTTGATTGTAATAAGTTGTCTCAGACTTGCGATATTTTCTAGATTTTGCAAGTCTAAGCAGTAATGTTTAAAAAGTGCTGCTATTCCATCCCCAGAGGTGTCTTTCGACAGGGGAAAATTCCAAATAGGTACGTTTGGCTGGTACTCCTAATTCATCTTGTATAATTTGACAAAAGTCTTGACTCATGGATTTAGTTTGACTGGGTGTAATTTGGCCGATATTTTTAATGTAAATATAACAAACTGGGTCAGTTGTACCGCCAAAAGTCATGGGAATTTCTGCTTCAAATGCTGTCATGACGTAGGATTCAGGTTTTCCTAAATGTCCGGCTAATTTAGCCGAAAGGGTTTTCAACAAGGTTTCTACTTGTTTTTTTTCGGGTGTGGGCACAGAAGTTTGTACTTTAATCAGGGGCATTTTGCTATTATTTCAAGGATTAAGGGATAATTTGAATATAATTTTCATATTAGCGTAAATTTAATGATTTCTCAATTTTTGATTAAAATAGTTTAATAATTGATGAATAAGTTTTCCCAAAAATAAAGGGAAAAAATTTTGCTTATTTCAAGGTGTTTATATTCTTAATGTTAAACGAAGAATAGGAATGCAGTGGGAAATTGAGGATAATAATAGACGAATTGCACCAAGTCAGGTAATAGGTAATAGGTAATAGGTAATAGGTTTTTAGGTAATAGGTTTTTAGGTAATAGGTAATAGGTAATAGGTAATAGGTAATAGGTAATAGGTAATAGGTTTTTAGGTAATAGGTAATAGGTAATAGGTAATAGGTAATAGGTAATAGGTTTTTAGGTAATAGGTAATAGGTAATAGGTAATAGGTAATAGGTAATAGGTAATAGGTAAAGAAATTGACGCTTATGAGAGGAAAATTGATTTTATTCTTAGTAACGCTGCGAGGTCTAATATATTTTCCGATTAAGAGTTATCACCTGAAGGCTGTGTAGAAGTTAACGGCAGTTAAGCTTGACTGATAATTGATAACTAAAATGACTAGCTTTTTTTTAAGAAGTTTTAATTAAAAAAGTAAGTTTTCTCGAACTGGTAGCGCTAAAGCGCAACAACGAACCTTTTTTATTTTTCACAATTAATTTTGCTTAGGTATTTAATTAAAGAATTGATAATTCCAAGGGAATTCTTGTCGATATCTTAGGGAAAAAACCAAGGGAATTTACCATAATTAGAAACCCACGCTTTTGCTAGAAAAACATGGGAATATTGGTCAGAAATTAAGGTTTGTAATCTTCGAGAGTAATTTTCACCGGTTTAGCATTCCAGATTTCTTTAACATACTCATTAATGGTACGATCGCTAGAAAACTTACCCATTCTGGCCGCATTAATAATCGACATTCTGGTCCATTTATCCTGATCTAAATATGCTTTACTAACCTGTTTTTGACACTCAATATAAGCAGCAAAATCAGCTAATAACATATACTCATCATGGTAAAGTAAAGAATCCACAATCGGTTTAAATAACTCCTGATTTCCAAAGGAGAAACAACCTTGAGCAATACTATCAATTACCTCCTTTAATTCAGGGTTATGATGATAGTAATCCATGGGATTGTAGCCATGATTCTTAACATCAGCAACTTCTTGAGCGGTTAAGCCAAACAAGAAGAAATTTTCAGCGCCCACTTCTTCACGAATTTCGATATTTGCGCCATCTAATGTACCAATGGTCAAAGCACCATTCATGGAGAATTTCATATTACCAGTACCGGAGGCTTCTTTTCCGGCGGTGGAAATTTGCTCTGATAAATCAGCAGCAGGGTAGATTTTTTCGCCCAAAGAGACATTAAAATTAGCTAAAAATGCCACTTTTAAACGGCCTCGAACAATGGGGTCTTTATTCACCACATCAGCCACGGAATTGACTAGCTTAATCACCAATTTAGCCATAAAATAGCCAGGTGCAGCCTTACCACCGAAGATCACGGTCCTGGGTACAATATCCACGGTGGGATTGTGTTTAATGCGATTATAGAGGGCAATCACGTGGAGAACACTTAATAATTGGCGTTTATATTCGTGAATCCGTTTTACTTGGACATCAAAAATGGAAGTAGGGTCCACCTCAATACCGTTATGAATTGCGATATATTGGGCCAGTTTCTGTTTATTTTCTAGCTTAATTTGATGCCAACGATCGCGAAAAGTTTTATCCTCAATAAATTTCTCTAACTTAGTTAATTCGTCAAGGTTTTTCACCCAATTGTCACCAATTTTTGACGTGATTAACTTAGCCAAAGGTTGATTACAGAGGTACAACCAACGACGGGGAGTCACACCATTGGTCTTGTTATAGAATTTTTCGGGCCAAAGTTGAGCAAAACCGTTTAACGTATCTTGTTTAAGCAACTGCGTATGTAAAGCAGCCACCCCATTAATTGCATGACTTCCGACACAAGCTAAATTAGCCATTCTGACGGATTTATGGGGATAATCCTCAATAATGGACAATTCGCCCATAATTTGCGGTAATCTAGGATCATTGTGATACCAAACCTTTAAATCTTCCATGAAACGGTGATTAATTTCATAGATAATCTCTAAATGTCGGGGTAAGAGAGTCTCAAATAATTCCACTGACCAACGTTCCAAAGCTTCGGGCATTAAAGTATGATTAGTGTATGCCAAGGCTTTTTGAGTGATACCCCAAGCTTTATCCCAGAACATACCATGTTCATCCACCAACAATCGCATTAATTCAGCAACAGCGATGGTGGGGTGAGTGTCGTTTAATTGAAGAGTAAACCGATCATGGAAATTATCTAAATTTTCATGGTTTCTGAGATGTTTGCGAATCATATCCTGCAAAGATGCAGAAACAAAGAAAAATTGTTGTTCTAAACGCAGTTGACGACCTTGGGGGGTATTATCATTCGGATATAAAACCTTGGAAATCGTCTCCGAACCCATTTGATTAGCTACTGCACCATCATAATCTCCAGCATTAAACGCTTGGAAGTCGAAGATATCATCTTCGGAGGCCACGGATTTCCATAAACGTAAAAAGTTAACCGTGTTAGTCTTATATCCTGGGACTGGTGTATCAAAGGGTAAAGCCGTTACTTTACGCGCGGGAACCCAAACAACTTTTTTGTAACCTTTATCATCGTGATAACTTTCCGTGTGACCACCAAACATGACATCTACTGTAGCTTCTGGCCGACGGATTTCCCACGGATTACCGAAACGCAACCAATTGTCTGGTACTTCAGCCTGCCAACCATCTTTAATAAATTGATAGAAAATACCGAACTCATATCTAATACCATAACCGATGGCCGGAATTTCTAAACTGGCTAATGAATCAAGAAAACAGGCAGCTAAACGACCTAAACCACCGTTTCCCAAACCGGGATCGTGTTCTTCCTCAATTAATTCCTCTAAATTTAAACCTAATTCCTCGACAACATCCTTAACTAAATCATAGATACCTAAATTAATTAAATTATTAGCCAAATAACGACCCATCAAAAACTCGGCCGATAAATAGCAGACTATTTTGACTTCTTGTTCCATGTAAGTCTTAAAAGTCTTATTCCACCGTTGTAAAAGGCGATCGCGTACAGTATGAGATAAAGCCATATAGTAATCTTTTTTGGTGGCTAAAGACTCATATTTGCCACGAGTATAAAATAAATGGTCAAGGAAAGCGCGTTTTAGCGTTTCCTTGCTCATACCGGTGCGATCATCTTCTACTTTAATCTTAATTGTTTGCGTTTCTTTATTTGTCTGTTTATTTGTCGTTTGCACTGTGTAACGTTCTCCCAATTATATAATGTTGTCCATCGGTACTTTATTTGGTTAGTTTTTTGATCCCATGAAACAACTTGCTTACAGTAAGGTTAATTTTAGCACCGATTACTTTTTCTGTCCTTAATTTTAAGGATTTTTTTATTTTAATAAATGTAACTTTTTTTTAAGATAAATTAATTTTTTGTTAAGAAACTTCACTTGGTAACTTTTGAGACAATTAATAATTGAAAATTAATAATTAACAAAAATAAGTTAAACAACTGTATCCTCACAGATGTAAGATAATAAATCATATATATATAGTTAGGTTAAGCACAATGGCCATTATTAAATTTCGTAAACCAATTTTAATTTTAGGAATGGGATTATCTTTAGGTCTCGGTTTCTGGGATATCCTTCAACATTCCCCTCTCGGTAACTATACCGTGTTAGGAGCGATGGCCGTTGGTAGTATTTTCTGGTCATTGCGCCAAAATAGTCAAGCTAAATTGGTTTCACGGATGACTTCAATCATAGATCAAAAAGCCGTTATTGAGGCGATCGCCAAAACGGAAAAAACCATTAATTACGTAGAAAAAGAAGCACCCGAACAAGAAATTGGCAACTTAAAAGAAGAGATTAATATAATTAAGAAATCCTTAGAAAGGGAAAATTTAGCCATAGCAATTATCGGGAATAAAAGAGTAGGAAAAAGCAGCTTAACGGAAATTTTAGCTAAACAAAATCAAGATAAAAACATCTCCTATTTTGACAGGCAAGAAGCCTATTCCACCGATGATTTGGTTATTTTCCTTGTTAATGGTGATTTAACAGCCTCTGAGGCGCAAATAATCGGCAAATCCAGAGACTTTCAACAGAGGGTGGTAGTCACCTTAAATAAACAGGAGCA
Organism: Synechococcales cyanobacterium S06; assembly: GCA_011391125.1. Classification (GTDB taxonomy): domain Bacteria; phylum Cyanobacteriota; class Cyanobacteriia; order Cyanobacteriales; family JAABRE01; genus JAABRE01. The sequence goes on from JAABRE010000033.1 coordinate 33,737, forward strand.
ATATAACAGAGAAGAAAGAAGCGAAATCTTACAAAAAATTAGGACATCTTTAAAGGAAATTATCGGTCAAGAAGACATAATGTCTATTTCGGCTGCACCGAAGGCTATTAAAGTAAAAAAACATCTTCTTGATGGGACAATTGTAGAGAAAATAGAAGAGCAAAAACCCGATCTAACACAGTTAAATAATCGTTTAACTGACATTATTAAAAATGAAAAACAACAACTTATTTTAGCAACCACTTGGCGCCAAGCAAAACTATTAGAAAAACAAGCTAAAAATAGCTTAAACAAAATTAGAAATAATCGTAGTCAACCGATTATAGAACAGTATCAATGGATTGCCGCTACTGCTGCTTTTGCTAACCCAGTTTCTGCGCTAGACTTATTAGCCACAGCGGCCATAAATGGACAGATGTTAGTAGATTTAGGGGAAATATATCAGCAAAAAATGACAATGGATCAAGCACAAAATGCAGCCGTAACTATTGGTAAAGTGATGGTAAAATTGGGGCTGGTTGAAATATCTAGTCATGCTATTTCAGGTATCCTAAAAAGTAACGCTATAACATATATAGCCGGGGGAATCGTACAGGGAATAAGTGCAGCTTACTTAACCAGAATAGCGGGATTAAGTGTAATAGCATATTATGAAGAACAAGAAATAAGTAATAACACAGGAGCAAAATTAAACCTAGACAAATTAACAGACAAAATAAAAGCCATCTTTACCGAAAATCAAAAAGCCAACTTATTACAAAACTTCGTAATTCAAACCTTAAATAACAAACAACTAAAACTAACAAATTAACCGAATTTTAAGGAGCAAAAATATATTAAATAGCTCCCAAAATGGGAAGTCGAGACGTAATATAGCAGTCTTCAATGAGTTGTGTAGAGAGCTAACATACTAGGTCTCTACAGTAAGGGTTTGGTGAAAACAATTTTTTACAACCTATTTAGGTGAGCTATAAAATAGAATAAAATTTAAAAATTATGAGTTGGCAAATATTATTTCATGATGACTTTGAACCGGAATTCGATGAGTTTCCCAGAAGTGTACAAAAGCAATTAATTGCTAATATTGCACTTTTGGCACAATTCGGACCTCAACTTGGTCGTCCTTATGTTGATACCTTAAAAGGTTCTAATTATACTAATATGAAAGAACTGAGATTTAATACAGATAACGGTGTTTGGAGAGTAGCATTTGCCTTTGATCCCACAAGAAAAGCTATATTATTAGTAGGAGGAGATAAATCTGGAGTTAACCAACAAAAGTTTTATAAACAGTTAATTCAAAAAGCGGATCTTAGATATCAAGAACATTTAAACCAATTATAAAGATAAAAAGTAATCAAAATGGTTAAAACATTAGCAGAAATAATGGATAAATTTTCTTTAGAAGAACAAGCAGAAATTCAAGAGAGAAGTCAACAATTAATAGCAGAAGAAATGGCGAGAAAAGAAGTAAAAAAAGCCTACGAATTAACTCAAGATAAAATCTCTCAAGAATTAGGAATAACGGCCAAAAAATTTGATAAATTAGAGGAAAAAACAGATTTATTACTGTCAATTTTGCGGCAAAATCTAGCCGAAATGGGTGGAAATCTAAAATTAGTGGTCGAATTCACTGATCATAAATCTGTGATAATTAATGATTTAAAGGAATTAAAAAATAATTAAATCGGGATAATTTCCGTGAATAATTGTTAATTTTAAAGCCGTCTAACCCTTAGAAATCTCTTTCTTATCTCAATCTAATTTCTGGGTTATCAAAGCCCGAGAAACCGTTCAACCTGGAACTTGCAGAAAACCCCTTTGCTTCGAGTGCGCCTTTGCGTGAGATTAAAAAGCCATTAAGCGGCGAAAAATCGTAAGGAAAAGGTTTAGGAAGGGGTTGATAATCCTTGTGATGGGGTTTACCGTGGCGCAAAACCGCATTAACCAACAAACAATCTTCAGCAAAAGGATTAATTGCTCCATGAACCACCCCAGGTGGAATCGTCACCACTTGAGGAAAATCATCACTTAAAGGAATATAGCCATACTTTTTATTCAACAAAACCACCAAAATAAAACTACCCTTAACCACGAATAATTGGTCAGTTTGAAATTTATGCACAAACAAATCATCATTAGTCCCCGCAGGAACTTTCACCAACATGGTTTCATCACTAATTTGAGGAGTATAAAATTCCGCCATCCCACCCTGGATTGAGTCTAAAGAACGCACCGAAACTTGTTTTTTTAAAGACATATAAAAAACTTATTTAACTACTTTGGTTCATAGTAGAAATAATTTTGGTAAAAAAATGTTAACTTTTTTACCAAAAAAGCCCCGATTATGATAGATGAGCAAACTCTAACTTAATCTCTTGGCCCGAGAAACCTTAAACCAGTTACTTGCCGAAAACCCCCTTTGCGCCTTAGCGCCTTTGCGTGAGAAAAACAATCCTAGAGAGGGGAAAAATTTGCTAAAATCAGAAAAAATGAGATCTTTGCGAACTAAAAATGAGCGAAAAAAAGCCAGTAGAATTTCAAGATAGCTTTGATGTAGTAGTCGTTGGTGGCGGACATTCAGGTTGTGAAGCGGCATTAGCGGCAGCCCGTCTAGGTTGTCGCACCCTGATGCTAACATTAAACCTAGATAAAATCGCCTGGCAACCTTGTAATCCCGCCGTTGGTGGACCAGCCAAATCCCAATTAACCCACGAAGTTGACGCTTTGGGCGGAGAAATTGGCAAAATGAGCGATCGCACCTACCTACAAAAGCGCATCCTCAACTCCTCGAGAGGTCCTGCGGTTTGGGCGTTGCGGGCTCAAACCGACAAGCGCGAATATGCCGCAGTCATGAAAACCATTGTCGAAAATCAAGAAAATTTAAGCATTCGCGAAGGAATGGCTACGGATTTAATTTTAGGCAAAAATGACGAAATAATTGGGGTAGAAACCTATTTCGGCACTTGTTTTGAAGCAAAAGCCGTGATTTTGACGACGGGAACATTTTTAGGCGGCCGCATTTGGATTGGCGATAAGTCCATGGAAGCGGGTAGAGCGGGGGAATTTGCGGCGGTAGGATTAACCGAAACCCTTAACAGATATGGCTTTGAGACAGGTAGATTAAAAACAGGAACTCCGGCTCGGGTTGATCGACGCAGCGTTGACTACAGCAAAATGGAAGTGCAACCATTTGACGAAGAAGTCCGTTGGTTTAGTTTTGATCCCGAAGTCTGGGTGGAAAGGGAGCAGATGAACTGTTATTTAACCCGGACAACCAAGGAAACTCACCAATTAATTCGGGATAATTTGCACCTTTCGCCGATTTATGGCGGTTGGGTTGACTCAAAAGGTCCTCGTTACTGTCCGAGTATTGAGGATAAAATCGTGCGTTTTGCTGACAAGGAAAGCCATCAATTATTTATTGAACCCGAAGGCCGAGATATTCCCGAATTGTATATTCAGGGGTTTTCGACGGGATTACCTGAGAAGTTGCAATTGGCCATGTTGCACACATTGCCTGGTTTAGAAAATTGTACCATGTTGCGCCCAGCTTATGCGGTGGAATATGACTATTTACCTGCGACTCAGTGTTTCCCTACTTTGATGACTAAGAAAATTGAGGGGTTATTTGCGGCAGGTCAGATTAATGGGACAACGGGTTATGAGGAAGCTGCGGCACAGGGGGTTGTGGCAGGAGTCAATGCAAGTCGATATGTGAAAAATCAGGAGATGATTGTCTTTTCTCGCCAGCAAAGTTATTTGGGTACTTTAATAGACGATTTGTGTACCAAAGATTTGCGCGAACCCTATCGAATGTTAACCAGTAGATCGGAATATCGCTTAATTTTACGCTCCGATAATGCGGATCAAAGACTAACACCTTTAGGTCGAGAAATTGGGTTAATTGACGATCGCCGCTGGGCTATTTTTCAGAGCAAACAAGAGAATATTGCGGCGGAAAAAGAGCGGTTATATGAAACTAGAATTAAGGAACATGAGGCGATCGGAAAAGAAATTGCTGGTGATACTCAACAAAAAATCAAAGGCTCAATTACCTTAGCTGATTTGTTAAGAAGACCGGGTTTTCATTATGTTAATTTAGAGCAGTATAACTTAGGTAATTCTAATATTAATCAAGGGGAAAAAGAAGGCGCAGAAATTGATATTAAATACTCCGGTTATATTCAAAGACAACAAAATCAGATCGAACAAGTTAGTCGTCATACTAACAAGAAATTACCGGAGAATATCAACTATATGAACATAGAAACCTTGTCCATGGAAGCGCGGGAAAAATTAACCCAAATTAAACCTTTAACCATTGGTCAAGCTTCCCGTACCGGAGGCGTAAATCCGGCGGATATTAACGCTTTATTGGTTCATTTAGAGTTACATTCTCGCTCCTTAAAATTAACAGTTTAATACTAAGGTGGGCAGTTTTTAGAGCTATTTATATTCTTGTTTTCAAGTAGTTTTAAAAACTGCCTACCCTACAATAATAACTAATAAAAAATAAGTAAAATTATGCTTAATAACAAACAGGAAATAAATGACTTTGAAACTGAGGAAAATTATCTATTTTCCGCCGAGAAAGAAGCAGAACAAATAGTTGATGATATTTTTTCAGAGTTAGATGATATTTTAGATCCTAGGGATTATGAAAATGTTAAGGTTGAGAATGAAATAGTAGAAGAAGATAATACACCCATTCCCCTTGAAGCGGAATTATTATCAGAAATTACGCCGAAAAAAGAGGAGATTATTCAGCAGAAATATTTTGATTCTACGGCTTTTGCTGAACAAGAAGTCTTACAAGAAAACCCCGGTTTAATTAAACATTTAGATAAGTTATTATTTGTTGGTTCATTTAGTTTTTTAGTCGCTGTTATTGGATGGTTAATTAGTATAGACAAAATTAAAGTTCCTATTTTTGGATATGAAAGTCAAGAACTAGTTCCCGTGGCCAATATTACCCCTTCTCAAGATACGGAATTTGCTAATTATTTGTTACAATCTTTGAAAATAATTGACAAAGAAACTCCCTTAATTTCGGCAACACAACCCCAGATAGATAATTCTAAATCAGAGGAAAAAATACCTCCTAATAATGATTCTGTTAAACAAAATTCTCCCACTAGAATTATTGAAAGAATTTATATACCTTTTGCTCAACCAATTCCCAATCCTCCTCCAACTCCCACACCAACTCCCCCACCGATACAAGTGAGAAATACACCAACTCCCCCACCGATACAAGTGAGAAATACACCAACACCTCCACCGATACAGGTGAGAAATACACCAATTGCTCCCCCCATTCAAGTGAAAACTCCCCCACCACCCGTAATTCAACCAACTCCTCCACCGGTTGCTGAAAATAAAGTGGAAACTCAAGTTAGTGAGGTGGCCAATGTTGTAACAGATAGCCATACGTTGATCGGATTGTTGGAATTAGGCGATCGCAGTGCTGCTTTATTTGAGGTTGGCGGCATTACTCGACGGATTTACGTTGGCGAAAATATCGGTTCTAGTGGCTGGGCTGTGGAATCCGTAGCCAATGACAAGGTGGTCATTAATCGTAAAGGTCAAGTGCGATCTCTCTCCGTGGGACAAGAGTTTTAACAATTTACGATCAGTGAAACTAAGCGACTCTTTTTGCCGAAACTTGTTTTTTTATACAAAAATATTTTGCCAGTTAATAAGTAGGGTTTACGGAAAAAAGCTGACAGCTATGTAGATCAAGACTTGCAAGTTGGTTGGACTTGAATTAAGGGCAAGGATTTCAACAAATAATAGTAAAAAACCTTACATTTACGGGGATTAATCAAGATTTTTGCTCGTCAAAAGACGCAGTCAAACTATCAACTCGCCCTCACCAGCCATTTATTCAGCAAACCCTAAGTAGGCTGTTGCACAGCCCACCTATAATTATTCCTCTACATGGGCCGAAGTCTGAGTTTTCAACAGAGGAAACGCAATTACATCCCTGATACTCAGGGAATTTGTCAATAACATGACCAGGCGATCGATGCCGATTCCTAAGCCAACAGTGGGAGGCATTCCGTATTCGAGGGCGGTTACGAAGTCTTCGTCAATGTCGTGTGCTTCTTCATCACCCGCCGCTTTTTTCTCGGCTTGATCTTCTAACCTTTGGCGTTGATCAATGGGGTCGGTTAACTCGGAAAAACCGTTGGCTAATTCCCTTCCAACCACAAATAACTCAAACCTTTCTACTAATCCTTGTTTTTCCCTGTGGGGTTTAGCTAAAGGTGAAATTTCGATGGGATAATCCATCACAAAAGTTGGTTGAATTAAAGTGGATTCTACTCGCTGCTCGAAAACTTCATTTAACAATTTTCCCACGGTTTGATAACCTTCGGGAATCTCAATTTTAGCCGCTTCACAGGCAATTTTAGCCGCTTCAAAATCACTAAACTGAGTGAAATCTAACCCCGTCGCTTCCTTAACCAAATTGTGCATTGTTTCCCTACGCCAAGGAGACTCTAAATCGATCGTTCTTTGGTCGTATTCAACTTGAGCAGAACCCAACACTTCTTGGGAGATATTTCTAATCATATCTTCGGTTAAATCCATCATATCATAATAGTCACCGTAGGCTTGATAGACTTCAATGGACGTAAATTCAGGGTTATGTTTTGTGGAAATTCCCTCATTTCTGAAAATGCGCCCTAGTTCAAAAACCTTCTCAAATCCACCGACAACCAATCGTTTTAGATGCAATTCCGTAGCGATACGGAGATATAAATTCATCTCTAAAGTATTATGATAGGTAACAAAAGGACGTGCTTCTGCTCCTCCTGCTTCAGTTTGTAAAACCGGAGTTTCTATTTCTAAGAAATCCCGCTCATCTAAATAGCGTCTAATACCTGCTGTAATCCGCGCTCTTAAACGAAAAGTTTTCCTAACTTCTGGGTTAATAATTAAGTCTATATATCGCTGACGATAGCGCTTTTCAGTATCAGTTAAACCATGCCATTTATCTGGTAATGGTAAAATCGACTTAGTTAATATATTGTATTCATTTACAAAAATAGATAATTCCCCTTTTTCTGTCCTTTTAATAGTACCTTTAACCCCAATAATATCGCCAACATCGGTTAATTTTTTGAGGTTATTAAACGCATTTTCTTTGTCAGACATAGACTCATCAATGCATTTTTTGTCTAAATATAGTTGGATAGTTCCTGTCTCATCTTGCAGGTTAAAAAAGGCTAATTTACCGAATACTCGTCTCGCAATAATTCGTCCAGCAATTGAAACTAAATCTCCTTTTTCTTCCCCATTTTCTAATTCGATATATTTTTCCTGCAATTCTTCGGCATGATGGGTTATTTCCCATCTATAAGCATAAGGGTTAAAACCTAATTTAGTCAATTCTCCTGCTTTTTCTATACGGTTTTGGCGAATTTCAGCTAGGGTTGAATGTTGGTTGTTTTCGTTTGACATACTATTTTTTCTGTAATTTTTGTTTATTTGTCGCTGGTTTCTCTGGTTTGTTTATCTCACGCAACCCCCCCTTCCCCCCCTTAAAAGGGGGGGCTTCGCGAAGGCGCAAAGAAAGACGCTAAGAGCTAATTTAAGGCGATTTTTGAGATAAAACCAACCTTTTATTATACCATAATTATGTTGGTCTGTTCTTGGTTTTAAGCTTTTTTAGCTGTTTAAGGCTATGTGGTTTGGGGGAACTTTTGTCAAGTAACTTTTGTCAAGTAATTTTTATCCCACCATAAATTTACTTATATGAAAAATAATTTTTCGCTGGAAAGGTTTCCTCAACTTTTTGCGGGTTTAACTTTTCTTTCTCTCTCTTTGGTCATTAGTTCTTTGATTGGCGCTAGTGCCATTCGTGATTTTCAGCAATCGAGGGATGTTCTTGTGGTTACGGGTTCGGCTAAAAGGGCAATTCGGGCTGATTACATTGTCTGGCGTTTATCGGTTTCTAGTCAACAAGCCACTGCCCAAGCTGCTTATCAGGACCTGAAAAGTCAAACTGAACGGGTACAATCTTATTTGACAGAAAAACAAGTTCCGGCTCAATCCGTTACGCTGAGTGCGATTGAGAGTTATCCGATTCGGGAAATTACTAGCAATGGACAAGAAACGGGACAAACTTTAGCCTACCGTTTAAGTCAACGTTTGGAGATTCGCTCGGAGGATGTTGACAAATATACTAAATTAAGTCAGGAGTCTTCTGAATTAATTAATGAAGGAATTAGCATTGTTTCTGAACCACCCCAATATCTTTATAGTCAAATCAATCAATTACGCATTGAGATGGTAGCTGAAGCCGCCAAGGATGCAAAAGCCCGAGCAGAGGCGATCGCCCGCAGCACAGGAAATCAAATAGGTGCGGTCCGAAGTGCGGAAACGGGGGTTTTTCAAATTACGTCTCGTAATTCCACGGAGGTGAGTGATTACGGAATCTATGATACATCTTCGGTGGAAAAGGATATTACGGCGGTTCTTTCGGTTAAATTTAGTTTAAAATAATTTTCTCAATCTGGCCAAAAAGAGGTCATTTCAGTTATCAGTTATAGCCTTTTTAGTTGACATTTTACCTCTCTTTCCCCCTCTCCCTTTGGGATGAGGGGGGTAGGGGGGTGAGGGGTAGATAACATTTAATCAGAAAATGCTATCTCAGTGAACAGTGAACAGTTATTAATTATCTGTTCACTGTTCACTGTTCACTGAGCAGGGCTGTTTCAAAGTCAAGAGCAAAATTTGAAGACCCTCACCCCCAACCCCTCATCCCAAAGGGAGAGGGGAGCATATTTCCTAATATTTAAAACCTGTTTTTTAATTAGTAGAAAAAAGGTATTTAAACTCATATTAGGCAAGGGTTTCAAAAATAGCAATTTTTACTTTAAAACAGCCCTGGTTCACTGAGGGGGGGGGAGGAAACCTGAAACCTTTTTTTTGGTTAAGTTGTAATATATAACAATTATCAATCGTGATATATTGACTAGACAACTAATTTGAATGTTCCCCATTATGTTTAAAACTTCTCATTTACCGGCGGTTATTTTTGGTGCTGTAACGACGATGATTGTGCAATCACAGCCTGTATTCGCTAGTTTATCTGCGGATCAAATTGGTGATATTGCCGAGAACATAACGGTTCGTATTTTAACCCCCGCAAGTCCGGGTTCGGGGATTATTATTGGGAGAAATGGTAACACTTACACGGTTTTAACGGCACGTCATGTAATTGCAGGTATTGTAGCCGGTGAGGAGTCAGACGTGGAAACAAGTGACGGGGAATTGCACGCCATTAATACCAGAAATATCAAGACTTTTGGCGAAAAGTGGGATTTAGCGGTGGTGGAATTTACCAGCGATAAATCCTATCAGGTGGGTCAAATGGGTGATTCTTCCACCTTGAAACGGGGTCAAATGGTTTACGTTGCCGGCTTCCCCATTGCCACTGCGGCGATGAATATTTCCCTTCTCAATTTTACCAAGGGAAATTTAACTGCTGTAACTTCCCGTGCTTTTGAGAATGGTTACGGGTTGGTGTATGATAACACTACTCTCCCCGGAATGAGTGGGGGTGTGGTTTTGGATGAAAATGGCAAAATTGTTGGGGTACATGGCCGAGCAGATGCGGAGAACAGCAAAGCTACCGATGATCCCAATATTAGAATGAAAACGGGTTTTAATTTGGCAATTCCCATTAATTCCTATCTCGGTTTAACTAATCAACTTGCCTTTAATCCTAATATTAATCAAAACTCGGCTTTGAAGGCTGATGATTACTATACTCAAGCTAATCAAAAATATGACCAGAAAGATTATCAAGGGGCAATTTCTTTATTTAATCAGGCCATTGCTTTAAATTCTAACTATGATAAGGCATACAACGATCGGGGTAATACCTACTTTTACTTACAAAAATACCAAGAGGCGATCGCCGATTATACCCAAGCTATTGCCATTAATCCCCAATATGCAGAAGCCTACTATAATCGGGGTACTACCTACTATTACTTACAAAAATACCCAGAGGCGATCGCTAATTTTAACCGAGCTATTGCCATTAATCCCCAATCTGCAGAAGCCTACTATAATCGGGGTACAGCCTACTATGACTTACAAAAATACCCAGAGGCGATCGCTGATTTTAACCGAGCTATTGCCATTAATCCCCAATATGCTGATGCCTACTATAATCGGGGTACTACCTACTATTACTTACAAAAATACCCAGAGGCGATCGCTGATTTTAACCGAGCTATTGCCATTAATCCCCAATATGCTGATGCCTACTATAATCGAGGTGTTACCTACGCTGATTTACAAAAATACCAAGAGGCGATCGCCGATTATACCCAAGCTATTGCTATTAATCCCCAATATGCTGATGCCTACTATAATCGGGGTACAGCCTACTATGACTTACAAAAATACCCAGAGGCGATCGCCGATTATACCCAAGCTATTGCTATTAATCCCCAACTTGACTTAGCTTACAATAATCGGGGTTGGGCCTACAATAACTTACAAAAATACCCAGAGGCGATCGCCGATTATAACCGAGCTATTGCCATTAATCCCCAATATGCTGATGCCTACAATAATCGGGGTATAACCTACTATAACTTACAAAAATACCCGGAGGCAAGAAGGGATTTTAACCAAGCTGCGAACCTTTTTTTACAACAGGGAAATAATACCGGGTATCAACAAACCATGAATAATTTGAATCAGTTACCGAGGTGAGTTTGTAGGGTGGGTAAGGTTGCGAATAATCTAGTCGATTTAACGATGAATGTGAAATCGCCATTGCCCACCACCGACAATATTAAGCTTTGTAACAATTACTTGACAAAAATACATTTTAATGTATATATTTTTTTGGCTTGGTGGGCAAAACAAATAATTAATCAAGGGTTTTCTGAGCAGATTAATTGCCGTTTTACCCACCCTACCAATTTAAGCTACTTGTGATAATTGAATTAATGGTAAGGGTTTATGATCTTGTTGATAAATCTCAATCAGTGATTCCATTAAATCTTGTGCATTTTGCAATGCTTCTTCATAGGTTTGACCATGAGTGCAAGGTTGCATGACATCAGTAAATTCTGGTAATGTCACTAGAAAAAGTTGATCCTCTTCTGACCATTGAATAATTATGCTGTAGTGATAGTTCATTATTTACTCTCCCTGAGTTTTTTTAAATCTTGATTAACTCGTTTTTCCAAATATTTAGGTGCATCATCTCCATCTTGACCACACAGTGTTATTTTAGTTGGTAAGTTGGGATGTTCCCAAATTGTATGACTACCTTTGGCTGGACGATAAATAAATCCTGCTTTTAGTAACATACTTTTTAACTCTCTAATTTTTTTTGGCATTAATAATAATATTTATTTAATTTTATGACTTTTAGTTAATTATAAGTTAGTACCGCGCACCGATAATTTATCTTTTTAACAGTTATAGTAATTCCCAATAAAAATCAAACAAAAGTTTTTAGTTTGTTGTTGGACTTTAGTCCTAAGAAGCGCTAAAGCGCAACTACGAACCTATTTTTCAATTGTTCTAATCTTAATGGGAATTACTATATTTTACAAATCTGACGCACTCTACCGCAATATTAAGTTTAGTAACAATTGCTTGACAATATGGCTGTTTTATGGGGAAGGGCGATCGCTATGAACGACTCAACTCGCAAGATGTTTATTATATAGTCGTTCTCAATAAAAATGAAACACATAATTGAGTTGGATCAAAAACCTGGTTTCTCACTCTGAATAAAGAATTTACCCCCTTAAGTAAATTAAGAAACCAGGTTTTTACTGTTTCAATCTTAATCAGAATTACTATAGTTTACCATTTCTAAAAAACCAAAATAAGGTAGTGATAACTCCTGAAACAACTACTAAAGCTATGGAGCGCCAATTTTTCAACTCGCCGACCTTTTCAGCTAAGTCGGGTATTTTGTCAAAAGAAGGTTTCCAGTCTTCTAAACGGGTTTTAATTTGCAATTGACTTCTGTCAATTTCATCTACTTTGTTCTCAATTCTCTCAATTTTTTGGTCTAATTTATCAATTTTCTGCTCTACTTTTTGCTCTAGTTGCTCAATTTTTTGGTCTAATTTATCAATTTTCTGCTCTACTTTTTGCTCTAGTTGCTCAATTTTTTGGTCTAATTTATCAATTTTTTGATTTTGCTCTTTGATTAAATCTTTTATTTCTTGCAAATCGCTTTTTGTTGCTGTGGCCATGTTATTATTCTCCTAGAATTATGTTTTTTTGGGTAGTGCTACGAACACTACCTTTAAGTTTATCTATAGTTGCTATTCGTTACAAGTCTGGTTTTGAAAAAAAGTTTGTAGGGAGATGAGGCGATCGCTTTTACCCACTGAAACCCCAACAAAATTATTTTTTAAACTAAAAATTTAGTAGGAATGGAAATATATTGATCTGGTTTTTCTTGTTCTTGATAAATAGCAAAAAAATGTTTTTCAATTTGTTTTAATACCTTAGCATCGTAATAAATCATGCCACAATGAAGGCAGATTTCAACTGGTGTATTAGGAACAAGTAAATACTGGCCTTTATGACTATATAAATAATCTATGTGTCGTTGTTCATAATCTTGACTTCCACAAATATTACAAGATTTAATTTCAGTCATTTTTTTTACCTCTAATTTTAGGAGTAATAAATTTTGGTGGTTTAGGAATATATACGGTAATAATAGCTATTTTTTCGCCTCGCCATCCACAAACAATGTGAATAGGTATATCATCAGCATAACCTAAAATTAAACAACTTTCACCTCTTTGATCATCTAAATAATTTTCGATAATTTCACCATTTAATAAAGCAGTTTCTACCTGTATTAAAGTTAAATCATCTGCTTTACGTTCTCAATCAGCATGATAAGTATAAACATATAATTCATCCCGTATTTTTGATTTTATTTCTCTTATTTTCATAAGTCAAGTGGCTATCTTTATTGTATAATTATCACATTTAATGGAGTTTTAAGTCTAATTACCTGATCAAATTTATCAATTTTCTGCTCTACTTTTTGGTCTAGTTGAGTAATTTTTTGATTTTGCTCTTTGATTAAATCTTTTATCTCTTGCAAATCGCTTTTTGTTGCTGTGGCCATGTTATTATTCTCCTAGAATTATGTTTTTTTTGGGTAGTGCTACGAACACTACCTTTAAGTTTATCTATCTTTTGCTATTCGTTACAAGGCTGGTTTTGAAAAATTTAACGAGTTTTTTTACCCTGAAATATTCTCTCATGTCAGTAATTCAAGACATTTAGGCGGGCTAAAATTAAGCTGGCATTATACAATTAAATGTTGCTCTGTTAATGTTTTCAAGTGTAATTTTAAGTAAAAAAAAGAGTTATTATGACAGATTCCATTAGAATTATGATGTGTCCTCCTGATCACTACGAAGTGGATTATGTGATTAATCCTTGGATGGAGGGAAATATCCACAAGTCCTCTTTCGATCGCGCCAAGGAACAGTGGTATAAATTATATAACGTGATTAAGGAACACGCCCAAGTTGACCTCGTCAATCCCGCTAAAGGTTGGCCAGATATGGTGTTTACGGCGAATGCGGGCTTGGTTTTAGGTGATAAGGCGATCGTGTCCCGATTTTACCACAAGGAGAGACAAGGAGAAGAACCCTATTTTAAGGAATGGTTTGAAAATAATGGGTTTCAGGTGTTTGAATTACCGAAAGATCTTCCTTTTGAGGGAGCAGGAGATGCTTTATTTGATCGGGAAGGCCGTTGGTTATGGGCTGGATATGGCTTTAGATCTGAGTTGGACTCCCATTCCTATATTGCCGATTGGCTCGATACTGAGGTTTTATCTTTACGTCTGATTGATGAGCGTTTCTATCACCTTGACACTTGCTTCTGTCCTCTCGCTAATGGCTATTTACTCTATTATCCTCCCGCTTTTGATTCCTACTCCAATCGGTTGATTGAAATGCGCGTTCCTGCTGAAAAACGCATCGCCATTGATGAAGCTGACGCTGTGACTTTCTCCTGCAACGCTGTTAATGTCAATAATATTGTCATTATGAATCATCCTAGTGAGTCCCTGAAAAATCGTCTCACTCAGGTTGGTTTTACGGTGGTGGAAACTCCTTTGACAGAATTCCTCAAAGCTGGTGGAGCGGCCAAATGTCTCACTTTACGGGTGACTGAGCCAATTTTACCGGATGTTCATGCTAATAAACCCGTCGAAAGTCGCGTCATTCGTCTCGAAGGCCACCTCCTTGACTCTGGTATTATGAATCAAGCTCTTGATTTAATTAGCGAGTTAGGCGGTAGTTTCAAGGTGATGAATTTTAATCTCGGTGTGGAAAGACAAAGCGTTTCCAATGCTGAGGTGAGAATCTCTACTCCGAGTCACGAATTAATGGAAGATTTGATGACTCAATTAATCGACTTGGGAGCGATTGCACCTCCCCAAGAAACCTGCGATACTAACATTGAGGTTGTCACCAAAGACGGCGTTTCCCCCGATGATTTCTATGTTACCACCATTTATCCTACCCAAGTTCGCGTTAAATGTGAGTGGGTTAATGTGAGCAATCAACGCATGGATGGGGCGATCGTGGTTGATGATAGCGGTGAGGTTGCCACTGCTCGTTGTTGTTTACTTCGCGACTTAAAGGTCGGTGATAAGGTCATTGTCGGTGTGGACGGTATCCGCACCATCCGTCAAACGGAATCCCGTGAACAACGCAACAAGCAAGAATTTAGCTTCATGGGTGCAGGAGTTTCCAGTGAACGTCGTGTGGAATTAATCGTCGAACAGATTGCTTGGGAATTGCGCCAAATCCGCGATCAAGGTGGTAAAGTGGTTGTTACTGCTGGTCCTGTGGTTATTCATACCGGTGGAGGTCAACACCTGTCGAAGTTGATCCGTGATGGCTATGTCCAAGCGCTCCTCGGTGGAAATGCGATCGCCGTTCATGACATTGAGCAGTCAACCATGGGAACTTCCCTTGGCGTTGATATGCAACGGGGTACTCCAGTTAGTGGCGGCCACCGTCATCACTTGAAAGTTATTAACAGCATTCGGCGTTATGGAAGTATAGCCCAAGCAGTACAAGAAGGAGCAATTGTCAAGGGGGTAATGTATGAATGTGTGAAAAATAATGTTCCCTTCTGTTTAGCTGGTTCAATTCGGGATGATGGTCCTTTACCTGACACGGAAATGGACTTAATTAAGGCTCAAACCGAGTATGCTAGGTTATTGGAAGGAGCAGACATGATTTTGATGCTGTCATCTATGTTGCATTCCATTGGGGTTGGTAACATGACTCCTGCTGGTGTGAAAATGGTCTGTGTGGATATCAATCCAGCCGTAGTCACCAAATTGAGCGATCGGGGTTCAGTTGAATCTGTCGGCGTTGTCACCGATGTGGGTTTATTCCTCAGTTTATTGTTGCAGCAACTTGATAAATTAACCAGTCCTTATCTGTTAACAGTTAACAGTTAACAGTTACCAATTACTTCTATTTATAGTAATTCCAAATAAAAATTAAACAAAAGTTTTTAGTTTGTTGTTGGACTTTAGTCCTAAGAAGCGCTAAAGCGCAACTACGAACCTATTTTTCAACTGTTTTAATCTTAATTGGAATTACTATAAGTGGAAGTACAACCTTACTTTCATCTAAATAATTAATTCCTTTTAATCAATTCTCTCCTTTTCAAGGAGAGTTAATTGTTAATTGCTGAAAAAGTGACATCTTCATAAATTTGATTAACAGACAATTTTAAATTAATACTAATTAACTCTAATTCTTGATCTTTTTGATAGGAAGAAAGTGACCAATTATTATCAGTATTACGACGATAATAGTCGATTCTAATGTGATTTTGACTCACTAAAATATATTCTTGTAAAGAGGGTAAACTTCGATAATCAGCAAATTTGTCGCCTCGATCAAAAGCTTCGGTACTAGGTGATAAAATTTCGACAATTAAACAAGGATAACGCACAAAATTAGGAAAGTTTCTATCCCTAACATCGCAACTGACAATCACATCTGGATAATAATAGGTATTAATTGATTCTATATTTACTTTGGTATCAGAAGCATAAACTAAACAACCACTTCCACGAGTATGTACTCTAAATATAGTAGATAAGTTAATCCCAATTAACACATGATTATTACTTGCTCCGGCCATAGTATATATTACTCCATTTCTGTATTCATTTTTATTAGGACTATTTTCTTCTCTGATTAAGTATTCTTCTGATGTCAAATAAAGTTCTTTTGCTAACATTTTAAATTAACTCCTTAGATAATTTAATTAATTTTTGAAGAAGATATAGCACTTTCCGATTAAATGTTATCCATCCCTCACCCCCTACCCCCTCATCCCAAGTTATCTATCCCTCACCCCCCTTCCCCCCTCATCCCAAAGGGAGAGGGGGAAAAAGAGACACAATATCAACTAAAAATGCTATAATTTGTCTCTGTGACAAAACCCTAATTTATTAAATATTAAGCCAATTAAAAATATCATTAACGGTTAATTTTAACTCAATTTGATCTAAGACAGGTAAGAGATTATCTCCTCTTAAAAGTTTAATATTTTGGTCAGGAAAAACAGCAAAAATAACCTCTTCTTCAGGGTTAATTAACCATCCTAAATGAGTACCATTTTTTATACAAAATAATAAATTATCTAGGACTTTGGTTAAATTTTGATCTGGGGATAAAATTTCGATACTCCAGTCAGGATAGGTGTTAAAACGATTAGCAATTCGGCCTTTTTCGGTGCGAGGAATGCGATTCCACTCAAATATTACCACATCAGGAACGATCGATCGCCCGTCAAAAGTACAACGCAATTCGGGGAAAGCATAGGCTATTTTGCTAGGTTTAGCAATATTATTAATAGCGGTAATTAATTCTGATTGAATGGTACTATGTTCTCCTTGGGGCATAATTTTTGGCTCAACTTTTCCATTAATAAATTGTGATGCAGGTTTGGTTTCTGGTTGTTGCAAAAACTCGTCTAAAGTTAGGGTTTTTTCAAGGGTAGTAATCATATTTTTAGGCTAATTTTTGTTAATTTTAACTTAAATTAATCAAAACAAAAGGTTAAATTATAGCACTTTCTGATTAAGTGTTATATATCCCTCACCCCCCTTCCCCCCTCATCCCAAAGGGAGAGGGGGAAAAAGAGGCAAAATATCAACTAAAAATGCTATAGTTAGTTTTGATTTCCCTATTTTAACAAAGAAATAGGTTAGATGTTTTTTTCTTGCTTGTTATGTCAAATTAAGGAATATTCCCTCAATTGTGTTACTAATTTCACGGTTTCTACACTCACTGTGACAATTTTTTGGATTAATTTAACGATATACATTTCGTCTTCTAAACGATTAGGATCATTAATTATGCCACTACGTTTTTCGGTTTTAATTTGATACTGATCGATTATCCAATCTAAGGCACTTTTATTGCCTAATTTATATTCCCACACTTCGGGAGGAATTCCTTTTAAAGTTAGGTAATCGTTATAAATTATTGCGGTTTTATCCTTGCTTAATTTCATTTTTTCTACTCGCAAAAACCCCCCAACCCCCCTTACTAAGGAGGGCGAAAAATCGGGGTTTTCAATTAATTTTAATTTATACTCTTTTTGCAGCTCATAATTGACATGAAGTTGCGCTAATTTTTGCCCAATTTTACTAATTTCTTTAAACAAAATCTCCCCTCCCCCTGTGGGAGAGGGGTTGGGGGTGAGGGTCTTCAAATTTTGACCTCCCCCTGTGGGAGAGGGGTTGGGGGTGAGGGTCTTCAAATTTTGACCTCCCCCTGTGGGAGAGGGGTTGGGGGTTAAAAAGGGAATTCTTGGTAATTCTCGTTTTAAATTGGCGGCATATTTACGACGATATTCGGGGTGATGTAATATACCGTAAACATAGTAAAATATGTCCCATTTACTAATAGTTTGATCTTGATAAAATTGGCGAAATTCCTGTAAAGAATAATCGGTTATATTTTCCCTTTTATTACTACCATCTTCATTATAAATATAAAAAGGAAAACATTGAGATTTCTCTACCATATCAT
>JAABRE010000033.1:51853-52115 GCA_011391125.1 Synechococcales cyanobacterium S06
ACTAAACAATGAAAAGGTTTATTACTACCAATTCCACTAACACAAATTACTAAATTTTCTTGTTCGGTTTCCGAGTTAGGAAATATAAAATGAAATAAATATCTGCTATTGTTTAAATTCTTATTAAAATAAAGACAAGATTTAGTAAAAGGTCGATAAATCGAATCTCGAATACAATTTTGATTAAATTGCAATTTAGTTAATTTGATTAAATCATTTTTTAAGGTGCTATCCCAACTCATTTTAGTGGAATCATTAGTAA
>JAABRE010000034.1 GCA_011391125.1 Synechococcales cyanobacterium S06
TTTATTCTTTAGTTCTTGATATTTCATTATTTTCGATAAATAATTACGTTTTTTGACATTATATCATTTTTTCTCTCACAGTTTCGCAAGAGGTCTAATGTATTATTAGAAGAAATCGGACACAAGGTTGATAGCCTGGTAAATGCGATCACTAAGAGTGGCGCCGAAGCGGCGATCGCCAATGTATTATTAGAGGAAATCGGACACAAGGTTGATAGCGTGGTAAATGCGATCACTAAGAGTGGCGCCGAAGCGGCGATCGACAGTCAAGGGGATGAAGGCGCAATCTTCGCAGCCTTAGCATTAGGGGAAAGTCTCTCAGAACAAGAGTTACAGGCCTTAAAATCAGAAGATGATACCGCCACCTTCACCATTGATGGCGTGACCATTCAGGTAGAAAGGCAGGATTTCACTGGTACTGAGGGAAATGATAATCTTACTGGTACAACGGGAAATGATCGCCTTTACGGTCAAGCCGGCAATGATACCTTAAACGGTGGGGATGGAGACGATTATCTTGACCCCGGTACTGGTATGGATAGCGTCATTGGTGGTAGCGGCAGTGACACTCTTTATGGCGATCGCCGCAGTGAATTTAATACCATTAAACTCAACTACACTAACTTTAATCAAGGTAGTCTAGCCAATGGGGAAAGTTTCTCAATTCAAGAAGTAGAAACCGTTGTCTTGTTATCAGGTAGTGGCAATGATGACTTAAATGTAAGTGCGGCTACCATAGGAATTCTCGTTGGAGGTAACGGCCATGATACCCTTCAAGGGGGGACAGGTACCGATGGCTTATATGGTGAAGCTGGAGATGATTATCTCAAAGGTGGATTCGGGAATGATAAGTCGACTATTTTAGGTTATTACAACGGTAGTCGTTATGGTGGACTCTATGGTGGAGAGGGTAGTGATACTTTAAACCCCGGTACAGGTAATGATTATGTTGACGGTGGTACAGAAATCGACACCCTTCAGCTTGATTATTCATCCATGACCAGCCCTATTAGTTTAACCCCTCCCAATAACGGTAGTGGGACAATCACCGTTGCTGGCAATATCGTTACTTTTGTCAATATCGAACAATTTGACATTAGTGGATCAAGCCAAGCAGATCAACTCGTGGGTGGTAGTTTTAATGATACCCTTAAAGGAAATGCTGGTAATGACACACTCAATGGAGGATCAGGTTCTGATATTCTCGATGGGGGAGCCGGCAATGATGTCTATATGATCGAAAACTTGGCAGATACCATTATTGAGAATACTGATCAAGGTGTCGATAGTGTTTACGCACCCTTTGACTATAACTTGAATATTATTGCCAATGTAGAAAACATTGTCCTGACAGGAAACAATAACTTGACGGCCACAGGCAATGCTCTTAACAATACCCTCATTGGCAACAGTGGCCATAACATCCTTGATGGTGGTGAAGGCAATGACACCCTCATTGGTGGTGAAGGAGGCGACACCATGACAGGAGGAGCGGGTGATGACACCTATATTGTGGATAGTACAGGAGATTTGATAACTGAAAACGCCAACTTGGGGAACGATACAGTCGAATCTTCCATCACTTATAGCTTAGGGGATAACCTCGAAAACCTCACCCTTACAGGTACAACCGATCTTAATGGTACAGGAAACAGCCTTAATAACTTAATTACAGGTAATGGTGGCCATAATATCCTTAATGGTGGTAGTGGAGATGATACTTTAAGCGGAGGCTTAGGCAATGATACCTATATTGTTGATAGTACCGCCGATGTCATTAACGAAAAATTTGACAGTGGTATTGATAGGGTAGAAGCTTCTAGCACTTATTCTTTAAGTGATAATCTGGAAAATCTCATTTTAACGGGTACAAATCCTATTAATGGTACAGGAAACAACCTTAATAACCTCATTACAGGTAATGGTGGCCATAATATCCTCATTGGTGGAGCTGGCCATGATTCCCTTAGTGGTGGAGCTGGCAATGATTCAATTAGTGGCGACGAAGGAGACGATCGCCTGATGGGAGTCGCTGAAAACACCGTTAACCAAGGTTTAGGGGAAATTGACACCCTGGCCGGTGGAACAGGAAGCGATCTATTTATTTTGGGAGTTTTTAGTGACGTTTTTTACAATGACAACGATTCTCTGAGTGGTGGAACTAACGATTATGCGCGCATTCAAGGCTTTAATTCCCTTGAAGACAAGATTCAATTAGCCGGATCGAGGAACAATTACACCTTAGATACCACCTATAGTCCTGGAAATACGGCTCTTTATTATAATCAACCCAATGGCGAACCTGCCGAATTAATTGCCATCATTGAAGGTGTCACCGATTTAAGTCTGACCTCCCCCGCTTTTGAGTACGCCATTGATCTTCTTGAAGGTTATAACAAGATTGAGGGTACAGAAGGAGATGATGTCATTGAGAAAGGACAAGAAATAGATAACGATGGTAATGAGGAAACTGAGCCTGTTGTAATAAATAACGACGGCAATGATCAAATTGAGGGCAAAGGAGGCAATGATCACATTTGGGGAGGAGCAGGTACAGATATTATCGATCCCGGATTAGGTAAAGATACCGTTTACGGTGGAGGATATATCCCCTTGATTGATGAGGATAGCAATATCATTGAAGAAGAATTGTCTTATTCTGATAAATTCAATGACATCTTGGTTATTGACTATACCAACGCACCAGATCCTCTTGTTTATTCGTTAGAGGAAAATATTAATGAAGAAACTGCCATCTCTTTTTATGCTAAGTTTAGCGATATTAATGGCCTTCCCGATATTGCCAGTAAAAATCTTAATTACGTTTGGTATCAAGGAATCGAGCAATTTGACATCACGGGTAGCAAATTTAATGACACCCTCACAGGAAGTCCTGGTGACGACACCCTCAATGGCGGCCTCGGAATTGACAGACTGTTAGAATCAGGCAACGTTAATTTTACCCTCACAGATAACAGTTTAACTGGCCTTGGTACAGATATCCTTAGTGGTATTGAGCAAGCTCAGTTAACGGGAGGTACAGGTAAGAACACGATTAATGCTTCAG
The DNA here is from genome assembly GCA_011391125.1 of Synechococcales cyanobacterium S06. GTDB lineage: Bacteria > Cyanobacteriota > Cyanobacteriia > Cyanobacteriales > JAABRE01 > JAABRE01. The sequence continues at coordinate 3,068 of JAABRE010000034.1, forward strand.
CCTTTACCCTCGGTAGTGTCATCCTTGACGGAGGGGCTGGTAATGATATCCTCACAGGTGGATCAGGTAATGATCGTTTCGTTTACAACACTGGAAAAGCCTTTGCTACCACCGATATTGGTATTGATACAATTACCGATTTTATTAGTGGTAGCGACAAAATTTTGTTGGACAAAACTACTTTGACAGCGATTACCAGTGCAGCCGGTAATGGTTTCAGCAAAACCACTGAATTTGCCACCGTTACTAGCAATACGGCAGCCGCCACCAGTAAAGCGTTTATCGTCTATAACAGCACCAATGGCAATTTATTCTATAATCCCAATGGTAGTGCCTCCGGTTTTGGGACTGGTGGTCAATTTGCCGATTTAACTAATGGTTTAGTTTTAGCTCCCACTGACTTTATCTTGCAAGCTTAATTAGCTTCTATGTTGGTAATTTCTATTACCAACATAAAACACATTTTTTGTCAAGTAATTGTTACATAAATTAACATTAGGCTAGAAAAAGCTGGTTTCTAAGAGAAACCAGCTTTTTTGTTAAAAAATATTAAAATTTCCCTATTTTCCGAGAATTTAGACATACTAGAAACACAGTGAGTAATGTGTTAAAAAACTATGGTTTTTCAAGATTCCCGTGATTATCAAATTGCTTTTCTTAGTTTATTTCTCTGTTTAGGTATTTTTACCAGAGATTGGACAATTAAACCAGATTTAATCTTATTAGTAATAACGGTATGTTTATTAACACAGTTATTATTAACATATTTTAAGGAATTTGTCAAGGATAAAAAAGAATTTTCGTGGCAATTTTTTAACTGTTTAAAAAGTGCTTTGATTACCGGATTAGGGTTATGTTTATTATTGCGAGGTAATCATTACGAAACAATGGCTTTAGCCGCTTTTTTAGCGATTGCAAGTAAATTTATTTTCACCTATCGTAATAAACACTTTTTTAACCCTGCTAATTTTGGCATAATTGCCACTTTAATTATGACTAAAGATGCTTGGGTGTCTCCTGGTCAATGGGGTGATGATTGGTGGTATTTATTATTATTTTTAGGAGCGGGAAGTATCATCCTAAAAAGAGTGGGAAGGTGGGATACTACGGTCATATTTCTGTTAACTTATGGGGGATTAATAGCGATTCGTGATGTTTTATTAGGCTGGAGTATTGACGTTTGGCAACATCAATTAATGAGCGGTTCATTAATATTATTTGCCCTGTTTATGTTAACCGATCCCCGTTCCATTCCCAATGCTAAAAATGCTCGTTTAATTTGGTCAGTTTTCATCGCAATTTTAGCGTTTATTTTGCAATATCAATTTTACCTAAGTAATGGCATATTTTGGGCGTTATTTATCGTTTCTCCCTTAACTATTTTATTAGATACTGTGTGGAATGCTCCTAGATTTAACTGGTTTACTAAACCTAAATTAACCTTAAATAATGCTGTTTAACTTATCTTTTTCCTACTCTTACTCCCTCTCCCCCTGGGAGAGGGTTGGGGTGAGGGTTTAATACTCTTACTCCCTCTCCCCGTGGGTGAGGGTTGGGGTGAAAGTTTAATATGTTGGAGTCAAAAAAATGAAAGTATTTAGAACAATAATTGCGTTAATTTTAGCGGTTTTAGCTGTAATTTGTCTGGCTAAACCTGCTCTAGCATTTTGCGGTTTTTATGTCTCAAAAGCAGACACAAAATTATATAATCAAGCATCGCAGGTGATAATTGCAAGGGATAGTCAAAGAACAGTTTTAACTATGGCCAATGATTACCAAGGAAATGTTAAAGATTTTGCTTTAGTTGTACCTGTTCCTGTGGTTTTGCAAAAAGATCAAGTTCATGTCGGAGACCCGAAAATTATCCAAAGATTAGATGAATTTAGTGCTCCTAGATTAGTGGAATATTTCGATCAAAATCCCTGTGAAGCTTTACCAGAATCATCAAGTGGTGCGATGTTAGAGAGTTCGCCAAGTGCAGATTTTGCTCGTAATAGAAGCGAGAAAAAAGCGTTAGGAGTTACCATAGAATCTCAGTTTACCGTGGGAGAATATGACATCTTAATTTTAAGTGCCAAAGAATCCGATGGTTTAGAAATTTGGTTAAGACAAAATGGCTATAACATTCCTCAAGGAGCAAGTGAAATTTTGCGTCCATATATTCAGGAAAATCTGAAATTCTTTGTCGCAAAAGTTAATTTACAAGAGTATCAAAACACCGGTTTTAAATCACTTAGACCTTTAATGATGGCCTTTGAATCTCCTAAATTTATGTTACCAATTCGTTTAGGAATGATTAATAGTAAAGGAGATCAGGATTTAATTGTTTATTTATTATCTCCGAAAGGCCAAATAGAATTAGCAAATTATCGCACCGTAAAAGTGCCTTCTGATGTTAATATTCCCGAATTTGTCCAACAGGAATTTGGCGATTTTTATAAGTCAATGTTAGTTAAATCTTATCAAAAAGAAAATTACAAAGTCGCACTTTTAGAATATGCTTGGGATATGGGAAGTTGTGATCCTTGTTCTGCTGAACCTTTAAACCCAGAAGAATTTAAAAAAGCAGGAGTTTTTTGGTTAAATTCTGATAGTAATAACCCCGTATTTAGGGGGAGTAATGTATTTATTACTCGCTTACATTTGCGTTATAATCGTCAAAATTTTCCTGACGATTTACGCTTTCAAGAAACACCAAATCAGCAGTTTTTTCAAGGCCGTTATGTTATGCAACACCCCTACCGTGGTAATGATCAATGTGAGGCCATGGAAACTTACAAAAAAGAGGTTAAAAATAGACAGGAAAAAGAGGCTCAAACTTTGGCACAATTAACAGGGTGGGATATTAATCAAATTCGCTCAAAAATCGACTTTATTAAATCAGAAATTACCCCTTGGTGGCGCAATTTATGGCCATAAGGTCCGTTGTTGCGCTTTAGCGCTATAGTCAATTGGGGCTAAAGCCCAACAACAAACCTTACAGTTGCTTTGGCCATAAAGTCCGTTGTTGCGCTTTAGCGCTACAATTAATTGGGGTTAAAGCCCAACAACAAACCTTTTTTTGTTACTTGGTTAAGGTTTCATGGCGTAAAGTAGGTAAAACTGCTTTGACCATGGCTTCTGTGTCTAATTTTCCGTCACAAAATTGATTAATTTTACTGGCGGCTTCGGTCGGATTGTTTACCACATCTTCATAATTGAGATACAATACGGAAATATTGTCATAGTATTCTAATACCTGTTGCACTTGATTAAGTTGTTTGACAAAGGTATTAGCCAACTGAGTTTCTGACAAATTGCCGCCTTTTTTACCTAAACGGGAGAGCATTTTTTTCTGGGAAGCAATCACTTCCTCTAAATGACGCTGCATGAAAATGACGCGATAATGATGATTTGGCGGCAATTTTGGCAATAATTGGGCAACAATTTTCACCCCTTGACCCTTAAGTTCTTCTACCCAACGGTTATCCTCCGCCAACTGTTTCGTTTTCTCAAACTCATAATAACCCTTAAGATTGCTTTCGTCAGCACTACGGACATTATCCGTCACCACTGGTAGGCCTCCTGAAGCTAACATTTGCATCATCATGGAAGTACCAGATCGAGGCAAACCTGAGACAATAATAATACTATCCTCCAAAGCTGCGGTAGCAGGTTTAATGGGAGCTTGACTAGCTTTATTTAACCATTCGGCCACCATGACAGGAGTTTCATTAATCCCAATTTTACCTTCGTGAAAATCCCGCATCCGTTGACGAGATTCCTTAGCAAGTCGGCGGTGTTTTCGGGCTGCTTCGGGGTTGTGTAAATCCTTGTTATAAAGATAGGATAAATAACGGTGTGCTGCGGGAAATACAGGATTTTGTTGAATAGCGGTTTCGAGCATTTTTACGGCATCATCAATTCTATTGCACCTATACAAGGCAATTCCCGCCAATAAATGAGCTTGGGGATTATGGTGGATTAAGCCAATGGTTGCAGTTGCTTCGTTAACTGCCTCATGGTTGCGGTTCTGTTTAAGATAGCAACGAGCGAGGCCAAAATGGGCCGAAGGGTTAATGGGGTCTAATTCTAATACTTCTAAAAAGTGACTTTCAGCGAGGGACCAACTTTTTTTAGCGAGGTGAACTTCTCCTATTTTCAGATATAAACTAGGCTTATTATGGAGTTGGGTATTTTGGGCTTTTGTCAACTCAAATAAAGCGTCATCATAACGTTGTTCTGCTAATAATAAAGAACCCTTTAAAAAGGCAAAGGTAGCAGTATTAACCCCGGCTCTAGCTTGTAATTTCCTAATTTTTCTCCTTTCTTGTTCGGTATATTCTTCTCCTTCTTTTTCCTTTAATTCTGTCATTAACTTCTGCAATTCTTCTTTGGCTTCTTGGGCGAACTTTTCCTTATTACTAATAATTTTATCCAAAGTTGCCCGCGCGTTTTCCACTTCATTTAAAGACAAATAACTGTTAAATAACTTAACTCCAAAACGACCTTCTTCGGGATAGTCTAACCATAACTCCTCTAAAATGGGAATCCCTTCGCGGTAACGATTTGCACCAAAATAACACCGAGCTAAATTATAGCGTAACTCCCTCACCGTATGGGCTACAGCCTCCCCTTGATCCGCGCCTGGTTCGTCAATATAGCCTAAATCCACCAATTGTTGAATAGCTTGTTGGGAGTCGATCGCATCCACCCTCAGATCAGGTGGTAACATAGCATGATCACCCTCCACATCATCCCAACTTTCAATATATTCCAGTTGCGGAGTTTCCTCAAAAGCTGTCACCAAGGGTTTTCCGTCCATGTCTTTACCGAGGGGAAGGCCAAAAATGGTTAAAATAGTGGGGGTAATATCCAATAAACTAGCACCGAAAATTAGCTCATCCTTTTTAATACCAGGACCTTTCATGGCCACAACCCCAAATGGGCGGTGTTCTTCAGCAGGTCCGGCCGGTTCATTGGGGATAAATTGAGGACGAAGGCGATCGGGGTGAAAACCATGGTCAGAACAGATTATAATCGTAGTGTCATCTCCCGCCAATTCCATCATCACTCCCAACATTAAATCATGGAAACGATAACAACCCTCAATCACATCCTTGTATAACTCAAAATCCTGATCAGAAATCCAAGGAGACTTAGGGGGATGATACTTCATAAAACCATGGCCAAAATGATCGATCGCATCATAATAAACTCCCATAAAATCCCATGGTTCTAACTGCATAATAGCAGTAGCAGCAGCGTGAATGGAAGCACACTCCGCCAAAATTTTCGCCACACCAAATAAACGACGGTCCTTTTCTTGGTCAATTTCCGAGGCATTGGGTACAAAAGCCAATAACTGTTCACCCTCGATTTCTTCCGGTCGAATGCGCAAATTGGCAAGCGGTTCAATTAAACGAGGAGGATGAATATGGCCAGGTTTAACCGGCCAAGGTTGATTTAAAGAAGGGGGAGCTTCTTGATAATGATTAGAAACCATCACCCCATTGATTGTTTCCACAGGATAACTAGGCCACCAACCCACCACATTAGAGCGTTTACCGTTTTGATTTAAAATATTCCAAATGGCCTTAGTAGTTCTACTACTATTAGTAATGGGGCGAATTCCACCCGTATTGGGATCAGGTTCAGAAAAGCCATGGATTCCGTGTTTATATGCCCGTTTACCCGTGGCGATCGAGGTCCATAACATGGGGGATAATACAGGGTATAAAGTGGCTAAATTGCCCATTACTCCCCCTTGTAAAAACCGTTTCATATTCGGCATTTTTCCTTCATCCACCAAAGGAGTAATGACTTTCCAATCTGCGGCATCCCAACCGATCAATAAAACCTTATTATTCTGAGTCATAATTTTACCTAAAAATATAATTTCGTGCTGTAAAAACCTGGTTTCTGAAGCTGTTTAATTAGATTAAGTTTATGAATCAAGAGAAACCAGGTTTTTTAGACTTTTTGCGTAACTTAATATAACTGTAAAAATCTGGTTTCTGAAGCATCGTAGGGTGCGTTAGATGGCGATTGGATCGGAGATCAACCCAGATTTAATTAGCCATCGTAACGCACCAAATCATCATGGTGGGTAACTTCGCCAACTTGAGTGAGCGCTCCTTAACTTGAATTTTTTTAGCGGCTAACGCACCCTACAAAAGGCTACAAAAGGCGATCGCCCTCGGCCCGTGGTTGCGTGTAGGGGTGAAGGGCCGTTCACCCGAAAAAAGGCGATCGCCCACCAGAAAACCCCTCCTAAGCAGCTATATTTTCCTCCTTGGCTACTTCAACCTGACGGCGTTTTTTCCAACGTAAAACCCCCGCTGCTCCTAATCCTAATAAGCCTAAACTCGAACTCGGTTCGGGTACAGATTGGGAAGAAGAACTTGTTTGACCCACAGCAATAGCTGCTCCACTGTCTTCATAGGCCCAACGATTAATCGTCACGCTATTAGATGTGAGGGTAAGTTCAGCCCAACCATAACGAGTATTACTAGCACTGTCAAATTTAAAACCAATAAAGTTACTACCGATAACTCCACCTTTGAAAGGGTACCCCACCATTGTTGAATTAAACAAGACAGAACGGTAATTTTGTCCAGCAGGTCCAAATTGAAAACCGCTGGCTAAAGTTGGACCAACAACGAAGCCCGCTGCTAAGTTGTTAAATAAGGCACTATTCGTGGTTATTTCTTGAACCATTCCTCGGGCATTTCTACTAAAACTATTTAAGCTAATAAAAGAATTTCCACCGTTTGAGTAGTTTTGCAACACAAATTCATTACCATTAACTCCATCAACATCCCATTCAACGGAAGCATTGCTACCCGGGGTAACTGAAAAAGAGTCTGTTTTATAAATAACCGCAGCTTCCGCTTGACTAGGTAAGAGATAGAGAGCGGACACAGAACCAGCCATCAAAGACAATTTTTGGGTATAGGAGAGGATTTGGTTTTCGTTTTCTGGTTTATTGGTCATGTTTTTTCCTCGGCGATTAAGTATTGTTTTTTTTTTCAAAATACTGATTAATTTTCAATGATATATTTTTTTAGGAGAAAAAACAAGAGAATTTTCGCGTTTTTGGCGAATCTTTACCGAATCTTCACAAAACTGTCGTTTTTTTTGCTCATTACTTAAGTATAGTGGGAGATTGTTCGGGTTTTTAGGGCATTTTTAGCTAAGTTGACCTAATTTTTCTCAGGGTTTTCCCTGATTACTTAAGAGTTGATCATCGTAGGGTGCGTTAGATGGCGATGAGCAAGGCAATCAACCTAGATTTAATTAGCCATCGTAACGCACCAAATCACCATGGTGGGTTACGCCGCCAACTTGAGTGAGGGGTGGTTAACTTTAGGGAAAACCGCGGCTAACCCACCCTACAAAAAGCGATCGCCCTCGGTCTGTTGTTGCGCATAGGGGTGAACGGCCGTTCACCCCACAAAAAGCGATCGCCCTCGGTCCGTTGTTGCGCTTTAGCGCTATCTGGAGTTAGGGCTGAAGCCCAACAACGAGCCTAACAACGAGCCCAAATTAAAAATTCCACATCACAGGATCGTCATCTAAATAATCTGTTACTGTCTTACCAATGGTGTCAATTTCTGTTAGGTCATTCGGAGATAATTGTACTTTGAAAGTTTCTGCATTGGCGATCGCCTGCTCCGCATTTCTCGCACCAACAATGGCATTTGTTTGGGGCTGGGAAATTAACCAAGCTAATGCTAATTGTCCCAAAGTACAGTTATTGTTTTCTGCAATTGGTCGCAATTTTGCCAAAGCATTTTGAACCCTAATATAATTTTCTTTCACAGAAAAAAGCTTATTTCCACTGCGATGATCTCCTTCCGCAAATTTATGATCTGGTCCAAATTTTCCTGTTAATAAACCTTGAGCTAAAGAGGAATAAGCAAGAATAGAAATATTATGTTCTACACAAAAAGGCGTAATTTCCTTTTCTATTTTCCGCCAAAATAAAGAATAGGGAGGTTGAACACTATCAATAATCCCATATTTTAAAGCTTCTTCTAACTGATTTTTAGAAAAATTTGATACACCGATCGCCCTTATTTTTCCCTGTTGTTTGAGATAGTTTAAAGCCGACATTGTCTCCTCAATTGGGATAATTTCAGTGCCAAAACTTCCCGTAGGCCAATGAATTTGATAGAGGTCAATATAGTCGGTATTAAGATTAGTTAAAGAGCGATCGCAAGCTTCAATAACCTGCTCATATTTTAAATGAGTAGCAAACACTTTCGTAGCGTAAATTACCTGACTTCTCACATCAGATAAAGCTTGTGCGACCATATTTTCTGAATGTCCTTCGCCATAAACTTCAGCAGTATCAATCGTCGTAATTCCCGCCTCAAAAGCGGCGCGAATTGCCCGAATACTGTCATCATCTTCTATGCCAACCCACCAACGTTTACCAGCTTGCCAAGTACCCATAATAATGGGTGTAATATACAGATCAGAATTGCCTAATTTGCGTTTTTCCATGAGACTTGTTTTATAATAATTTATATTCATTATACTTTTAATATTATGTATCAAACTGATCCACCTCGGCCACCTAAAGAAATATTACCTACTATGTATGATTTACCCAGCGAAGATACGGAGGATGCAGGATTGCCGGACGAATTTCATAATTTTCAACCCCAACTTTTAAGGGAAACTTTCACCCCTCCAGAATATCCAGAGGAGGAAATTTTTATTGGTAGTGACCTTAATTTATATTATGATATACGTCATATTAACTGGTATAAACGACCAGATTGGTTCGCCGTTTTAGGGGTAAATCGACTCTATAAAAAGACCGATTTAAGATTAAGTTATGTAGTTTGGCAAGAAGGAATTAATCCTTTTATTGCCGTGGAATTACTATCACCAAGTACAGAAAAAGAAGACTTAGGAAAAACTTTAAGAGAAGTGGAAAAACCACCGACAAAATGGCAAGTTTATGAGCAAATTTTACGCATTCCTTACTATGTGATTTTTGATAGATATAGCACTTCCCAAATTTATGACGACTCTTTTCCCCCCTCTCCCTTTGGGATGAGGGGGGGAGGGGGGTGAGGGGTAGATAACATTTAATCTGAAAATGCTATCTACAGATAATTTACGAGTATTTCAATTAACTGGAGGTATTTATCAAGAGGTAGAAATAAAGACTAATCGTGTCTGGATTGAAGAAATTAAATTAGGTATAGGAATATGGGAGGGAAGTTATCAAAATATCCAGCGAAAATGGTTAAGATGGTTTGATAGTTTAGGGAATTGGATACCCACAAAAATTGAAAAACAACAACTTGAAATTGAAAAACAAAGACAAAGAGCGGAAAAATTAGCCGCACAATTACGCGCATTAGGAATTGAACCCGAAGTATAATTAACAATATTCTGTTTTTTCACCCCCCTTAAATCCAGGGATGTTTCTTGCGTCGTGGCTCAAAATTTGAAGACCCTCACCCCCAACCCCTCTCCCAAAGGGTGAGGGGAGCATATTTCATAATATTTAAAACCTGTTTTTTTTATATTATGAAATAGGTATTTAAACTCATATTAGGCAAGGGTTTAAAAAATAGAAAATTTTACTTTGAAACGGTTTCCCTACTTAAATCGGGAAGAAGGGGGGATCAAATAATTAATAACTAATAACCAAAATGTCATCAAGTGAATTATTAAAACGGAAAATTAAAAGCAGTCAAGATTTACAATCCGTGGTAAAAACCATGAAAGCTCTGGCTGCTGTCAGTATTCATCAATATGAAAAAGCAGTGGAATCATTAACTGATTATAATCGCACGGTAGAAATGGGGATACAAATATTATTACAACAGGGTAAAGGTTTAATTTCTCATAAGCAAAAATCCTCGGGTTTAGGATTAGTAATTTTTGGTTCAGATCAAGGAATGTGTGGTCAATTCAATGAACAAATTGTTAATTTTGCTCAGGAATCAGAGCAAATTAGTTCACAAAAAACCGCAATTATTGCCGTAGGTTTAAGGGTATTAAATAGTTTAGATGATTATGATTTAACTGCTGACAAATATTTAGGTCTTCCTAGTTCTGTAAATGCCATTACTCCCTTAGTTCAAAATATTTTATTAGAACTGGAAAAATGGCGCAGTGAAAAGCAAATTAATCGCATTGTTTTATATTATAATGAGTTAGTTAGAAGTAGCACTTATAACCCGAAAAGATTGCAAATTTTACCCCTTGATTCTGCTTGGTTAAATAACTTAAAATCAAAATCTTGGGAAACTAAAAATATACCTACTTTTAAAAGCAAATCTAATGTTCTTTTTTCCTCATTAATTGAAGAATATTTGTTTATTTCATTGTATCGCGCTTGTGCTAATTCTTTAGCGAGCGAAAATGCCAGTCGTTTAGCCGCTATGCAGGTAGCAGAAAAGAACATTGGCGATCGCCTCGAAGAATTAAACACCGAATATCAATTAGACAGACAAACCCTAATTACCAATGAATTATTAGATATTGTTTCTGGTTTTGAAGCTTTAACCTCGAAATAAAACGGCTCTTAATTGTTAAAAACTAACCTAAAAATAAAGATCAAATAAGTATGAAAGTAACAATTGAAAATAACATTTTAATGATCAATTCTGAAGATTTACCACCCTATAAAAAAGGCGGTTCCATCGTCAGAAATAGCTATTTTTGGGCCTTAAAATCCATCTCCTGTTATACTCCAAGAAACGGAGATTGGGAATATGATGAAGAGGTTTGGATCGCTTTAGCAAGAATGTTATCTTCTTTTAGTGAGTCAGGATATTTAGGTTATTCTGAAACCTTATTGGAGTTTTCTGATGATACACAAATACCAGAACAATTACGAGCAGTTTCCACTTATATATAATGAATTATGAATTATCCATTACAACATGATTTTTAGATTCAAGAATAGGAAATAACTCCTCCGTTAAAGCCAAATTACTAGCTAAAGCAATGCGATGTCGTTCAATTACACCAATAATTTGGCGGGGATTGTCTCGATTAACCACCGGTAATAAATGTAAACCGCGAATCCCCATTTTTTCTAAGGCATTGAGTACAGGTTCATCAGGATAAACAGAAAGGACTTCCGTAGTGCAGATTTCCCCTAAACACTGCTCTAACAAACGGGTTTTCTCGTCAGTATTCGCTGACTCAAGGATTAAACAACGCAAATCCGTGAGACTGATCACCCCCATAAGTTGTTGTTCATCATCAATAATAAAAGCAGTATCCGACCGATATTTCAGCAAAAGTTGACCTGCTTCCCGTAAATTGCGCTGATGAGATAAGGTGAGAAAATCATTAGACATCACCTTGACAATGGGAACTTGGGCCAAAAGTGCCATATCTTGGGGTTGTTGCACATTAACGCCCATTTGCTCTAAACTTAAACCTTCGATAATGCTGGTGGATTTGAAAGTTTCTACCAACCAAACACTGATTCCCACCGCTGCCATTACTGGTATAATGATCAAATAATTGCGGGTCATTTCAAACATGAGCAAAATTGCGGTGAGAGGGGCCTTGACGGTGCTGGCCAAAACTGCCGCCATACCTACCATAGCATAAGCTCCCGAAGGTGCGATCGCCCCCGAAACGCTGACTGGGACAAAATCCCATAAAATCTGACCATAAATATTACCCAGACAAGCTCCTAAAAACATGGCCGGAGCAAAAATTCCTCCCACCAATCCACTACCAAGACAAACAGAAGTGGCAATAATTTTTATTAATAATAATAAGAAAAGAGCATGACTTTCAAATTGATAACTTTGTAAAATAGTTTCTAAAGTTCCATAACCAATACCGAGAATTTCAGGAAATTTTAAAGCTAAAATACCGACAACAAAACCACCCAAAACCGGCTTAAAAATAGGGTGAATTTTGTTAGCAAAAGTGGCAAAAAAAGGAATTTCACCGCGAAAAGCAGCTTGAGAAAACCGAATGGTTTGGGTAAAAGCAAGGGAAACCACACTGGCTAAAATACCAATACCAAGATAATAAAACCATTCCCAAGGATTAAGCAATTCATAATTAGGTAAATTAAAAGCCGAATTAACACCTAAAAAAGCCTGAGTAATCACCGAAGAAATCACCCCAGCGAGTAAAATTAAACTCATAATTGGCGTCGAAAATTTCGGACCTAAAACCACTTCCAGAGCAAAAAAAACTCCCGCCACGGGCGCATTGAAACCTGCGGCAATACCCGCTGCTGCTCCTGCTCCTAATAATAAACGGTAGCGCTCCTTCGACACTTGTAAAGCTTGGCCGAGAAGTACGCCAATATTCGAGCCAATTTCCACCGAAGGACCCTCTGGACCTAAGGAAGCTCCCGTGCCAAGGGAAATTGCTGCTGCCAGCATCTTGATTAAAGGGCGAAAAATAGTGGTTTTTTGCGGTCTTGCACCGTTAAGCAAAGCTGACAATTCACCATTGAGGAATTGGGGAAAATAATGTCGCAAAATCCCCACCATCAACCCTCCTAAAGCTGGCATAACCACCAACATGACGGGATTACCCTTAGAAAGCCCGCCCCAAATTTGACTAAAACTAATGTACTGAAAAAGATCAATTAACTTGTGAAAAATGACCATTAACAACCCTGAACAACCACCAATTAACAGGGCTGATAATAGCATCAAAATTTCCGCCGACAAAGGTAGTCGATTCAATAGGCTAGTAAGGCGATCGCTCACCATGGTCAATTTTACCTCATTAGTTTTTGGTGAGCGAGAAAAAATGGAAGTCATCAACTTCTCCGCAAAAAAATATTAATTCCCCTGCTCTAATTTAACTAAATTAATCCACACTTTGCTGAACCAAATTGTGTTAAAATCGCGAATTATAGCTAGGGGTGTCCGAGTTTGGGCTGAGAAAGACCCTTAGAACCTGATTCTGGTTAATACCAGCGGAGGGAAGCTGACATTAGAGGTAATAAAAAAATGAGAACAGAATGGGTTGCTAAACGCAGTGGTCAAGGTAATGTTTCCCAGATGCACTACGCGCGTCAAGGTGTGATTACCGAGGAAATGGCTTATGTTGCCAAGCGCGAAAACTTGCCTGCTGATTTAATCAGGGAAGAAGTGGCGCGGGGTAGAATGATCATTCCTGCCAATATCAATCACACTAATTTAGAACCCATGTGTATTGGTATTGCTTCAACTTGTAAGGTTAACGCCAATATTGGCGCTTCGCCCAATTCTTCCAATATTCAAGAAGAAGTGGCAAAGCTGCATTTAGCGGTTAAATATGGTGCTGATACTTTGATGGATTTATCCACTGGTGGTGGCAATTTAGATGAAATTCGGACTGCGATTATTAAAGCATCTCCCATCCCCATTGGCACAGTTCCGATTTATCAAGCGTTAGAGAGCGTTCATGGTAATATTGAAAAATTAACCGCCGACGACTTTCTGCACATTATTGAAAAACACGCCCAACAAGGTGTGGATTACATGACCATCCATGCAGGAATTCTGATTGAACATTTACCCTTAGTGCGCAATCGTATTACTGGTATCGTTTCCCGTGGTGGTGGGATTATTGCTCGTTGGATGCTTCATCATCATAAGCAAAATCCCCTTTATACCCACTTTGATGATATTATCGAAATCTTCAAAAAGTACGACGTTTCCTTTAGTTTAGGGGATTCTTTGCGTCCGGGTTGTACCCATGATGCTTCGGATGATGCCCAATTGGCCGAGTTGAAAACTTTAGGCCAACTTACCCGCCGTGCTTGGGAGCATGATGTGCAAGTCATGGTTGAAGGTCCTGGTCACGTTCCCATGGATCAGATCGAATTTAACGTCAAAAAACAGATGGAAGAGTGTTCAGAAGCACCTTTCTACGTTTTGGGTCCCCTCGTCACCGATATTGCACCGGGTTATGATCATATCACCTCGGCGATCGGAGCAGCCATGGCTGGTTGGTACGGTACAGCAATGTTGTGTTATGTCACCCCTAAAGAACATTTAGGCTTACCTAACGCTGAAGACGTGCGCAATGGCTTGATTGCTTACAAAATCGCTGCCCATGCCGCAGATATTGCACGCCACCGTCAAGGCGCGCGCGATCGAGATGACGAACTTTCCAAAGCGCGTTATAACTTCGACTGGAATCGTCAATTTGAGTTATCCTTAGATCCAGAAAGGGCCAAGGAATATCACGACGAAACCTTACCTGCGGATATTTACAAAACCGCAGAATTTTGCTCCATGTGTGGACCGAAATTCTGCCCCATGCAGACCAAAGTTGACGCAGATGCCCTAACCGAATTGGAAAAATTCTTGGCCCAACAAAAACAACCTGTTAGTCAAGTTTAATTCTGATTTTATTTTTTCCCCTCTCATTAATAATTGAGAGGGGTGAAATTAATAGTAATTGTTGTTTTCATAATTATTACCTCAATGAGATAAGATTATAGCAATTTTCGATTAAATGTTATTTATCCCTCACCCCCTGCCCCCTCATCCCAAAGGGAGAGGGAGAAAGAGAGGTAAAATGTCAAATGAAAATGCTATATCATAACTTCTCTTAATTAAAAATCAATGTTTATTCCTAATGCTGATCAAGCAATAGTCGATATTCGTAAACTAAGAGATTATTGTCTCAATTCAGAACATGATGAAGGTAAACACAAAGCTAGGTTATTTTCCTCTATTTTAGGTATGAATATTAATGACGCTGAAACATGGCGTTGCATGACTCTGAGATGAAATTGTAGGGGCAATCCCTTGTGGTTGCCCCCGAAACGCTGATAGGGTAGGGACAAGCCCTACCCCTACATTGAAAATAAATATCAAATCATCTTGCATAGGTGCAACGCCCCAAATTTTGCTTGAAGTTGTGAAAACATATCTCTGTCAGATAGGTAAAAAGGATCAATATGGTCAAAGATATATGATAGACTTTGAACTAGAATGGCAAAATAAACGAGCAATGGTGCGTAGTGGCTGGATTATTGAGTATTATAATGAAGTTCCTAGATTAACAACCTGTTACCCTTTGTGAATTGTGGAGAAAAAAACAATGAATACTGTTAAATTACTTGATGTGGTTGCTCTTACTGTTGATCTTCCTCAAGATAATCTTTGGCGTGGACAGGTGGGTACAGTGGTAGAAATTTTAGCTAATGGTAAAGCTTTTGAAGTGGAATTTAGTGATCAAAATGGACGCACTTATCAATCGCTTGGCCTACGTTCTGAGCAAATTATGGTACTTCATTTTGAACCTACAAATTTAGATAAAATTCCAGTCACTGTTTAAAAAGTTGTTTAATTTTGCGATAAAAAAACAAAATTATCTTTTTAGTAGGTTGGGTTGAAACAATAATGAAAACTCAACCTGATTAATTATTATTTGGTGTTGAATTCAGCACAGGATAACTCAACCTAAGATTATTTAATCCTGTACTCGCTAAATTTGAATTAAATTATCTCCTCTTTAAACTAAAATAAGATCACTAGCTTTTAAGTCAATGTTATTACTGATCAGGGCGATCGCCCTTTGTTGAAAACCACTTCCTGTACCGTCTTGATCGAAAAAGAGGGTGTTATTTGCGGTGTTGAAAATGAAGCGATCGCCCTCATCTTTAGCAGCCGTTCCTAACACAAAACGATCAATTTGTAAAGCACCTGCGGTTAAATTGGTTAACTTAAAATTAGTGCGATTAATATTAATTTTATCACCTTGGGCGCGGTTAAAATCGGTAATTGTGTCTATACCTTCGGTGGGTAAATTATAGGCGAAAATGTCCTTACCTCGGCCTCCTGTGAGGGTATCGTTTCCTTTACCACCAGTGAGAATATCATTACCTAAACCACCGATTAAAGTATCATTTCCTGTTTTGCCAATCAAACGATTATTGCCAGTATTTCCTGTTAGTTTATTCGCTAAAGTATTACCATTTGCAGTTAAATTTGCTGAACCTGTCAGGGTAATATTTTCCACATTTGCAGGTAAAGTATAGCTAACAGAAGATTTAATTAAATCAGTACCTTGGTCAAGAATTTCTGTTACTTTGTCACCGATATTATCGACATAATAAATGTCATTTCCTGTACCACCTTTGAGGGTATCAACTCCCGATTTACCATTGAGGGTATTATTGGCGGTGTTACCAATAATGGTGTTATTGAGAGTATTTCCTGTACCATTAATGGCCGTTATACCAGTCAGAGTAAGGTTTTCGAGATTACTACCCAAGGTATAACCAACTGAACTTTTAACCGTATCAGTCCCCTCGTTGAGGTTTTCGGTGAGGGTATCGGTGAGGGTATCAATGACATAAATATCATTACCCAAACCACCGATTAAGGTGTCAACTCCTAAACTACCATTGAGACTATCGTTACCATTACCACCATTAAGGGTGTCATTTCCGTTACCACCATTAAGAATGTCGTTTCCATCTAAACCATTGAGAATATCTGGGCGAAGTGTACCTGTGAGGGTATCATTATTATTAGTTCCTGTAATATTTTTTACCACTAATAAAGTTAAATTATCGCTGTTATATTCAGGAATAAATGCTAATTCTGGGGTAATATTATAGTCAATTAAATTGAATTTTCCTTGACCCGAATTATAGTCAATTATCTGGAAGCGATCGCCCACTTTAGGTGTATAATTAGGGGCTAAATTAATATCAAGATTACCAGTTAAATTAACACTGGTATTAAAATCTAATTTACCAAAGTTATTTAACCCATTAATATTAATCTCAATGGTACTATTTTTATTAGCTGTGTAAGTAGAGTTAATATTTAAGATACCTTGCTCAATTTCTACTGTACCATTGGTATTATTAAAAGGGAGATAAATTTCAGCACTTTCTGAACCAATTTTCTCAAATTTACCACTATTATTAAAGGAATTTGTACCTGAATTAGGATATAATTTACCCTGTTTTATTTGGTAAGTTCCCGTGGTTAAATTATTAATTGTACCGTTAGTAAAATAGAGATAATTACTCTGAGTATCGGTTATTTTACTGCTATTATTTAAGGTTGTTTCTAGGTAGCGATAATTATTACCAGAAATATTTAAAGTACCTGTATTATTAACTACTCCTGTACCTGAAATTCTACTTAAATTTGTCCAGTTACTTGTCTGAGTTAAGGTAACATTTCCACTGCTAATTAAGCTACCATTACTGATAGTAATATCCTGATTTATAGTCAGGTCTTCATTTATTTCTACCGTAGCTCCTGAGATGATTAATTCTTGTCCCGCAAATTCTGCTATATCACTGGTCCATATTTCATTCCCTGATTGAAATTGCACAGCGTTTTTATTAACAGAAATACGACTATTTGTCTCTGCATCAACGATCGTCAAGGAGCGATTAGAAGTATAATTCGATTCAATTTCTAAAAATTGTTCATATAAACCTAGATTTTTTAACTGCTGATTAAAATTCTCTATATTACCATCATAATTTTCTGCGAGTTGTTTAATTTCGGGATAACTATCAAATCCCCCTGAAATCAAAATACTGGTAACAGTTAGTGCGCCTGAATACCCTACGATGGAATTGACATTTTCACTGGCAGAATCGACAATACTGTTTATTTGATCTAAACCTAATAAGCCTATAGCATTCGTTATAATCCCGCTAGTAGGTATATCTACAAATATTGTAGTAATAGCATCTAACCCAGTTTTAATTAACTCTACGACGACTTCGATCAATAAGAAATTTTTTTCCCATTGTGAATCAGTCTGAGAAACATCATAAATAGCCTTGAAAAGATCATAAAGTCCAATCACATCTAAGCTAAAACTAGCCCATTCTGCCGTTGCTTTCCATTTGTCCAATCCTTGGAAATCAATATAAATTTCGGCTGTATTTATTAATAGTTCTCCAAGGTCTAAAATAGTTTCTTTGGCATCATTAAGGGACATTTCGATCGCCACTTCTTGACCTGCAATAGTAATAGTAGCGGAGTCATCTTCGGGGACCCTCACCCCCCCAACCCCCCTCTCCCGCAGGGTGAGGGGGGAGTCTAGCTCCCTCACCCCCTGGGAGAGGGTTGGGGTGAGGGCCAAATCAGCAAATACTGCACCTTCGTCCCAGACGGGATCAACCGTGTTAATCTGTGCGTCAATATAATGGCCGATTTCTTCTAAGATTACGCCTTCAATGGTGTAGGGTTGGGCATTATTTACGAAATTATCAGCTAAATAAATGGTGTTAGTTTGTTGAGAATAGCCACCATTAGCGTTACCTAAAATATCACTACTGATTACTTCAAACTCTGGTAAATTGCTGAAGTCGCCGTTATCCCAAGCGGTTAGGATTGAATCGAGGATGGTTTCATTATAGTTGTCACCGAAGGCTATAGACAAGATTGAATCGTCCAATAACCATCTTGATGGTGGTTGGCCGCCCTCGTCGAGTTCCAATGTTAAGTTTTGTAACAAATACTTGACATAATCGAGAGTTTGTGCTATTTTATCGCTCTGGGTATTCATAATTTTTCACCCGATTTTTTAAAAAACTATATTGTGATTTTACAATATTATTTAATTTGAAAAATCAGTATTTTTACTGAACTTGATCAGATTTTTCATGGTTTAAATAGAAAACACTTAGGTATTAAAAAGCAAACCAGCCTTGACAAATTTACGCTTTTGTGTATTACTGATAAATGAAGAAAAAAATGGGGAATAAATTTAATACTTCCCTGTTTTTTTAAAAAAC
This sequence comes from Synechococcales cyanobacterium S06, assembly GCA_011391125.1. Lineage (GTDB taxonomy): Bacteria > Cyanobacteriota > Cyanobacteriia > Cyanobacteriales > JAABRE01 > JAABRE01. The sequence goes on from JAABRE010000034.1 coordinate 21,780, forward strand.
ATTCTAGTTAGGAGTTTACCTTATGTCTGTAACAATTGAGCAGGATTTGAGAGAATATTTGGATCAAAAATTTTCTAATTTTGAAAGAAGATTTGAAGAAAAATTTGAAAAGATTGATCAGCAATTTGAAAAGATTGACCAGCGTTTTGACAAAATTGATGAACGTTTTGACAAAATTGATGAACGTTTGAATAAATTAGAAGTTGGTCAAGCAAGATTAGAAGAAAAGATTGACGGATTAGATAAGCGATTGGGTTTTCAAGAGTTTATTAATCGTGGTGTTTTAATTGGTTTTATTATGGCAATCTTAGGAGGATTAGCTAAGTTATTCGGATTAGTTGGTAATCCTTAAATTTTCAGAAATCCGATTTTTGTTTGCTTGACAAATTTACGCTTTTGTGCATTACTGGTAAATGAAGAAAAAAATGGGGAATAAATTTAATACTTCCCTGTTTTTTTCAAAAAATACTTGTAGTTAGGAGTTTAACCCATGTCTGTAATGATCGAACAGGATTTAAAAGAGATTTTGGTTAAAATTGACCAAAAAATAGATAAAATTGACGAACGTTTAAATAAATTAGAAATTGGTCAAGTTCGTTTAGAAAGTGAATTAAAAGGAGAACTTAAGCGCATTGAAGAAAAAATTGACGGATTAGATAAGCGATTGGATTTTCAAGAGTTTATTAATCGTGGTGTTTTGATTGGTTTTATTTTGGCTATTTTAGGGGGGTTGGCCAAGGTTTTTGGTTTTATTCCTAATCCTTAATTAAAAAATCGGATTTGTACCTCTAATTTGATCATTTAACTCGAAAGTTGGGCCGCAAATCCGATTTGTTCGGGTTGAGGGCGATCGAAGCCTTGACAAATTAACACTTTTGTGCATTACTGGTAAATGAACAAAAAAAAATGGGGAATAATTTGAAAATTTCCCTGTTTTTAAAAAACATTTATAACTAGGAGTTTAACCCATGTCTGTAACACAATTGAGCAAGATTTAAAGGAAGATTTAGACCAGCAATTTAAGCTGATTATTTAATAGCAAAAAAAAAAGAAATCAGATTTCTCAACCCAAATCCCACCGTTTTTTTTGCGCTGAACTTCTTAGCCATGAGGGCTAAATTTAGCTTTTGTCAATACCTGAATAAATAAAAAACAGCTTGGGTAATTGTTACCCAAGCTATATTTACTGAATAAATCTGCTTCCATCTGGCATGATTGCACCCTCAAAATTAGCATTGCGCACATCAGCACCTGTTAAATTTGCACCAGTTAAATTAGCATTTCTCAAGTCAGCATTCACCAAATAACTATTAGTTAAATCTGCTCCCGTTAAATCAGAATTACTTAAATTTGCGCCTTCTAAATTAGTATTTTGCAAGTTAGAATATTGTAAATTGGTATTAGTTAAATCCGCCGAATTTAAGTAAGCTCCTTCAAAATTGGCCTCCTCTAAATTAGCACCTTGAAAATTAGTATTATTTAAAAAAGCCTTAGTCAAATCAGCATAACGCAAAGAAACATTTTCCAAATTTGCCCCCTGTAAATTTGCCTCCTGTAAATTTGCCTGATCTAGTGATGCACTCGCCAAGTATGCTCCCTGTAAAAATGCTCCTTGAAAATCAGCATCCTGCAATGATGCTCCTTGAAAATTTGCACCCTGTAAATTTGCTTGCTTAAAATTGGCTTTTTCTGACGCAATGCCCTGTAAACTGGCACCCTGTAAATTCGCTTCCGGGAAATTAGTCAACTTCAATACCGCCCCCTGCAACTTGACACCCTGCAACTTCGCTGCTGAAAAATCACTCATGGACAAAATTGAACCTTCAAGATTCATGGCTTTCAAATCTACCCCTTGAAAATCGCAATTTGAGCATTCTCCTGTCGTTAACAAACGCTCAACGGCATTGCTAGAAAAACCACTGTCATTGAACACCCTTTCAGGAGGTGGACTTGTCGTTAAGACACTACTTAAGGCTACCGCAAAACTAAATGTTGCAATTCCAATCAGTGGTGGCCAAATTTTCGGGGAAGTCGTGTCGATTAATTTGCTGAAAATATTAGGTTTAGACACCACCGGAAGTGGTTTTAGGGCCTGTAAAGCAACTGCGGCACTGGGAAAACGATGCTTGACTTGCGGAGCTACCATTCTCTTGAGCCAATCAATGAAACGCTTATCTAGTCTACTTTTCAAGCTTTCGAGATTAAAATTATAGGTGTCGTCTATTAATTGACCAATGTCAGAGCTTTTTACCCCTGTTAATAGGCAAATCAAAGTTGCCCCCAAACTATACAAATCCGAAGCGGGAGTCAACGAGTGTTTGAACATTTGTTCTGGTGGCATAAACCCCAATGTTCCTGGATTTTGACCTTCTAAGCCAAAACCCACCAGATAAACCTTGATTGTACCGAGGCGATCGACTAAAATATTTTCAGGCTTAATATTACCGTGAAAAATCGGCGGTTTTTTGTCCTGTAAATAAACGAGAATTTTTAAGACTTCCTGTGCAATTTGCTTAATTTCCGTTGGGGTAAAATGCCGAGGTGGCTCTAAAGAACCAGTATTTATGTATTCTTCCACTAGAGAAAAACCAGTTTCCGTCTCAAAATCATCGAGATAACGAGGGATGCTAGGGTGATCAAGGTACTTCAAAAGCTCTATTTCTCGTTGATGTGCCTCGTATTGTTGCCAATTTGAGCCAAAATCCGCAAATTGAAACTGCTTGATAATGACTGGGAAATCGTGTTGAATATCCTTCGCTAAATAGGTGATTCGGCCCGAATTTCGGCTTAATTCTTGATTAATTTCATAACCTTGGGGGCGAAAATTTAGATTACTCATGACTTTAATTTTTTGGGGCGATTCTGATTTTATTTTGGCATAAAATTTTTAATTTTGCTATTAGTTAATAGTATTAAATTATGTTACGATTAAGTTTCAATTTTCAAACAATTTACAGCTAATTTTTTGATTAGATTGTAATAATTTATGGTCATTTTTTATTTTTTCTCTCAACTTTCTCTTCCCGTGGGAGATGGTTGGGGTTAGAGTAAAATGTATTTTTTAAAATTTATTGGTTAATATATTATGTCGATTCTTCATGGTAGTTGGATTATTACAAACAATGAGAGTTATTTCTTTATTTGGGGAGAAATTTGGCGCACTCTTACGGAGCAAAAATTTACGGAGGATACGATTAATTTGCATCCTTTTAATATGTTACAGAAGGATTTGCAAAATTTCTTAGCACAACAGCAATTAAAATCTGATTTTCCTAGGGAACAATGGCACAACGAAATTATTACTATTCCTAGTAAAAGTAAACCGAGAAGTAAATCAATTAGTCCCATTTTTAGTAATAATTTGGAGTCATTAAAATCCATTAAATTAGCTAATTGGGAAGTACAAGGTTTTAAATTATCACCCAAAGAAGCGATTAATTTGTTAGCCAAATTACCTTTAAATGCAGTACAAACTCAGGATAATTATTTAGGTGCAGATGTCATTTTTTGGACTCATATTTATCGTTGGAGTCTCGATTTATTAGTAAGAAATAAATATTTACCCGGTATTGCTTCCCTGGGGGAAAATCAAGCTAAAAGTATTTGGCAACCCCTGTTAGATAGTACCATAGATCAAACTCGTTTAGCTAAATTTATCCGGGTAATTCCTGATAGTTGTCGTTGTTATCTTACTGATGGTAATTATCAGGATTCGACTCAGTTATTATTACAAGGATTGAGTATTATTTTAGATACAAAATTGCGGACATTTTTAAATATTAATAATATTTCGCTGAAAAAAACTCCCCTACAACCCTGGTTAACTTCCTTAACAAAAACGCAAACAACCTATCAAGATGACAGCAAAAATATTAAACGTTTAGAAACAGCTTTATTAAATTGGACTTTACCCCTTCAAGATTATTTAGTTAACGAAAATAATACAAATTTGGGTAAAAATCAGTATCGAGTTTGTGTATCCTTAACTCCTCCGATTAAAGATACACAAAAAAGTAATTTTGATTGGACATTGCGCTATAGTTTACAAGCATTAGATGACCCAAATTTTATCATAGATGCTGCCATAATTTGGGCTAATCCGGTGGAACAAATGGTATTTAATAACAGGGTAATTGACCAACCCCAAGAGACATTTTTAAAAGGTTTAGGACTTGCTTGCAAAATATATCAATTAATAGCAGAAAGCCTATTACAACCTCAACCAATGGAATGTGAACTTAACCCCATTGAAGTATATCAATTTGTCCGAGCTACCGCTTGGCAATTACAAGATAATGGTTTAGGTGTAATTTTACCACCGGGGTTGGCTAATGGTACAGGAGAACAGCGTTTAGGTATTAAAATTAGTGCTGAAGTTAACCAGAAAAAAGGACAAAGATTAACCTTAAAAAGCTTACTAAATTATAAGTTAGAAATTGCCGTCGGTGAGCAGACAATTTCTCAATCTGAGTTTGAAAAATTGCTGGCAAAACAATCACCATTAGTCGAAATAAATGGTCAATGGATTGCCTTACAACCTACGGATGTCAAAGCAGCTCAATCTGTATTTAGTAATCAGGCAGAAATTATTAATTTCTCAGTGGAAGATGCCTTAAGATTTAGCACGGGAGATGCTAAAACTATTGCCAAATTACCAGTCGTAAACTTTGAAGCTTCGGGGATTTTACAGGAATTAATTAATAATTTGACTAACAATCAAGCATTAAAATTATTACCGACACCAAAAGAATTTAAAGGAGAATTACGACCATATCAAATTAAAGGTTTTAGTTGGTTAAGCTTCCTTGAACGTTGGGGTTTGGGCGCTTGTCTTGCTGATGATATGGGTTTAGGTAAGACAATTCAATTAATAGCATTTATCCTAAAATTAAAGGCAGAAAAGGCCTTAGAAAAACCAATTATCTTAGTTTGTCCTACTTCTGTGTTAGGAAATTGGGAAAGAGAAGTACATAAATTTGCCCCGAGTATCTCAACATTAATTCATCATGGAGATCAACGAGAAAAAGCAAAGGATTTTCACAAAACTGTTCAGCAAAAAGACTTAGTAATTACCAGTTATTCTCTGGTTTATCGGGATTTAAAAACCCTCGAAAAAATAAACTGGCAAGCTGTCGTTTTAGATGAAGCACAGAATATTAAGAATTCCGCAGCAAAACAGTCCCAAGCAGTGCGAAATTTACCCACAGATTTTAGAATAGCTTTAACTGGTACTCCTGTGGAAAATCGTCTCACCGAATTATGGTCCATTTTAGACTTTTTAAATCCCGGTTTCTTGGGTAATAAACAGTTTTTTCAGCGTCGTTTTGCTATTCCCATTGAAAAATATGGGGACCAAGAATCCTTACAAACTTTACGCTCTTTAGTCCAACCTTTTATCTTACGTCGATTAAAAACTGACCAAAATATTATTCAAGATTTACCTGAAAAACAGGAGATGAATGTCTTTTGTGGGTTATCTTTAGAACAAGCCCAATTATATCAACAATTAGTCGATTCTTCCCTTGCTGAAATTGATGAAACTCAAGGAATTGCTAGACGCGGAAAAATTCTCACTCTCCTATTAAGATTAAAACAATTATGTAATCATCCTGACTTAATCAAGTCAAGTAATTCTTCACAAAATTTTAGTAGTAGATCAGGTAAACTTTTGCGCCTTGAAGAAATGTTGGAAGAAATAGTCAGTGAAGGCGATCGCACCCTAATCTTTACCCAATTTTCTGAATGGGGAAAAATGCTGCAACCCTATTTAGAAAAGAAATTAGGAGTTTCGGTCTTATTTTTATATGGAGCAACTAAACGTCAACAACGGGAAGAAATGGTTGATCGTTTCCAAAATGATCCCAACGGACCGCCCATTTTCATTTTATCCCTCAAAGCAGGTGGCACAGGATTAAATTTAACTCGCGCAAATCATGTATTTCATATTGATCGATGGTGGAATCCTGCTGTAGAAAATCAAGCCACAGATCGGGCATTTCGTATCGGTCAAAAACGTAATGTACAGGTGCATAAATTCGTTTGTACCGGTACACTTGAGGAGCGAATTAATGACATGATTGAAAGCAAAAAACAGCTTGCTGAACAAACTGTCGATGCAGGAGAAAATTGGTTAACGGAATTAGATACGGACCAACTTAGAAACCTATTACTATTAGATAGAGAGGCAATTATTGACGAGTAAATTTTTAGGTTTGTTGTTGCGCTTTAGCGCTTTAGCGCAACAAAGAGCCTTATAATGGATACCGCATAGCGATGGGCATTCGCCACCCTGTACCGAAAGCGCGGTCTGTAATTTTCAATCCGGGAGGAGCTTGTCTGCGTTTAAATTCCGCTCTAATTACTAACTTGATTATCTTATTCACTATTTCTTGATCGTATCCCGCCGCGATAATTTCATGGGGTGATTGATACTGATGAATTATCCGGTCTAAAATGTCATCTAAGATTTCATAAGGTGGTAAGGAATCTTGATCCACTTGACCGGGTTTTAACTCCGCACTGGGGGGTTTAATTAATACGTTATTTGGGATTATTTCTTTATGTTGATTTAACCATTGACAAATAGAAAATACCTTAGTTTTTGGCACGTCGGCGATTACGGCTAATCCCCCATTCATATCACCATATAAGGTGCAGTAACCAACCGCCATTTCTGATTTATTCCCCGTCGAAAGTAATAAATAACCAAACTTGTTGGCGATCGCCATCAATAAATTACCCCGAATGCGCGACTGGATATTTTCTTCAGCTATGCCAAAGGTGGTATTGGCAAATAAAGGGGATAGAATCTGGTCATAAACGTCCATAGCTGTGGCTATTGCCAGTTTTTCGCTTTTTATACCTAAATTGGTGACAAGTGCTTCAGCGTCAAAAATAGAGTGATCTGAACTGTATGGAGATGGCATCAATACTCCTAGGACATTGGCTGGACCAACAGCTTCCGAGGCGATCGCCGCCACCAATGACGAGTCAATCCCACCACTTAAGCCTAAAAGGACCTTAGAAAAGCCGCATTTCTGACAGTAATCGCGCACACCTAGGACCAAAGCGGACCAAATTTCTTCTTCTTCTGTGACAGGTAAAAGATGAATTTGAGATTGATTATTGGGCGAAATTAAATCTGCAATTTCCTGATTAAATTCGACAAAAAATAAATCTTCAGCGAAAGATTTAGCGCGAGAAATAATCTCACCATGAGAATTAAAAGCGACACTAGAACCATCAAAAATTAAATCATCATTACCACCAACTTGATTAGTATAAATAATTGGAATTTGGTAACGAGTTGCTGCATGATGTAACATAGATTCGCGCAATTTTTGTTTACCAACACGATAGGGAGAAGCAGATAAATTCACAATTAAATTAATACCTAACTTAGCCAAATTTTCCAGAGGATTAACCTTATAACTACGTTTCCCCCAAAACTGTTCATCATTCCATAAATCTTCACAAATAGTAACACCAATAGTCAAGGAATTTTCTTGATCTAAAAAAGAAATTAAACAGTTAAGTTGTTCACCGGGAGCAAAATATCTATCTTCATCAAAAACATCATAAGTCGGCAAAAGTTGCTTATGAAAAACCTGTTCAATTTTACCTTTTTTCAAACAAGCAATACTATTAAATAAACTTTTTTCTCCATGTAAAAAAGCGTCATGATTCGGAGTAATAGTACCAACTAAAACAGTTATATTTTCAGGTAATAAAGCAGCTAAATTTTGTAATTCCCTGGCCATTAAATCGACAAAATGAGGAGTTAACAATAAATCCCTAGGGGGATATCCACATAGAGATAATTCCGGAGTTAATAACAACTGAACACCTTGTTTAGCAGCCTTTTCAGCAAAAATTAAAATTTTTTGAGCATTACCATAAATATCACCAACAAGGGGATTTAATTGAGCAATTCCTATTTTCATAACTTCTCTAAATAAATAATAAAGGTTTATCTTTTAAAGGAGCAAAAGCACCTTGATTAAATTCATACAAAGTGGCTGGTCGGCCAGCATTTTTAATAACTTTCATACCAGTATCATGTAAGAAACCTAACTTTAATAACTTAGCACGAAAATTAGAGTAATCGGTAAAATTATCTCCTAAAATTGTACTATAAAATTGATAAAGATCATGCAAAGTAAACTCAGAAGGTAAAACATCAAAAACAATGGGACTATACTCTAATTTATTGCGTAAACGACGATAACCATAGTCTAAAATTTGTTGATGATCGAAAGCCAAACTTGGCAATTCCTGAAATTGAAACCAACAAGTATTATAACCATTATTTCTGAGTAATTTGGCATCTTCAAAACGAACTAAAGCAAAATAACTAACAGATAAATAGCGAACATTGAAACTATCAGGTAATTCTCTAGGGTCACGATTTGGACCACCAAAAGTATATAATTGTTCCAAATATAGATTATTAACCGTAATTTTTTCAGCTAAAATGCGATGTGCAGCACCTTCGAGAGATTCACCTTGACGAACTAAAGTACCGGGTAAACTCCACCGATTTAAAAAAGGTTCTTCTTTTCTTTTAACTAAGAGAATTAAGAGACGATTCTGCTCAGAATCCACCGAAAAAATAACATTATCAACACCGACCTTAAAATCGGCTAATTCAGTAATCTTAATAGATTGCTTTTCTAACATATTCACAAATATAAATTATGATCATTAATATAGGATTGTACCGCCAAAGTTAACAGATTATCCTGTTTAGAATCTCGATAAAAACTAGAAGAAATTTCCGGAGGAACAAAAGAAGAAATCGTATATTTAGCTCCTAAATTTGTCAAAACTTGTAAATCATTTTGGTCAAGAGAAAAACCAAAACGGGGAATAATTAATAACTGAACTTGGGCTAACAAATCCTCAGACTTATACCAGCGAGGAATTTGTGAAATTAAATCACCACCAATAACCAAGAAAAAAATAGCCTGAGAGTCAAAAATAGCCTTAGCATTTTGAACAGTAATCAAACTTCTTAAATGACTCAATTGAGGATAATAATTAACATTAAAAAAATGATAATCATGTAACTCCTCAATCATTAATTTAAGCATAAAAGCACGATTTTCAAGGTCACAAAAATGGGACTTAAAAGGATTATCAGAAGTCCAGACCGCAACATAATCATAATGTGTAGCCAACCACCGTAAAATCGAATAATGAGCTAAAGTAGGGGGATCAGAACTCGTACCAAAAAGAGCAACTTTGATCATAAAAAACTAAACCCAAAATTATTGCATAAACAGACAAGTCTAACTTTGCGCCTTTGCGACTTTGCGTGAGACAAAAACATCATTAAATCTGGTAAACCAGCACTAAATTCCTTCCCATATCTAAAAAGCACTCAACAAGCTATAGTCTTCAGGTGAAAAAGTTAATGATGCCATTTTCTTTTATGGTAATTTATACTATTATTGTGGTAGAAACAAGATAATTTGTCAAGGGGTGTTTTGTTACTTACGATACAGTTAGAGAAAGTTTAAAGCCTTAATTGTTAGGGTTTCAAGGTTTTACTGCTTAAAAAAACGTGATAAAAAGTAATAAAACTTAATAAAAAGTAAGTAAAATATAAAGAAATATAAAAAAGTTAAAACAATTATGTAAAAGGCTAGTAAATTCTCATTTTATAGTAGATAATAAGAATATAGAAAAAGAAGTTAACTAATTAGATTTTAATTAGAACTTGTCTATAAACGTTGTTGTCTGGAGGAAAAGGTTATGAATATCAGCAAAATTATCGCCGATGTTAGCGAATATATTTGGACAGCTTTCGCTCGCATATTTGGACCAAATGATGATCAATATCCCGAAGTTGGCGTGCAACCCTTTGAAGGTGAACCTTACCAAGAAAACAGTTAAGGAAATTTGTAACTTGTGGTTATTTTTTAATAAAAATCGATCTGAGAAATCCGGTTTTTCCCCAAAAATCGGATTTCTCAGTTTGTAAATGCAACTTTCGCTTGAATCAATGCAATAAACGCAAATTGAAAAAATTTTTGTAACCAAAATTACAATTTAATCTAGTTACACCTCTTAAATTACAAGAAATAAATATAGTAATAAATGAGGTTAACAGCATGACTGTTGCTGCAGAAAAGAAAGTAAAGTTAAATAAAATCGAACAGATAAAAGCGCAAAAACATGGCTTAGAAGTTAAACAAGAGCTAGAACATTTTGCCAAAATTGGTTGGGAGGCCATGAATGAAGATGATTTAATCGTTCGTTTAAAGTGGTTAGGTATCTTTTTTCGGCCAGTAACTCCGGGGAAATTTATGATGAGGTTGCGCATTCCCAACGGCGTTTTAAATAGTCAGCAAATGCAAACTCTTGCTAATATTATTCAACGATATGGTAATGATGGTAGCGCCGACATCACAACTCGTCAAAATATTCAATTAAGAGGGATTCGTTTAGAGGACATTGGGGCAATTTTGCAGCAATTAGACGCGGTGGGAATGACTTCACTGCAATCAGGAATGGACAATATTCGCAACTTGACTGGTTCTCCTGTGGCCGGAATTGACCCCCATGAATTATTTGACACCAGAGAATTAAACTACAAATTGCAAAACATGATTACCAACCATGGCCAAGGTAGTTATGAATTTAGCGATTTACCCCGTAAATTGAATATAGCGATAGATGGAGCGAGGGATAACTCGATTCACGCAGAAATTAACGATATTGCCTTTATTCCCGCCTTTAAAGACGAAGAATTCGGTTTTAACGTGCTGATTGGTGGTTATTTATCCGCCCAACGTTGCGCAGAGGCTCTACCAATGGACGTTTGGGTTCCGCCTAATGATGAGGTCATCGACTTGTGTCGCGCCATCTTGATGGTTTATAGCAAAAATGGACTGAGTGAAGGTTTGCGGGAAAATCGCGCCAAAGCTCGTATTATGTGCTTAGTTGATAAATGGGGCATGGAAAAATTCCGCACCGTTGTGGAGCAGGAATTGGGCAAAACCCTGGCCAATGCTGCACCTAAAGACGAGATTACCATGGAAAAACGAGATCACATTGGTATTCATCCTCAAATACAGGAAGGTTACAGCTACATTGGGTTGCATATTCCAGCTGGCCGTCTTGATGCGGAAGGAATGTTTGAAGTAGCGCGCCTAGCTGACGTTTATGGAAATGGCGAAATTCGCTTAACAGTGGAAGAAAATGCGATTATTCCTTTTGTTGCCAATGAAAATATCGACGCTTTTTTAACTGAGCCCCTTTTACAGCGTTTTTCGACGAATCCCTCCCCTTTAAGCCGTTCTTTGATTTCTTGTACAGGGGCGCGTTATTGCAATTTTGCTCTCATCGAAACCAAGGAAAGGGGGGTAAAATTGGCAAAAGAGTTGGATAATGAGCTAAATATTCCCGAAAGAGTGCGGATTCACTGGACAGGTTGCCCTAACTCCTGCGCACAAGTCCAAGCTGCTGATATCGGTTTAATGGGTACGAAAGCGAAAAAAGATGGCAAGGTAGTCGAAGGTGTCAATTTATTTACGGGAGGTAAGGTTGGTCATGGTGCTAAACTTGGTTCTCTCACCGAAAAAAGTATCCCCTGTGATGACATTAAATCCGTGTTGAAAGATTTATTAATTAAGGATTTTGGCGCAACCATTAAGGATAGGTAATATAGGGTTTACTGAATAAATGGCTGGTGAGGGCGAGTTGATAGTTGATAGTTGATAGTTGATAGTTTGACCGGGTCTTTTGACGAGCAAAAATCTTGATTAATCCCCGTAAATGTAAGGTTTTTTACGATTATTTGTTGAAATCCTTGCACTTAATTCAAGTCCAACTAACTTGAAAGTCTTGATCTACATAGCTGTCAGCTTTTTTCCGTAAACCCTAATATAGCATTTTCAGTTGACATTTGGCCTCTCTTTCCCCTTGATTCTGGGGGGTAGGGGGGTGAGGGGTATCTCACCTTTAATCAGAAAGTGCTATAAGTAATAAATATTATTATCTTTTATTTCTGTAAAATTTGTTACAACTTCAGCAATTATTTTGTTTCATACTAACTTTTGAATTGCCAAAACTAAGCAGGATTTAACTCAAATGTCGATCGCACAAATTACCGAACAACTATTAGCCGCAAAACGAAAAAAAGGAATCACTTTTGCCGATTTGGAAAAAGAATTTGGACAAGATGAGGTCTGGATCGCAGCTGTTTTTTACCGTCAAGCAACTGTAAACCAAGATGAAGCCGAAAAATTAGTAACTTTATTAGACCTTCCTTTGGAATTAGCACAGTTGCTAACTATTCCCCCCGTTAAGGGTTGTCTTGATCCTGTTATTCCTACTGATCCTTTGATTTACCGTTTTTATGAAATTATGCAGGTTTATGGCCTTCCTTTAAAGGATGTAATTCAAGAGAAATTTGGCGATGGAATTATGAGTGCGATCGATTTTACCCTTGATGTTGATAAGATTGAAGACCCGAACGGCGATCGTGTTAAAGTTACTATGTGTGGCAAATTTTTAGCCTATAAAAAATGGTAATTAGCGATTAATTATTATTAATAAATAATTAATTCAAATATTTAGAGTCGGGTGAAAAGGTAAATTTTCAGGTATATAGCAATCATATATCGTTGTGTAGAGACGTTGCATGCAACGTCTCTACAGTAAGGGGTTTGGTGAAAACATTTTTTTACAACCTATTTAGGATTGCTATAGAGAAGATGACTTCTTAAGGGTTTTACCCGATCTTGTTATTTAAAGACGTAAAAAGCCCTCAAAATAAGCATTTGAGGACTCTAATTAATTGCTTGAAAAAAAACCTATTTTAACTTGCTGGTTGCGTGGTTGCTTTTTTCATGACATCAAAATACTGATTCCAAAATTGTTTTTGGCTATCTAATAATAAATCAGTGGTTTTCTTTTGTGTTTCTAAATAAGTGCCAACCAATTCTTCTTGAAACTTCAGGGTTTTTTCCGTATTTTCTGGTAATTTTACCCCTTCTTTCACATCAGGGAAACTGTTAGCCCAAGTTTCAAAAAACTTGTCTTGCCATTCTTTTAACTGTTCCAGATATTCATCGAAATATTTAGTATCCATTGGTTTATTACCGCTAAAAGCCCCATCAAATAACAATTGGGGAGGATGTGGGGCGGATATTACCACGTCCTGATTAAATGTTTTTTTTCGGCTTTACTGTTTATTTGATTGTCCTTATTATAGTACAAATTATTTTTATTGAAACGTTTTATTTAATTAATTTTTAGATGAATTTATCTTAAGATTAAGGGCTTAATTATGAGAAAATTTTAAGTGTTTTCCCAGAAATTAACACCATTAAAGGTTTGTTTTCTGAAAAATAGATAAAGAAATATTAAGTTTGCTCATAAAACCTGATAATTTTAGTTCAAGTAAAAAGTAAAAAGTAAAAAGCTTCTGATTACTTCTTACTTTTTACTTCTTGCTTCTTACTTCCCTTTAAGGGCGTTTGCTATTGCGGACACCTTCAATAGCGGCCGCATAATCGGGAGCATTGAAAACAGCCGATCCAGCAACGATAGCATTCGCTCCTGCTTCCAACACTTGCCAAGTATTAGCGGGTTTGAGTCCACCATCTACCTCAATCCAAGGATCAAGGCCTCTTTCATCACACATTTGGCGCAATTTTTGAATTTTGGGAATCATACCGGGGATAAAGCTTTGACCGCCAAATCCGGGGTTAACACTCATAATTAAGACAAGATCGCATAATTCGAGTACATAATCAATCAACTCCAAGGGTGTAGAAGGATTCAGAACAACACCTGCTTGTTTCCCCAACTCTTTAATTTGCCCTAAAGTGCGATGTAAGTGGGGAGAGGCGTTATGTTCAGCATGAACAGAAATAATATCAGCGCCTGCTTTGGCGAAGTCAGCTACGTATTTTTCTGGTTCAACAATCATCAAATGTACGTCGAGGGGCTTTTTGGTGTAGGGACGAATTGCATCAACAATCAGAGGACCAATGGTAATATTGGGTACAAAACGGCCATCCATGACATCAACATGAATCCAATCTGCGCCTGCTTCGTCAACAGCCTTAATTTCTGCTCCTAAGTTGCTAAAATCAGCAGATAAGATAGAGGGGGCTACTACAATTTGTTTTTTGCTCATTTAGGTGATTAATTTTTGCTAAAGGTCCTCAATTGGTATTCATATTAACAAAATCTGGCAATCTTCATTAAGAATCTTTAAGAAAAATCCTCTTTTTTCAAGGCTTCTTTTGATTACCCACTCAATAAACCCGACCGCTTCGCTTCTTATTTGACACGAACCTCAATTACACTGCCTCTGAAGTTATAATCATAAGCGTCTAACTCAACAGTAGTGCCGATTTTCAGCTTTTGATTCGCAATTACGAGACCATCATCAGTTATTTGCGCATTTCCCTTTAAGGTCATGGTCATACTTGAACTTAAACGATTTTCAGTGCGCGGATCTTCAATTTCTTTTACTGAACCATCTGGTTGAGTAATCACCAGAATACTCGGCACAATTTGAACGTCAACAATTTCTATATTTCCATAGGGTTCATTACGAATAATTAAATTGACTTTCTTATCTTTTAACATTTTATCAATTAAAACTTTAGGTTGTTTTACACTCAATCCTTTAATTAATAAGTCTATTTCTACCGGTTTAGTCACTATATTTACTTGGGCGATCGAACCAGTTTTTCCTGGCAAGAAAAATATGCCAATAATCACTGATAAAATTACTAAAGCTGCACCTAAATCTAAGATGCTAATCTTGCCAAATAAACGTCCTTTCGAGTCTAAAATCATAACAAAAGTAGTGTGAGAAAATAATGGTTTAGTTTTTAATTATCCTGCATAATGGATATGAGAGAGCGACGTTTTCGCAAATCCAATGTTTCGGCTAATGTGGGCGATCGCACTTCAACAGGAGTGGATTCTTGGGGAGCAATTACTGTTATAATTGGTTCTTGATTAATGGTATCCTTAATTGCTGGATTTTCTGGAATAATTTGTTTGTTAATTGGGCGTTTTTTTCCCTTTTTAGAATAAGTTACTCTAGTATTATTGACTCTTTTTTTGTTCTTAATTGTCAGTTTTTTTGGTTTAGATGTTACTAGATATTTTAAGGCAAAAGTTACCAATAAAGAACCACCAGAACAAGCTATTAAAAGCATCATTAAAGTGAGAAAAGATAAACCAGCTTTTTTGGTTTCTTCTGTTATGTCTGGTAATTCTAATTCGGTGGGAGGTTGAGGAACTTTTGAGACAGATTGATTGAGTGCATTTTCCGGGGAATCTAATTTACCAGGATTAATTAAGGCTGTCAAACCAAACACAGCAACCCCAATCATAGATAGCCAAACTACAATAAAGAGGGGAATTACGATTTTATTAACTGATTTTGGCGGTACATTAAGTGAATTACTCATTGATTTTGTCAATGTTGAAATATAAGATAATTATCCCTGATCTTGGCATAATTTTAAGCAAATTTTAGCATCATTTTCCCCTTTCGACTCAGTTTTTCGTTGCACTTTAGTCCCAAATAACCTAGGTGTGGTTCTTTTAAGAATCCGTTACTTGTCCCCAAAAAAAATGAGGATTTAACAAACAAACTAGAATAATTAATTATTGACGGTATTTTTTTTACCTAAAAAGTAACTACCAAATGGGAGTGAATGAAGGGAAAATAAGTTATCTTAGTAAGAGAAGACAAGGAAAATTTTACCAGTTAATTATTGCTAATTTACCGAATCCTTGGCCGTTAAATTTAAAGAGAAAAGCTCAGTTAAGTTACTTTGATAAAAAAGATATTGTCGAAAATTTATTAACCTAAAAATTTAACTAAAATGGAAGCAAAAAATAAAGCCAAAAAACTGAGATATTATTAGCACTTTATCGAAACTGAATTTAATAAATGAGAGGACTTAATTGATTTTTAAATTTAGACATTTTAGCTCAAAAAATTAGGCAAAAAAGTTAACAAATTTGTTAATTAATAATAATTAATTAACGAGATTTTACCGAAAAAATATGATTAGATGATTCGGGATAATTACATCTAATTAACACCAAAATGTCTCATGAACTTTCCCAAATAAAAGGAAGATAATTAAGATGAGTTCAACTTATTAATTATAGTTCATTAAATATTAAAAATTGAAAGAATTACTAAGAACTAAAATCAGGCACATTGATCTTTTTTGCAGTAAGCTTAATAACCCAATAATTTGAGTTGCCGTGAAATAACTGTAAACGATTGGTTTTTCAAGTTAAAATTTCTCAAATAACTTTAAATTCAGGCCTTCAGTGCCCAATTTCAAACTAACAGAATTATCAATTGTTAGGAATTATAGGCCATTTAACTGTTAAAATGAGTAACCATCTCATGTTAAAATCAATTAATAATTGTCTTAATGCAATAAGAATAAATCACCAAGCTTAAAAGGAAATGTACAAAACAGTTCAAGTAGATTTTAAAAAAATAACCAAGATCAAAGAGCCAATCACTTTAAAAATAAAGGAGTAAAAAATAGTCCTTACTTATAGCATTTTTAGTTGACATTTTACCTCTCTTTCCCCCTCTCCCTTTGGTTGGTGGTGGGTAGGGGGGTGAGGGGTAGATAACATTTAATCAGAAAATGCTATCTCGGTTTGATAATAACAATAAAGTGTCTTATTTTTCAGAATTATCTGTTAAGTTTAACCGAATAATTGATAAATTGATGAGATAAATTACTTTAAAAATTATTGATTTTTTTTGTATTTAATGGTAAATTAAATATTATTAAGGACACGGTTTTAAGAACAACAAAAAGACAATTAATACTCCGTTTAATTGTCAAACAAAATAAGGACTCAATTCCAGAAATTTAGCTTATTAAAATTGCTTGTGTTTTTGAACATAAGACGAAACAAATGGAGAAAAAATTAGTTTTTTCTGTTTAAACACATTAAAATAATCAACTTTTTACCTATATATAAATTATGAATGATTTATCGAATAGCTTAATTATTGAAGAAAAACAAACCCTAGAATTAGATGAATTTAACTTAGAAATCGGAAAATATTTAGGTTTATTATCACCTGAAATACATTATTTTCAAGTAAAAATAGCTCAAAAGGGCAAAAAAAATAAGCTAGGATTACTCAGAGTAGGAACTATTGACAGTTGTTTAAATTACGAATTACAATTAAGGGAAAAATTGCCCAATTATGGGATGTTTAATAAATTATTATTAGCCCAAAAAGAAAACTCAGTCGTAATTAATCTTTCTCCTCAAAAGAATTTACAAAAAGATACTTTAGAGATATTAAAACCCAAAACTGCTCAGCCTTTACAAGAATATATCTCCATTCTGGAAGATGATCCTTGGGATGATCAAAAAACTCAAAAAATCTTAAAATGGGAAGAACCAAAAAAAACTAATGACTATTTAGAAGAAGAATATTACGACGAATTTTCCTCCGAAAATAATTCAGAAAAATTAATTCTCTTAACTTATTTACCAGAGGAAAAAAATACCCTTGATTACTGGTTAAAACAACCCCATAGCCAAGACGAATATTTAGCATTGATTATTCAAATATGCCAATGTTTTTCCTATATTTATCAACATGAATGGTGTTTTCTCGAATTATTACCCCAATTTATCGAAGTAACAAATCCGATTCAATTTTACGATTTAACTAGCATTCATCGCGTCGGAGAAATTTTAAATACAGGAATATTAGGGACTTATTCAGCACCGGAATTAACCTTGGGCAATAAAGTTGATCAAAATATGTCAACCTATACCATCGGAGCATTATTATATCAATGTTTACACAAAGAATTGCTAGATCAATCCCAAATTTTTAACCTTAAACTTAAACCAATTCCCCACTTTTATCAAATCTTAAAAATTGCCCTCTCACCGGTGGTTGAAGAACGTTTTTATTTATCTCAATTACTAAGTTTATTAATTGACATTCGTCAGCAATCTAAAAAGCCCATTATTGATTGGACTTTTGTCAGTAAATCCACCGTGGGATTATCCTTACATCGTCTTCATAATGAAGACAGTTTTGGTATTCGTTATGAAAGAAATAATAATTCAGATACTCAAATTTTTGGAGTAGTTGCTGATGGAATGGGAGGAATGTCTGAAGGTGAAGTTGCTAGTAAAATTGCGGTGGATACTGTTATTAATGAACCAATACCACCAGATTTAAAGTCCATCGAAAATAAGCAAAAATGGTTAACTTATTTAGTCGGAAAAGCTAACCAAACTATTAATAATCAAGTGGTGGATGGTGGAACAACTTTAAGTATAGTTTGGGGTTTTTCTAATCAATTACTCATCGCTCATGTGGGAGATAGTCGAATTTATTTAATCAGAAAAGGTGCGATTTGTCAATTAAGTGAAGATCATTCCTTAGTACAAATGTTATTAAGTGGAGGTGATATTAGTTATGAGCAAAGTATCTCACATTCCCAGAAAAATGTCCTCACTAAATCATTAGGAAGTAAACCAAAATTAAGTCAGGGTTATGTCCAAGATTTAAGTTATTCCTATAAAAATTTAAGTCTAAAATTAGAAGATCAAGATATTTTACTTCTTTGTTCTGATGGAGTTTGGGATTTAGTTTCGGCCACGGAATTAGCGGAAATATTTGTTAATAACCAGGAGATAAATTTAGGAGTAGAAAAAGTAATTGAACAAGTGTTAGAAAATGGCGCAAAAGATAACGCAACCATTCTCGCTTTACAATGCCATATTACGAATATTATTTAGTTGATAGTTGATAGTTGATAGTTGATAGTTGATAGTTGACAGTTGATAGTTGATAGTTGATAGTTCACAGTTAATAGTTGACAGTTGATAGTTAACAGTTGATAGTTGATAGTTAACAGTTGATAGTTAACAGTTGATAGTTGATAGTTAAAAGTTTATACCTATTACCTATTACCTATTACCTATTACCTATTACCTATTACCTATTACCTATTACCTATTACTTAAAAACCTATTACCTATTACCTATTACCTATTACCTATTACCTATTACTTAAAAACCTATTACCTATTACTTAAAAACCTATTACCTATTACTTAAAAACCTATTACCTATTACCTATTACCTATTACCTATTACTTAAAAACCTATTACCTATTACCTATTACCTATTACTTAAAAAACCTATTACCTGACTTGGTGCAAGAAGTCTATTATTCGCGAACTTTTGGACATGATTTGCTGTTGGGTTGAGCCATGTTGCAAGTATGCGTTAAACATGGTTGATGATAAGCATCCTCCTGCTCCAAAGGGGGTGGAACTTGGCCAAAAATCATCTTGCAACTAAAATCAGTAAAATCGGGAATCATGGTCAAAGGAATGCCAAATTCTTCAGTAAAAAACTTTTGCGTCGGCATTTTACACATATTGATGCACATACCGACACAGCCACTATCCTCAAGATAGCGACATTTTTCGATGTAAACTTGGCTTTTTTGGGTTCTTTTTTCGCCATTTTCGCCAATTATCTCAACTTCTTGCATCTGAGTTGGCCCGACCAACCATTCAAACATTTTCGTCGCAAACCAAGCATTCCACTCACAAACCAACTGGGTTGGCGAAAAAAATTTACGCACCAGTTTCAGTGCTAAACTAGGAATCAGGGACCCTAAAACAACCTGCACTAACTGTTGTTGTTGGAGAGCATTACGGCCACGCATAATTTGAAAAGATAAATCAACGAAGCCCTCATAGCCTCGTTTTTGGCTTTTTTTTCCCAGAGCTTGAGCCATTTTATGACTAAAAAGAGCAATAAAAAAGCGATCAAATAAATTATCGTGATAAACAGTTTTTGTATTTGTGTTCATAATAATTACAGGTGAAGATTATTTTATATAGAAATCAGATTTCTCTTACTTAACTTACTTTAAGGTAAACTATTTTGATTAGGTACAAAACCCGATAAAATTAAGTAACATCAGGAAAAAATACTCAATTATGACAACATTTTTATTAGAAATTGGTACAGAAGAATTACCCGCCGATTTTGTCGATAGTGCCATTCAACAATGGCAAACTCGCATTACCCAAACACTCCAAGAACAATTCATCACCCCAGAAGCGATCGCCATTTATGCGACACCACGACGTTTAGCTGCCTTAATTACAGGACTTCCAGAGCAACAAGCAGATCGAGAAGAGGAAATCAAAGGACCGCCGGCTCAAGCTGCTTTTAAGGACTCAAAACCAACTCCAGCAGCGGAAGGATTTGCGCGCAAACAGGGGGTAAAAATCGAAACTTTAAAAATTAAAGAAACCGAAAAAGGTCCATTCGTTTTTATTCAGAAAAAAATTCCCGGACTTCCCATTACCGACATTTTAAAAGAACTTGTCCCCCAGTGGCTGAGTAAATTGGAAGGTCGAAGATTTATGCGTTGGGGAGACGGAGATTTGCGTTTTCCCCGCCCGATTCGTTGGTTAGTTACCCTAATTGATTCTGAAATCCTACCTCTAGAAATTACCACTGGTTCAACAACCCTGAAAAGTGGGAATATTTCCCGTGGCCATCGGACATTACACCCATCTCCGGTTATAATTCCCCATGCTGACGCTTATTTGGAAACCTTGCGCCAAGCTTATGTTGAACCAGACCAGCAACAGCGTCAAGAAACCATCGCAACTCAAATTCAAACCATTGCGCAACAATTAGGAGCTGAAGCAGAGATTTCCAGCGACTTATTAGAGGAAGTCACCAATTTAGTCGAATATCCCACCGCAGTATTAGGTCAATTTGACCCCGAATTTCTCGATTTACCCGCCGAAGTTATTACCACCGTGATGGTGACACATCAGCGTTATTTTCCCCTGAGAAACGCCGAAAATCGCCTATTACCAAACTTTATCACCATTTCTAACGGCGATCCTGCTAAATCTGACGTAATTGCCAATGGTAACGCCAGAGTAATTAGAGCAAGATTAGCTGATGCCAAATTTTTCTATAAAGCGGATTGCGATCAACATTTAGAACATTACCTTCGCGAATTAGAAAACGTCACCTTTGGCGAAGAATTAGGCACAATGAAAGATAAAGTCGATCGCCTGATGGAAATTGCCCAACAAATCTGCGCTCAATTAAAATTAAATGAGACTAAACAGCAGGAAATTGAAAGTGCCGCCATGTTGTGTAAAGCTGATTTAGTAACCCAGATGGTGTACGAATTTCCCGAATTACAGGGAGTAATGGGGGAAAAATATGCCCTCGTCAGTGGGGAGTCAGAAACCGTAGCCAAAGCCATTTTTGAGCATTATTTACCCGCTCGTGCTAATGATATTATGCCAGAAACCTTAGCTGGCCAAGTTGTGGGCATAAGCGATCGCCTTGACACCTTAGTCAGTACCTTTGGCATGGGCATGTTGCCGACTGGTTCGTCCGATCCATTTGCCTTGAGACGGGCAGCGAATGCCATCATTAACGTAACCTGGTATGGGAATCTTTTGCTTAACTTAGCGGAATTATTAGAACAAGGGTCAAAAGAATTTGTCATCACCCACAGAGACAGAGAATCACCCTTAAATAATTTAACCGACTTTTTTATGCAGAGATTGCGGACCTTATTACAAGACGAATTACACATAGATTACGACTTAGTAAACGCAATTTTAGGGGAAAACGACGGCGAATATCAAGAAAGAGCCTTAACTAACTTGTTAGAAGTACGAGATAGAGCGCAATATTTGCAATCAATCCGTAACAACGGTAGATTAGGGGAAATTTACGAAACGATTAACCGTTCCACCAGACTAGCCGTAAAAGGCGACTTAGACACCAAAACCCTTGATCCCAAAGCCGTAATCAACCCCGAATTATTTGAGAAAGAATCTGAAAATGACTTTTATCAAGCATTACAGGAATTATTGCCTCAAACAGAAACAGCAAAAAGCGAAAATAACTATCAATTATTAATCGATAGTCTGACAAAAATAAACCCCATCGTCAGCAACTTTTTTGACGGAGAAGATAGCGTCTTAGTCATAGCAGACAATCCCGAGATTCGACAAAATCGTTTAAACTTGTTAGGATTATTGAGAAATCATGCCCGAATTTTAGCCGATTTTGGGGCGATTGTCAAAAACTAACTCCTTTGAAAAATCCGATTTTATCAAAAAATCGGATTTTTGAACCCGTGATATTTCTGCTTACTTATTATTAATTACTTTTTACTTAAATAAGATCATGATTAAACAAAAAATATCCTTATCCCTAGCAATTTGTAGCTTAATCTTGGGAATTCCCAGTGTGACATTGGCAAATCCAGAAATAGCACAAGAAGAACAGGTATTTCAAGAATTGGAAAGCCATTTACCAAGCACACCAGTAGCAGCTCCTTATATCTTTATTGCCGAAACAAAACCCGATATTACTGTTTATAATAAATACATTAATATGGGCAATGAAGGTATTAATAGAGGCTTAAAAACAGGGAATATTTATCATTATCATACCGCCTTAATTAACTATGATAAAGCCTTACAACTTAAACCAGAACAAGGAAAAGTAAAGGGAGCAATTAACGATTTAGACTTATATTTATATGACTACCACATGAGACAAGGCTATAAATTAGTCAAAGAAGCACAAAAAAGTCGCAACTATTATTACTATCAATTAGCCTTAGATAATTTCACCAGAGCAACCTACAGAAAAGCATCCGATAAATATGCCAAAAAAGCGATCGCCAACATTACAAAATATAGTCAACCCGACTATTTAAACCAAGACTTAAAACAAGCAATTTGCGCCGAAAATTGGCAACAAGCATTAAACATAATTCAATCAATGAAAGACATAGGAGGGCAAAATTATCGCAACCAATTAAACGAATATAGAACAAGATTCCTTTATATTATTAACAACAATACCGAGACACCCACCTATCCCCCCGAAGCATACTGCACAGAATCTACAACAACAGAAAAACCAAAACCATGATTTTTCCGACCTTAGCGCCTTTGCGCCTTTGCGTGAGACGAAAAACCCAAAGCCAAAACCATGATTTTTCCGACCTTAGCGCCTTTGCGCCTTTGCGTGAGACGAAAAACCCAAAGCCTAAGCAAACACGAACTTTAACCATTCTGGTTTAAAATGAAAAAAAACCCTTGAAAATGAACAATATGACCCAAGCTTATATTATTGGATTAGGAAAATCAGGAATAGCAGCCGCCAAATTATTGCAAAAAAATGGTTATCAAGTCACTTTGTGCGATCGCAACACCTCCCCCAACTTAGTAACATCGCAACAAGAGCTAGAAAAAATCGGCATAACCGTCAAACTAGGTTATACACCCACCCTGACACCTGAAAATTTACCTAATCTAATCGTAGTAAGTCCGGGAGTACCTTGGGACAGCCCCCTGCTAACCATGGCCAGAAAACTCAAAGTTGACACCATCGGCGAACTAGAATTAGCAGGTCGTTACCTCAACAAAACTCCTTGGGTTGGCATAACCGGCACAAACGGTAAAACCACCACCACTGCTTTAATTGGTGCGATGTTTCAAGCAGCAGGTTTAAACGCTCCCACCTGTGGCAATATTGGTCATCCTGCCACGGAATTGGCTTTACAAGAAAATAAACTGGATTGGGTGATTGCGGAAATCAGCAGTTACCAAATCGAGGCTTCTCCAACATTAGCACCAAAAATTGGCGTTTGGACTACTTTTACACCGGACCACCTCAATCGTCACAAAACCCTCGAAAATTATTATCAAATTAAAGCTTCCCTTTTAAATCGTTGTCACCAACAGATAATTAACGGAGATGATCCTTACTTGCGACAAAAGGGCATTGAACCTTGGCGCAATAGCTACTGGACCAGTGTGAAAGGTAAAGCCAACTTGCTCTGTGACTCAAGTCGCGGCGTTTACATCGAAGACGCTTGGGTAACGGCATTTGGGGAATTAATCCTGCCCGTTGCCCTCTTTAAAATGGTAGGCCGCCATAATCAGCAAAACCTGCTGTTAGCCGTGGCTGCTGCCAAGTTGGCTGGAATCGACAAGGGTGCGATCGCCTCTGCGATAACTAGCTTTACGGGAGTACCACATCGTCTGGAATTTGTCAAGACCTATCTGGGAGTAGATTTTATTAACGACAGTAAAGCCACCAATTATGACGCAGCGGAAGTGGGTTTAAAAGCCGTTAATGGACCAGTAATTTTAATTGCGGGGGGGGAAGCCAAAGAGGGAGATGATACCGCTTGGATTGGGAAAATTAAGGATAAAGCAGCGGCAGTTTTATTGATTGGAGATGCAGCTACCAGTTTCGGTAAACGGTTACAGGAATGTGGTTATGAAGCTTACGAAATAGTCGAAACCATGGACAAAGCTGTCAAGCGAGCCGCAGAAATGTGTCAACAACTCCCCGTGAAAGTGGTATTATTATCCCCAGCTTGTGCTAGTTTTGACCAGTATCAAAGTTTTGAACACCGGGGCGAAAACTTTAAAGAATTGTGTTTAAATCTGTAATCTTGTGACTTGTAGGGTGCGTTACCTTGACAACTTATCGGTTTAGGTTGGATTTTTTACAGGTAACGCACCATCAGGATATGATTAAAACACCGGTACGCCCCTGATGGTGCGTTACGACGGATTGTTTAATCCAAATTTATTGCTTAAATTGTTGCCGTCTAACGCACCCTACGAAGTTAAGGTGGTATTATTATCCCCAGCTTGTGCTAGTTTTGACCAGTATCAAAGCTTTGAACACCGGGGCGAAAACTTTAAAGAATTGTGTTTAAATCTGTAATCTTGTGACTTGTAGGGTGCGTTACCTTGACAACTTATCGGTTTAGGTTGGCTTTTTTACAGGTAACGCACCATCAGGATATGATTAAAACACCGATACACCCCTGATGGTGCGTTACGACGGATTGTTTAATCCAAATTTATTGCTTAAATTGTTGCCGTCTAACGCACCCTACGAAGTTTAAAGGGTTTCGATCGCCTGATCACCGTTGGCTTTCACCCACACCAACTGAGGAATGCCGCAATTTTGGGCATATTCTCGTATTTGCTCCGGAGTGCGATCACACGGTGCCGCAGCAAAGCTGCGATCGCCTAAGTTGATTTCTACACGCAAATTGGTTGTTTGGCGCAATTTTTGGGCTGCCAGGAAAGCGGCTGTCACTGCCTCGGCATTTTCAGCAATCACCAAATAATCGTTTTTAGGGCTTGTTTGCGGAATTTTGTCATTTGACAACAAACAGGCGTGTAAGTCCTCTAAATTTAACGAAAAACCCACACCAGGAGCATTTTTACCTTGGGGATGGTATAGTCCCAATAATTGGTCATAGCGGCCACCTTGGGCTACAGCATAAAATTGGTTATTATGAACGCAAATCACCTCAAACACAATCCCAGTATAGTAATCAAAGGTTTGCACTAAACTTAAATCCAGAATTATCGGGACAATGGCTGTATGTTCGACTAACTCAATTACTGATTTGAGATTATTAACAAGTTCATTGGCGGTGTCATCTAAAGCCAAATTAGCGAGCTTTGCGAAGACATCAGCAGGTTTACCCCGTAAATCGAACAATTCTAGGGCGTATTTCTGCAATTTTGCCTCTAAATCCAGACTTTCTAGGGTAATTCGATCTAAATTGGCCATGCAATCACGCACCTTTTGCCTTAATTCCGTGGGGAAAGGAGACAACAACGAGCGGGTTAAATCAGCAAAACCCAGTAATAAATGCCAATTTTCTAAACCCACTTCCTGTAAACAATCCGTCAACAAGAGGATTATTTCCGCATCGGCCAATTTTCCGCCTGCAAAAAGCAACTCCACCCCCGCTTGATGAAATTCCAATTGTTTGCCATGGTGGGAGGTTGGCGGATTCCTAAAGACATTGGCGCGATAACACAAGCGTTGGGGAAATGTGTTGTCGGACATTCTCGTCATGGCAGCGCGGGCGATGGAAGCCGTCAATTCCGGGCGCAACCCCAAAGTATTTTCCGAGTTACTCTGAAGTTTGATTACGGTTGAGCTTTCAATTGCTCCACCAGCCATCAGAGTGTCGAGCCATTCAATGGTAGAAGTCACCAATCGCTGATAACCCCAACGCTGAAAAACTTGTTGCAGGGTGTCATTAATCCATGACTTTTGGGCGACTTCTAAAGGTAGTAAGTCTCTTGCTCCGGCTGGTGGTTGATGAATCATATCTGATAATTATATTTACACTAAATTAACTTACTTTTTTTTACCACCAAACCAGCCTCCAAATATACCCCCTCCTCCTGATTTATCCGGTGGTTTCTCAGGAGTTTTAGAATAGGTAGTCTGTTGAGAATGGGAAATCGTTTTACTCAATTCGTTTTTACTTTCGATAGCTACGGGATTTTTAGGGTCTATTTCATAAGCTTTTTTAATGTAAACTCTGGCCATTCCTAACTGATTTTGTCTCAAATAAGCTATACCTAATAATCCGTAAATGGTGCTACTATCAGGGTCAAGTTTTAGGGCTTCTTGCAATTCTGAAACGGCTTGAATATAATTATTATTTTGCATATACTGTTTAGCTCGATTCAAATTATTTGCCGCTGGTGATATTTTTTGAAGGATGGTTTGTTGAGGTCTAGAATTAATTTCTCTTTGTTGTTTTTGTTCCTGTTTTTTTATTTTTTGAGAGGCAGAAATAATTGCGTAAACTAGGTTTAACTCGCTTATTTGCTCTATTTTAGAAGCCACAGTTTCTAAGGATTGATATTGGTTAGTTGATAGACTTACTAATAATCTTTCATACATTAAATCGACTTGCTCAGTAGCACTGAATAAGTCTTTACTGGATTTAAAATTTATGGACATTTTCCCCCCTTCTTGCGCTAAACGTTCACCAATTGCCTTGATAATAATTAATTCTTCGGTTCTAGTTTTATCTTTGGATAAAACTTCATAAGCTGGATTGACCAATTTTGCAAGCACCTGATTGGCCAAATCTTTTTCATCGTTAGTTTTAGCTTTACAGGTGTCGGGATGAAGCCTTTGGGCAATTTTTAGATAGCGTTTTCTAATCTCTTGGCCACTAGCTTTAAGAGAAACGCCCAAGACTGCATAATCATCTGTAATATTTAATTGAAATAATCCCTGATTTAAGGTAAAAGACATGATGGGGAAAATAGTATTTTGATTAATTTAATATTTTTTTAAATTTTACAACTTTTAGCGGAGTGATTACAAATTTACAAGACAGAAATTGATCTTTAAATTTATGATCTACTTAAAACTGATGTTTAAATTCGGCGTTTTTTCTAAGGCCTTACTTAAACTAGAATGAATCTTACTATTTGTCGCTAAAATTCGCCCAGAATCGATGATTAATGGACTTTGATCGTAGGCACTGACTTTACCACCGGCTTCTTCTACTAACACGATTCCCGCAGCCATATCCCAAGGTTTGAGCCCTCTTTCCCAGTAGCCATCCAATCTACCACAAGCCACCTCCGCTAAGTCAGAAGCCGCTGATCCCGATCGCCTCACTCCTTGGGTAAGATGGGTAAGATAGCAAAATTCAGCGTAATTATTATCTTCACTTAAACGGCGATCATAAGCAAATCCTGTTACTAATAAACTTTTGTCTAATTCTAAAGTTTGAGAAACAGAAATTGGCTGATGATTTAGGGTTGCTCCGAAACCTTTTGCTCCTGTAAATAATTCATTTCTAAGAGGATTATACACTACTCCCACCTGTGGAATTCCATCAATTAATAAACCAATGGAAACAGCGACTACGGGATAACCATGGGCGTAATTTGTTGTCCCATCCAATGGATCAATGGCCCATAAATATCTACTTTTATTATTGCCAAAATGTCCCGATTCTTCTGCCAAGATTAAATGTTCAGGAAACTGTTTCTTGATGATGTTTAAAATCGCAGTTTCTGAAAGTTTATCGGCTTCAGTGACTAAATCACCTGCTGCTCCTTTTTCTTCGATATTTTTGAGGTTTCCCCAATATTGAATGATAATTTCACCAGCGATTAAAGCTGCTGACGTTGCTACTTCTAAATACAATTTTAAATCCATTTTTTTACCCCATAATTTTTTCTTAAAAGTGATCAAACTTCTGACAAAGAAACAAAAAATAATCTTTCTTGGCTTAAAATTACTACCAAGATTCGCTACTATTTTTGTAAACGGAATTCCGCCGGAGTTTGTCTGAGTGGTTCATTATGATCCCAAATACCATACTCCATTAATCTGGCATATTCCCTGGCTCTTTGGCAAGCTTGACTATATTTATGAGCATATTCCACCGTGTCTAAAACATAACCTTCCGCAATTAATTTCTCATTAATTAACTCCCCATTATGCCATATAAAAGCCAATTTTCGCCCAAATTTATCCTCTTTTGGTTGTCCTAATTCTAAGATTACTTCCTCGTTTTTTAACCATTCAGTTAACTTATTTTTCGCCTTTAATCCCCAAGGTTTCTGTTTTAAATCCGGTGCCTCAATGCCAATTAATCTTACTTTTTGTAACTGGCTTGAATCGGCTATTAAAACTTCCATTGTCTGCCCACTAACTACTCTTTGAACCCTCGCTTTTATGCCATTATTCGGCAGGTGAGCCCCACAACTCACCAATAATAAATAGCAGCTAATCAGACAAATAAATATTAATTTAGTCCTCATCCAGAGGCAAACCAAATTTAACTTTTCCTCGACCAAAATAACGGCCAAATTGCAACTCATAAACTTCATCTTCGTCCTGAGTTTCTACTACTAAATCACTCAAAGGATAACTTACGCATAATAAAGCGTAACCATCTTCTTTTAATTTTGGTGATAACCCCATCGCTTCGGGTTGACGCACTTTACCTGATAATATTCTAACAGCACAAGCCGTACAAGCCCCATTACGACAAGAAAATGGCAATTCTCCCCCCTCGGACTCACAACTGTGTAAAATATATTTATTCTCGGGTACGGTTCGGGTTTCTGTAATACCTGTTTGACGATTATGAATCGTGATTGTGTAATATTTAGTCATTATTTTTCCTAATTTAAGGTTCAATTTTTAGCATACTATAGCTATTCGCAATTTTGGTAGAGTGAGCCATTAATGATCAAGCTACCTGTGAAACTATAATTTATGCTTAATTGCCCACCCAGCTTGAGTTTGCCGCTTCTTAAAAAAAACTTTTCCAAAAAGCTTGAAAAAATGGAGAAGGTTATGTATAATGATAAATTGTGACCCACCTGGAGAGGTGGCCGAGCGGTTGAAGGCGCAGCACTGGAAATGCTGTTTGGGAGTAATTTCAACGAGGGTTCGAATCCCTCCCTCTCCGTTTTAACCAGTCAAAAGGCAAAAGTCAAAACTGACCTCGCCTTTTGATGATTATTAGATTAAAGATTGTAAATAAGAAACTAATTGGGGTGTTTGCATAACACCTTCAATTTTTTGGACAACTTGGCCATTTTTAAATAGGGCTTGCTGAAAGATAGTCAAAAGCCTTACTAATCAAAGAGTTACGGTTCAAAAATTTTTCAAAAAATGCTAGGATTGGCCCTTAAAATAGAAAAAAACCTTACATTCAAATCAAAAT
>JAABRE010000035.1 GCA_011391125.1 Synechococcales cyanobacterium S06
TGGAAACGCATCTTTTAGTCTTTTTTCGATCGCCGAAATTGCCAAATGAGTAATCTCAATTCCGATCCAATTTCGGCCTAATTTCTCGGCAGCATGAACCGCAGTTCCACAGCCACAAAAGGGGTCTAAAATTAAGTCATTTTCGTTACTACTAGCATTAATTATTCTCTCTAATAATTTTAAGGGTTTTTGCGTTGGATAACCTAATTTTTCCTTAGCTTGAGCACTTAAAGGAGGAATATCTGTCCAAATATTAGTAATAATACTGCCTTTTTGTTCATTTAAGTATCTTTTTAAAGCTGGACGTTTAGTTAAATCATAACTTCCATCCTTTTTTTTCGGGTAATAAATACGTCCTTCTTCATGTAATCTTTGCATGGTTTCCAGTTGGTAACGCCAACCTTTTTCGGGATAAGAAAAACCTAACCATTCATACATCATATTCGGTCGAGGATTAGGACTGGTCATATTATCATGGCAATATAAACCCCTACCATCATTATCATTATGACGATAATTTTTAGTCAGATATTCCGGATCATATTCACCATATTGGGGTTTAAATTTTGCTTGTTTTGATTTCACATAAAACAGAATATTATCGGCCACATTAGCAAATCTATGTTTAGCATCACTATGGGCAGATTGACGTTTCCATGTGATCTCATTCTTAAAGTTAATTGCGCCAAAAATAATGTCCAAAATCATTTTTAAATAATGACTTGCAGTGGGATCACAATGTAAATATAAACTCCCACTTTGCTTTAAAACCCGATGTAATTCCACTAATCTAATTGCCATCATTGCTAAATAAGCAGACAGGGAATTTTTCCCTAAAGTTCTCACTAATAAATCCAACAATTCCCACAATTCTCCCCGTCTATCTTTTAACTCCTCTAAACACTTTTCTGACTCAATTCCCCAGTTCCAAGTATCATCAAATGCTTGAATTTGTGCTTGGGAATCTTCTCCTTTTGGTGACTGAAATAATATGTTATAACTAGCTTGGGAATTAAAAGGAGGATCAAGATAAATTAGGTCAATACATTCGGACTGAATCTGTGTTCTTAATACCTCTAAATTGTCACCATAATAAAGACGTTTCATAGTTATTTTTTTTCCTTAATTTTGCCTACATTTTATCATCAAATAATACCATTAAGAAATCCGATCAGGTATGTATTCTTTTATAAACTCGTCATTATGGAAATTGACTCATTATTTCTTCCTAATTACCTAAGCATCTGTTTTTGATTAATAACATAAATTTTGTCTCTTTAAAACAGATTTTTAAACACGAATTTTCCCAAATTTATTAATTTATTACAAGTTTAAATGCTAATAACTCTACTATCTAGTTCGGGAAAATACCCTTAACTAACCCCTTGACAACTACCCAAAAATGTGTATTACTAGAGATATAAGTGCGCCAAATTAAGACTAAATCTAGGTTTTAGAGTTTAGTAAGTAAAAAAAATACTTTATTTAGCAGTCGGTGTCTAAGAGTGCTAAATTAACTATGGAAACATTACAAAAATAACTAAAATCCCCTAAACCTACTATGTCGAAAATAGTTTCTTTTAAAGAAGAGTCCAGAAGAGCCTTAGAAAGAGGTATCAATGCCTTGGCTGATGCTGTTAGAATTACCTATGGTCCTAGAGGCCGCAATGTGTTATTAGAAAAGAAATACGGTGCTCCCCAAATCGTCAATGATGGTATCACTGTAGCTAAGGAAATTGAGTTAGAAGACCCTTTAGAGAATACTGGTGCTAGATTAATTCAAGAAGTGGCCGCCAAAACTAAGGATGTTGCAGGTGATGGTACAACCACGGCTACCATTCTCGCTCAAGCTTTGATTAAAGAAGGCATGAAAAATGTGGCCGCTGGTACAAATCCTGTTGCTTTACGACGGGGTATTGAGAAAACCGTCCATTTTTTGGTGGAGGAAATTGTTAAGGTTGCTAAACCCGTCGAAGGTAGTGCCATTGCCCAAGTAGCAACGGTTTCTTCGGGCAATGATGAAGAAATCGGTCAGATGATTGCCGAAGCCATGGAACGCGTCACCAAAGATGGTGTGATTACGGTGGAAGAGTCTAAATCTTTAACCACTGAGTTGGATGTGGTGGAAGGTATGCAAATTGACCGGGGTTATATTTCCCCTTATTTTGTTACTGATCAAGAAAGACAAATTGTCGAATTTGACCATCCTTTGGTCCTGATTACCGATAAAAAAGTTAGTTCAATTAATGAATTAGTCACCGTTTTAGAAAAAGTAGCTCGCGCTGGCCAACCTTTGTTAATTATTGCTGAAGATATCGAAGGTGAAGCTTTAGCTACTTTGGTGGTTAATAAAGCTAGGGGTGTTTTAAATGTGGCTGCGATTAAAGCGCCAAGTTTTGGCGATCGCCGCAAACAAATGTTAAATGACATTGCGGTTTTAACTGGTGGTCAAGTAATTTCTGAGGAAGTTGGTCTCAGTTTGGATCAAGTTACCATGGAAATGCTCGGAAAAGCCGACCGAATTACCCTCGATAAAGAAAATACGATCATTGTCGGTGGAGCAGGCAAAAAATCTGACATTGATGCTCGTGTCGCCCAATTACGCAAGCAATTGGCGGAAACTGACTCCGATTACGACAAGGAAAAATTACAAGAACGTATCGCCAAATTAGCGGGTGGCGTTGCTGTGATCAAAGTTGGCGCAGCCACCGAAACTGAATTAAAAGAACGCAAATTGCGCATTGAAGACGCATTAAATGCCACTAAAGCGGCTGTAGAAGAAGGAATCGTCCCCGGTGGTGGTACTGTTTTAATCCACTTGGCCAAAAAAGTAGAGGAATTTAAAGCAACCTTAACCGACTCCGAAGAAAAAATCGGTGCTGATATTGTCGCCAAAGCTTTAGAAGCTCCGGTGCGTCAGTTGGCGAATAATGCTGGTGCTGAAGGTTCAGTCGTGGTGGAAAAAGTTAAGGAAACCGCATTTAACGTTGGTTACAACGCTTTAACAGGGGACTATGAAGATTTAATCGCTGCTGGAATCATTGATCCTGCTAAGGTTGTACGCTCCGCCTTACAAAATGCGGGTTCGATTGCCGGAATGGTCTTAACCACCGAAGCTTTAGTCGTAGAAAAACCTCAACCTGCTGCTGCCGCAATGCCTGATATGGGCGGTATGGGCGGAATGGGCGGAATGGGTGGTATGGGTATGCCCGGTATGGGAATGATGTAATCTGCCACTTACTGATTAACAATTGATAATTAATAATTATTAATTGTTAATTTTTTTTTGGGCTCTTTTTAGATATTGTAGGGTGCGTCAGATTGTGAGATAATGCTTATTAGACTTCTTGCAGAAGTCAGGTAATAGGTAATAGGTAATAGGTAATAGGTAAAGAAATTGACGCTTTCTGTAGGAAAATTGATTTTATTCTTAGTTTCGCAAGAGGTCTATTATATAAAACTTTTGGTCTGACGCACCCTACTTATAAAATTGTTAATTTTTGGGGGCTATTTTTCAGTTTAAACGGCGATTAATTCCTGAGCAAAACTATCTAAAATTACGCCATAAATTTCTCGTAATTGAGTTATTATGTTCACAGGTAAATAAGGTTTTAAAACAGCTAAAATAGTTCCCCATTGTCTCAATTCTACTTTGTTTCGAGTTTCGACGAGGCGATCGCCATAAAATTGACACCACCAATTAAATAAGTGGATTTTCTTGGTTTTGTCCTTAATTTTCCTAAATCGTGTTCCCCAATATGCAACGGGTAAATTTTCGGGTAAAATCTCGCTGACGATGGGGGGAAAATCGGCATAACTGACAAAACGGCTCAATTTTCCCGCATAAACGTAAACCAACTTATCCCACAATTCAATTCTGTGTATTTCCTCAATTTTGACGTTAAATTTCAAGGCCACCGCTTCTTCGGTGACAAAACGTGCTAAGGGGTGCAAAATTGTTCTTTTATGAATTATTTTCGATTCGCGGACCAGATGCTTGGTTTCGGACGAGTTTTCTGTTATCATGGCTTTATCTTTTAGTGAGCGGACTGGTTTTTAACTAGCTTTTCGCATTTTTTTTACCATAGCACAAAAAAATATTTTTTACTCATTCTCTTCACAATTCTTAACAAAATGTCGCCTTTAAGATGGTGGATTACGCTGCGAATCAAAACTCCCTAGTTTTTCCTCTAAATCAATAACGCGGCTAACCCACCCTACCCAAGGTAGACAGTAGGGGCAATCCCTTGTGGTTGCCCTGCCCCTACGCGATTTGAGAAGTAATAAGATGGTGGGTTACGCTGCCAATCAAAACCCCCTAGTTTGTCCTCTAAATCAATGACGCGGCTAACCCACCCTACCCAGGGTAGACAGTAGGGGCAATCCCTTGTGGTTGCCCTGCCCCTACGGGATTTGAGAAGTAATAAAAATATTCCTTATGTCAAGTTATCGTCTAAAGGTTAGTGTAGGGGTTAACGGCCGTTAAGCCCTACTGATAACTGATAACTGTTAACTGATAACCCACCCTACTAACTGACTTGTTTTTATATACCAATACCAGAATAATTGAAATTTTCATAATTTCTTAATAATTTTTAGTCACAATTTTTTACAAAAAAAACTCAAGAATTTATACCCATTTTTAAAAAGTTGTTATATGATATTGTCATAGCTGACAAAAAAAACAAACTATTGTTGTGAGGAGAAAAATATGAAGGTAACAATGTTATTATTGGCCGCTAGTTTTACCATGGCTATGCCAGCATTCGCTAACGAAATTACCCTAGAAACACCGTCTAGTGAGACTTCGTCTGAAGAATTATTATTAGTAAATAAGTCTGTTGCCAGTGATTTAGGAGGAGAAATTACCCCTGATCAAACTGTTTTTAATACTAACCCAGAACAGCCCGATTTTAACAGAGAAAATAATCGTCAACTATCCCAAGGTTTCGGTTCACTTTACACCAGAACCTCCGCTTGGTATGTGGGTGGTAGTTTAGGAGCAATCTTCCCGGGTAATGTCAACTTTGATGGTGCTCATGCTTGGAAAGATTATGGTGATTTTGTCAATGATCCTGGACTTAAGGAAGGTTTTACTACTTCTGAGATTCCTAGATCAGATGGAACGACATATCAAGAAATTGTACCTGAAGCATATAAATCACAAATACAGGAGTTCGATTTCACTGCTGCTGTTGGTTCTTCGTTCGTCATGACATCTGAAATGCCCGTCGATGAACAAGGAAATTTTATTCCCTATACATCAAGTACAGCATCTCAACAAGCCAGTTTTCTAACCAGTGGTGGTGATCCAAATACATTAACATTTGATCGAGATGTTATACCGATTGATCATGATGGCGATGGTCAACCAACTTATAAGTTTGAGAATAACACCACAAAGATAACAGGTGCTGATGATCCAGATAATGACGGTGATAAGGTTGACAACACCAAAGATTTAATTTTTGGTAATCAATTCACAGACAAAGAAATTGAAGATGTCTTAAGTACGGGTTTTGGTGGTTCTATTTTTGGAGGCTATGAATTTAATAAACAATGGGCTGTTGATTTAGAAGTTGCGCTGCAAGGAGGAGGTTTAACTGATGAGGGTAAGAAGGATTATAATAGTAATCAGGCTTTCATTAATCAGTATTACGGACAGGAGAATGGTCTTCAAGAAGATGAAGGAACTCAAAACTATTTTGTTTCCGCTATTACCATTAATCCTCGTTTTACCATTCCCCTTGGAGAAACGGAAACTAAACCCGCTAAATGGTCTATTTTTATAAGTCCGGGTATTGGTTTGGGTACTTATAGTTGGCAACAAGGAGTTGCTACCATCAGCGGTATTAATGAAAGAACTGGAGAACTTGTTGTTGGTGAAGTTGTTGATTATAATTTATCTAAAACCAGTGTTGCATTTCAAGTTAAAGCCGGTGCGGCCTATCGGTTTAACTACGGTTTCGAGGTTTTTGGTCAGCTTCGTTATTTAGTGATTCCTGACGTTATTCAGTACACCAAGGATGACTTGAGTATTGATTCTAAAACCTATAGCGCCTTTTCCCCTGAAGTTGGGTTGAGGTTTCGGTTTTAATTGACCCTCACCGTCCAACCCCTTCTCCCAAAGGAGAGGGGGTGTTTTTTTGGCGGTTTTGTTGGGGGGCGATCGCCTTTGATCGCGGTGGGCATGGCCGCGCCACCAAGGGTGAGGGAAACCGTTTCAAAGTAAAAAGTTTAAATCTTGATAACCCTTATTTAATAAGGCTTTTTAAAACCAATCAAAGGTAATTCTTAGTAGGGGCGAAGGGCCGTTCGCCCCTACAGTTGACGAGCGCCCGACGCTTTGGACTTAAGTCCAAAGCGGATAACGGTTTCGCACCATTAACCCACCTCGAAATAAATTTCGAGGCTAATAGCCGAAGTCTCCTAAAGGGACTAAAAAACTCAATTTTCTCCCGACTTTGAAACAGCCCTGCACCAAGGGGGGTGGAGAGTTTTGTTGGCGGGCGATCGCTTAATTGGTTAATTTATAAGATAAAATGAAGTGAAAGTAGCGATCGCAACGCTACTAATTTAACCTTTAAAAAAAGGACGAATCTATGACCACTGTAACAGAAAATGACCTCAGAGAACTAAAAGAAGATATCAAAGAAGTAAACAAAAAAATTGATAAATTAACGGAAACCATTACTCAATTAGTTATTGGTCAAGTTGAAATCAAAACTGAGTTGAGAGAAAAACTAAACTCTGTTAATGCAAGGTTAGATAGTCAAGATAAAGCAATTCAAAAAATACCTGACTTGGCGGAAAAAATAGGCGAGTTAAAAAATTGGCGAACTATTGCTTTGGTGGTTATTTCAGGATTTATTACCAGTTTATTTTGGTTTTTTAGAACGGGTAAATTTTAAACATTAGTTGGTAGGCCGTTGCACTGGCGGACTTAATTGAGGGGATAAGCATTAAGCTTGCTTCATCATTGCCCAACAGAAGCTCAAGCCCACTTAATCTTAATTGGTGGTGGGTAAAACGGATAATTAATCAAGGGGTTTTTGAGAGAATTTTTCGCCGTTTTACCCACCCTACTTTTTGGCTAATCTTAATCAGTTTGCTTGGGGGGCGATCGCCTTATCAGGGTTTCGGGGGCAACCTGTAGGGATAGGGCAATCCACTTGCGGTTGCCCCTACAATTTCATCTTAGAGTTATGCAACGCCGTTTTTTTTGACGGTTTTATTGGGGGGCGATCGCCTTTGATCGCGGTGGGTCTGGCCTCCTCCAACCAAGGGAGTTTTGTTGGGGGGCGATCGCCTTTGATCGCGGTGGGTATTGCACCCAAATTAAAGGTGTTTTAAGGTCAATTAATGGATTACCTAATAATGGCTGTGGCAATATCTTGATTAGTAGCACCTAAAACAAACAGAGTTTTAATAATTAAATCAAGAGAAACTGAAGGATCACAAGCTTCCATTTTAGCTACCCGAGATTGAGATGATTTTATATTTTTTGCAAGTTCTTTTTGGGATATTTGTTGTGCAGTTCGCAGTTCTTTTAATCGCTTACTTAAAGCTAATTTTAAGTCAATAAATGCCGTTTCTTCTTCTGATAAATCCAGAAAATCTGAAGCAGAACCAACTTGCCAACCAGCGGACTCTAAACGTTTAATTTTTGCTGTATCCATAATAGACCTCTTGCGAAACTCAAAATGATTTGATTGTAATACTGAGCGAAACGTAAGTGTAGCGAAGTATCTGGGAGATTCTTCGCGTTGCTCAGAATGACAGTTTTCGTGGTTTCGCAAGAGGTCTAATCTTGAAATTACTTCTCCTTTTAACCAGATTAAAGGTTTGCTTGGCTTATCTATCATTCATTCTGTTAATATGTCATATCTGATATATTAACAGAATTTAAAGAGTTTATCTAAAATGAAGTCTTGCAAAATTGAGAAACAAGGGTATCCATGGCTTTTATACCAGCGGGTGTACCACCGATGGATAAAGCGGGGAAATGACCATTTGGGGCTGAAAGGGTAAAATTCAGTTTATCATAGGGAATATAGCCACCTTCGTCCTCTTCTGTGCCTTTTTTCCAACCGACTCGAATGGAAAAACGCCGCCAAATGATTTCCTTGGCATTGGCCTCACCTCCTAAACCTCGCCAAATATTATTTTGGACACTAAAGCCAAATTTATTTTGAGAATACTTTAACCACAGGTTATCAATACGTTTTAAATCGGGACAAGAAAAGTTTTTGATGTTATCCGGGGTAAGATACGCTATATTTCCCTCGTTACCAACTTGTTTTAATAATTCCCAAGTTTGTTCATCAGCTTTGCGCCACTGTTGGGCTTCTAAGAAGTTTTCTAGCTGTTGATACATGGATGATCGATCATTGCCGGGTTTGGCTGCAATCAGCGTAATACCTGTATTTGACGATGGTTTAGGTTTAGGAGTTGGGGTGGGAGTTGGTGTGGGAGTTGGAGTTGGTGTCGGTGTTGGTGTTGGTGTCGGTGTGGGAGTTGGTTTAGGTTTAGGAGTTGGTGTCGGTGTGGGAGTTGGTTTAGGTTTAGGAGTTGGTGTTGGGGTGGGAGTTGGTGTGGGAGTTGGGGTGGGAGTTGGTGTGGGAGTTGGTTTAGGTTTAGGTGTTGGTGTCGGAGTTGGTGTGGGAGTTGGTTTAGGTTTAGGTGTTGGTGTCGGAGTTGGTGTTGGGGTGGGAGTTGGTGTCGGTGTTGGTGTCGGAGTTGGAGTTGGAGTCGGTGTGGGAGTTGGAGTTGGCGTGGGAGTTTGAGCCGAAAATCTACCTGATTTAAAATTAAATCCCATTCTTGGTGCAGATTCCACAAGAATTTTAATCGGGATACCTAAATTAAAACCTTGTTTTATTTCCGTACCATCTTCGAGTATTGTACCTTCGGCCCGGCCATGAATTCCGATTAATTCGCCATCTTCATTCAAGACTGGACCACCACTCATTCCTACCCTGGTTGTATTGGTGTAAACTAAGTCATAACCCGCATCATTAAAGGTATCAAGACTAGATATTTCTCCTTTGGTGATAAAAAAGTTTTGTCTGATGGCTTCCCCTGAAAGAGGAAAACCCGCTACATATATGGTTGAGAGTTCAAATATTTTCTCCGAATCTCCTATTTTTGCAATTTGATATTTTTCATTACTGTTAAATCTAACAATGGCTAAGTCAACATCAGGAAAACGAATAATATTTTTTGTATCTATTTGATGTAACCTGTTATCAAATGTTTTAATGTCCGCTTCCTCATTCTGATTCATCGATTTGACAACATGACCCGCAGTTAGAACATAATAAGTATTACCATTACGAGCAATAATTACCCCTGAACCTGGACTACTTGGCCCTTGAACTAAAACAGTAATATTTATCGCCATTTCTTTAATTTCATAAACGGACATGCTGTATGCTATTTGGGATTTTAAGATTACCAAAGCACTTCCACTACTATATAAAATTAGGAAAATAATTACTTTTGTGATCCATTTGTTCATAATTTTAATGACGAGAAAATTCCTAGGTTAGGAACATAAATTTTATTTTTTGTCGAAACCATTTTCGCAATCTAGTCTATCATTTCAATTATATAATCATTAAAATATTGCTGTTAAAAACATTAAAAATTTCTGGTACAGGCAAAATGCCGCGTACCACTGTGTTTAAATTGTCTTTTTTTGCTCAGGGAAAATTTGCGGAGTGAGGGTTGCAAAGGATAATTTAACTCTTGTTCCTATTTCTAAGGGAGTGCTGATGGTAGTTCGAGCGTGTAATCGTTTACCAGACTCTGTTTGCAGACAATAGCGGTATTCTCGACCTAAAAATTGTCGATCTCTTACTACTATAGGTGCGTTGGCATCGGGCTTGAGTATTAAATCTTCTTCCCGCAGCATTAATTCCCCATTCTTAAAATTAGCATAACCGACAGAGGCGATCGCCCCGATTTCAGTTTCCCATAATTCTCCTTCTCGAGTGGCAGGTAAAAAGTTGGCATGGGTGACAAATTCGGCCACAAAACGGGAACTTGGTTGGGTATAAATGGCTTCGGGAGTGCCAATTTGTTCTAATTTTCCGTACTGCATAACTGCAATTTGATCGCAAATAGCCATGGCTTCTTCTTGATCGTGGGTGACAAAAATCGCCGAAATACCACTAGCTTTAAGGATAGTACGGATTTCATAGCGCAATCTTTCCCTGACTTGGACATCCAAATTACTCAAAGGTTCATCCAATAAGATTAACTCAGGTCCGGGTGCTAAAGCTCTCGCTAAAGCAATGCGTTGTTGTTGACCTCCTGAAAGTTCGTGGGGATAACGTTTTTCCAATCCCGTTAACCCCACCAAGAGCAAAACTTGAGCTATTCTATCCTTAATCTCCTTATTTTTGTAGTTTTTGCCCTTAACTTTTAGGCCAAAAGCGATATTTTCGGCGATGGTTAAATGGGGAAATAAGGCATAATCTTGGAATACCATTCCCGTATTTCTAACTTCCGGAGGTAGCCAACAATGGACATCGTTAACGATTTTCCCGGCTAAATTGACACTTCCGGCGGAAACTTGTTCAAAACCAGCAATAATTCTTAAAAGAGTCGTTTTACCACAACCACTTGGACCTAATAATCCCAATACTTCTCCTTTTTCTAACTTTAAACTAACATCTTTGACGGCAAAATTGCTGTGATGGGAGAATTGTTTGCTCACGGAATCTAAGGCCAAAATTGTAGAATTTGTCATAGTAATTAGGATAACCATAAAGTTTTAGCAGACTTGCTAAGAAAGATTCTCAACAATCAAAAATAAATATAGCATTTTCTGACTCAAAAAACGGAACTGATTTTTAAATTTTGAAAAAGTGTAAATAATAAATCAAAGTAATTTTCACAAAAATTGCCTTGATTTATCATTTATCAGCGATATTCACTGTATGCTATACACAAAGATAAACGTGAGGAGTAAAGTTAATGAAATTATGTAAAAATGGTCTCGAAGTTCTCAAAGAAACTAGCCGCACTTTTTATATTCCTATTAGTATCTTACCGAATGGCTTAAAAGAAGCGGTGGCTTCGGCCTATTTATGTATGCGTGCGATCGATGAAATCGAAGATCATCCTGAATTAGATCATACTACCAAAGCGAAATTATTAAGAAATATTAGTTTAGCCTTACAATCAAGCGGCGAAAACGTCAATTTCGACTCCTTTAATGGCTCATTAAACGGCGAAAAAAACCTTTTACCAGAAGTTACTTTAAGAGTACAGGAATGGGCAGTTTTAGCACCACAAAGCATTGCACCGCGAATTTGGGACGCAACTGCGGCCATGGCTGATAGAATGGCCTATTGGGCACAAAGAAACTGGTTAATCGAAACCAAAGCCGATTTGGATACCTATACCTTCAGTGTAGCCGGAGCCGTGGGATTATTATTATCAGATTTGTGGGCTTGGTATGATGGCACTCAAACCAATAGATTGCAGGCGATCGCATTTGGCCGTGGTCTTCAAACCGTCAATATTTTAAGAAATCAAAAGGATGACATAGATAGAGGAGTTAGCTTCTTTCCCAAAGGTTGGACAAGGAAAGAAATGGACGAATATGCTCGTTATAACCTAAAAATGGCCGATTTATATACAAATTCCTTACCTTCTGGACCTGCAAAAAACTTCTGTCAAATTCCCTTAGCATTGGCGCATGGTACAATCACAGCGATGAGTTTAGGCCAAGAAAAATTAACTCGTCTCGATGTCATGCAAATTTTAGCCAAAGTCAGTTAATAGTTGATAGTTGATAGTTGACAGTTGATAGTTTGTAGGGTGGGCAATTTTATTAGATAATTATCTGAATAGCTCTAATTTTTTAATTGCCCACCCTACTTATATTTCACATTTATGATTGAAGTTGAATACCGTTTTCCACCGTCAGTAAACGCCGAAAAACAGGCTAAAATCATCGCTATTGGTCAAACTGCCGGTAGTTGGGATGAGCGTTTTTCCCACCGAGAAAGTCAATTGCAGTCACACCTCGGCCAAGTCCTCAATGTTATCACTGACGAGCAAGGCTACGATATCGCTAGGGTCGCTTTTCCGGAGGCAAACGTTGAAAATGACCTGCCAAGTCTTTTGACTATGATATTCGGCAAATACTCCATGGCTGGTCTGGGAAAAATAGTGGGGGTGCATCTCCCTAAAAATTATGGTCAACGCCCTAAGTTTGGGATTTCCGGCATCCGTAATTTGCTCGGTGTTGGCGATCGCCCCCTAGTTATGGCGATTTTTAAGCCAGCTTTGGGACTTTCGGCGGCCGATCACGCTACTATTTTAAAAGAGGTTGCTTTTGCTGGTTTAGACATTATTAAGGATGATGAGATTTTAGGCGATTTACCCCTCGCTCCGACGTTAGACCGTTTAGCAGCCTGTCGTCAAGTTTTAGATGAAGTTAAAGCGCAAACTGGTCGTACTGTGTTATATGCCGTCAATGTGACTGGTAGAGCGGATCAATTACTGGCAAAAGCTCGTTTATTGGTGGAAAATGGGGCAAATGCGCTCTTATTTAATGCTTTAAGTTACGGTTTCTCCGTTTTGGAAGCTTTAGCTGCGGATTCTGCTGTTAATGTGCCAATTTTTGTTCATCCTGCTTTGGCTGGAGCTCTGTGCGCTTCTGCTGAGACTGGGTTATCCTATTCTGTAGTATTGGGCACTTTGATGGCTCATAGTGGTGCTGATGCTGTCCTCTACCCTGCCCATTATGGTAGTTTACCTTTTGATCCGACCGAAGAAGCTAAAATTAGGGAGATTTTGCGATCGCAAAATGTATTTCCTGTACCGTCAGCGGGGATTCATCCGGGGGTAGTTCCCACGGTTTTGGAAGATTACGGCAATGAAGTAATTTTAAATGCGGGAACAGGAATTATGGATCATCCTACCGGACCAGAGGCCGGAGTTAAAGCATTTTTTCAAGCTTTAGAATGGTTAAGGGAAGGTAAAGTTTTTGACGTGGAAAAATTACCCGAAAATGAGTTAAAAACTGCTCTGTTAAAATGGGGTATTTATGAGAGATAATAACAACAGTAGACCAATGAGCGAAACTACGAGAAACTGTCATTCACAAGCAGCGCGAAGAATCTGGTGAGATACTTCGCTACACTAACGTTTCGCTCAGTATGACAATCAAGTCATTTTGAGTTTCACTCATTGGTCTAGT
Source organism: Synechococcales cyanobacterium S06 (assembly GCA_011391125.1). Classification (GTDB taxonomy): domain Bacteria; phylum Cyanobacteriota; class Cyanobacteriia; order Cyanobacteriales; family JAABRE01; genus JAABRE01. The sequence goes on from JAABRE010000035.1 coordinate 13,220, forward strand.
TAACTATCAACTGTCAACTATCAACTATCAACTGTCAACTGTCAACTGTCAACTGTCAACTGTCAACTGTCAACTGTCAACTGTTAACTATCAACTGTCAACTATCAACTGTCAACTATAAACTATCAACTATAAATATGAATTTATCTCGTTTAATTTACTGTAGTAGGGCTGTTGCTGATTTAGACTATGAAGATTTAAAAGATATTATGACCAAATCCCAAAAAAATAATCAACCGGTGGGAGTTACTGGTATTCTTTGTTTTGGTAATACGATCTTTTTACAAATTTTGGAAGGCCCTCGTCAAGAAATTAGTAAAACTTATAACCGAATTATTCAGGATACACGTCATTTTGATACGGAAATAATTGACTTTCAAGAAATAGAAGAAAGATTATTTACGGATTGGTCCATGAGGGTGGTTCAGTTAGGAGATTTTTCGCGGGATTCTGTTAATCATATCATCCTAAAATATTCTAGTCAACCAGAGTTTAATCCTTTTAAAATGACATCTAAACAGTGTCTTAATTTTATGATGGAATTTGGTCAGCTAACCAAATAAGATTTAATTAGGGTTTACTGAAAAAAGCACAAAGCCATGTAGATCAATACTTTCAAGTTGGTGGGACTTGAATTAAGGGCAAGGATTTCAACAAATAATAGTAAAAAACCTTACATTTACGGGGATTAATCAAGATTTTTGCTCGTCAAAAGACCCGGTCAAACTATCAACTATCAACTATCAACTCGCCCTCACCAGCCATTTATTCAGCAAACCCTAATTATTGTAGTGTCAATGAAGAAGTTTGTACCACATAAGGTTAACTTTTAGGATACTCTGAAATTAAGATTAGGAGAACATAAAGGGAAAAAATATGAGTAAAAATGATAATTTTGCGGGAGGTTTTCTGGCCGGAGCGATTATAGGTGGTATAGTCGGAGGTATTCTTGGCTCTCTTTTAACTAAACGAGAAAGCGATCAGTTAGACTCAGTTAAACTGGATAAATCTTTGCTCAAAAAAAGTAAATCACCTAAATTTACCACTGAGGAAAGTATGGAAGAATCTCGTTTGAGTTTAGAAGATAAAATTGCCCAATTAAATCACGCAATTGATGATGTTCGTCATCAATTGGGTCGGGTTAATGATAATACCATCTCTAATAATATTGAACAATCTTAGTTTTTTCTGAATTTTAGGCTATTTAATTTAGCCTATTTTACCAACTTTTTTTATTGACACCGTTTAATGTAAAATAACACACTGTAAAAAAATGTTTGCAAGTTATCAACAATGGAACGGCACGGCAGAAACGTTGACGCAGGAGCTTAGTTCTATAATTAGGCAATTTAATTTAGGGGTGGAACTTCCCACCGTGAGAACAATTCGACTCTGGAGAAGTAAAGCAATATTTTCTCAACCCAAAAAGGAAAGGTTTGGTTTTCGTCAGATTTTAGAAGGTTTAGCTACTACTTTATTGTTGAAAAAAGGTTGGACTTTGGTCTCGATCGCCCAAGTATTGCCTAAAATGTCCGACTTGGTTTTAGAAGAGCAAATTAGCGCTGAATTAGAGGGGAAAGATTCAAGTTGGTTACCCACCAGTTTAGTTGCTGATCATCGTCAATTACTCGAACGTGCTGAAAATGCGGTAGTTTTATTAGCACAAGGGATCATGCGTCTTTATAATCAGATTTCCCTGAGTCAGAAAATTGTTAGGCAAGATGATCAAATACCAGGGGAATTATACCATGCTCTGGTAAAGTTAGGGCGTTTGTACATAGAAACGGGAGATTATGATCAGGTAGCCTGTGTTCATCCAGTTTTAGCAGAAGCAAAAAAACCACTTAAAAAATGGAATTTAATTTTATTTCAAGATAATAAGTTTAAATATAAAGAGGTTGTGTTAATTAATAATGAATTTTCAGTTCCAACATCTGAATGTGGCGAAATAGCAACTCAATTTGGCGGTTTTGGGGAAGATAACCTGATTCAAAAGCGTCTTTATGATAACTTAATACAAGCAACTGAAAGATTAGGAAATAGACAAAATTTTGCCTATTCAAAAATAAGAGAAATTATCGGTCGTTATTCTTTACTTAGGGAAAAAACCCTTTATCAATTATTAGAAGAAAATAATTTCACCCCTTTACAAAAAACAGTTTCTGAATTTTTTACCAGAGTTCCCGATATTTGGTTAATTAAGGGAACTGCTCATTCTTGTCAACAATGTCACACCTTAATGAGACCTCATGGTAAAGAAAGTCAATGTCCGCTTTGTCATGGAAACCAAGTCGGGGAAAAATTACAGGGAGATTTAGGGGATTTATTAGTAGCAAAACCGCCAATTTTGACCTATTGGACAGGGCCAGCCATTGATGAATTGAGAATTTATGATACTGCTAAACAACAAAAATTAGACGTTGAACTTTATCCTGAACTTGATCGATGTGACGTGGCCATTGGGGATAAAATCGGAATTGATGCTAAATCCTATCGTGATCCGGTTTCCTTGGCAATGAAACTTAATCGCAGTATTGGCGGTTTAATACATTATGATACCAGAATCATTGCCATAAGCGATCAGCACATCGAAAATAACCCCTATTACTTAACAATTTTACGGGAAATATTAGAACAGCAATTTCCTCAAAATACTTTGCAATTGCTATCAGTTTCAGACGTTATTCAAAGAATAAAAAGAGGTGATTATGAGAATTAAACCAGATTTTTGGACAGGAGCGGAGCGAATTTGTTGGTTATGTGTATTTATGGAAGAATTTATCGGGGAAAAATCATTAAAAAAAGCTTCTTTTTTGCTCTCGGGAATGAATAGCATTTATAATGCACCCATATTAACAAAAGCTAAACAAGCCATCTTTAATATGCGTCAAATTTCCCTACAATTTACCACCGAAACCTCCATAAAAGCTGCGATTAATATTTATAATGAAAATCACTACCTACAGCAAACCGAAGGACCCTATAAAATTAGTGTAGAAACCTTAGAATTTGAGAGAATTGACTTTCTGGAATCTCCTGAGATTACTAAAGTTAAACAGATTTTAAATACACCTTTAGAATATGCTAAACATGGTCATAAATTTGCTAACTCCACTCAAACAATGAGCGTTAATTTAGGGGAAAAAAATAGTCCAAATTATCTTCCCATTGAACCCATTAAAACCCCCTTAAAACCTCGTCAAATTCACAATTTTCAACGTCAACCCCAAGGGCATATTCTTATTCCTCTAGCTGAGTTAAAACAATTAGCTCAACAAATGGACAAAAAAGAAGCTAATTATCCTCATCGTAAACAGGAAAATTGGGAAAAAAGGTTATCACATTTCCATCTAATGAGTACAGAAAATGGGCAAAATTTAGCCGAAACTGATTATTTAGAATTGCATAAAGTTAAGCATTTAATTGGTTTACCTGGTGCGGGAAAAACCACTTTATTAATTTTAATTGCTGTTTGGTTGTCACGTCATAACTATAAAGCTTTATATTTATTTCCTTCCATTGAAGTTGCGAGACAATATTGGACTCAACTCAATTTTCATGGTGTTAAAGTTGGTATGTTGGTAGGAAATAGTGATCAAACTCGTCTTCGTCACGCCAATAATATTGCTGAAGCGATCGCCAGTAGTGGTTCTTTTGCCGAAACCATCGAAGGCGCTGAACTTTTCGGCTTAAATTGTCCTTTACCTGCATTTAGTCAACAGGATACCTCCTCATGGAAATTTGGCCACGCTCCTTGCTCTAGCATTCTACAAAAAACGGGCAAAAATGGAAAAATGAACAAAAATTTATGTCCTTTATGGACAATGTGTGGCAGGAATAAAGCACCAAGGGAATTGATTAACGCGAATATTTGGGTTGGTCATGTCTTTTCAATGGATACATTAATACCATTTCACGGAATAGATGAACAGGTGCGCTATTTTGAATTTATAGCCCGTACTTTTGACTTAATTGTATTTGATGAAGCGGATTTAGTACAATCAAATTTAGATAATTATGGAGCTGCAAAATTAAGTTTTTCTGGTTCAAAAGATTCTATACATCGAGTGATTCAAAATGAAATTCATCAGCGTTTTGCGAAAGGAGAAAATCATTATTTATCAGATCGAGACGTGGAACTTTATACGAGAGATGTCTCGGAATTTGGCGATCATAATACTACTTTAATTACCACAATTCAGAACCTAGCTTCTGATAAAATTAAACAGCGTTATCAAGATAAATTATTAACAGTTTATCAAATAATAAGTGACTTATTAGACGGTTTAAAAAATAGTTATTCTCCTCTTGAAGTATTACCAGAAGAACAAAAAAAAGATTTACAAAAAAATAATTTATTAGCAAGTTTTTGGTTAGATGCTGCTTATAAAGCCTTTTATAATCGTACCGAAACAGAAAAATTTACTTGGGATCAAATAGAAACAGGAGCAAAAATTTTAGTCTTAGACGTAGAAGAAATTAAACAGAAATGGTACAAATTATTTAGCTATTTTAGAAATTATTTATCCGAAAATTTAATTCAAAAAAGGGATAAAATTATCGAAGCAATTAGCGAGGTATTTTTAACAATATCTTTTCCAGAAGGAGAAATTCCAGATCAAGCTAAAGAGGTAATTAAATTATTAGTATGTGTCACCTTTTTAATTATAGGTTATCAAAGAATTGTCCCGGGGACAAGGGCCATGATTGCCCAAGGTTTACTGAAAGAATCAGTAATTACAAATACCCCCAGTGCAGCTTTAAGAAGGTTAATTCCTGAGAATATTTTAGGGTCATTTTCAGGTGTTAAATACCTCTTTTCTCAAGCAAAATCTACTACTAAAAAAGCGAAAAATGTGGAAATTACTTATATTGTTTTTATGGGCTCACCTCGCATATTAATGCACCGTTTTCATGAGTTATTTTTACCAGAAAATAAAACACAGAATCCAGCTATATTAATGACTTCAGCGACTTCGTTTTTAGAAGCAAGTCCTGCTTATCATATTAATTCAGGTCCCCATTATTTACTAAAACCTGAGCATAATCAACATGAGGAAATTAATAGTATTTACAAATTTATGCCCATTCCTGATGAAGAAAATAGTGGTCAATATTTAAGATATAGTGGAGCAGGAGAAAAGAGAAATACTAACCTAGAAAAAATGGTAGATTACCTCCTTAAAGGTGGTCAAAATTCTCTCCTTTATAAAGCTATTAAAACTTTTGATGTACAAGGTAATATTCATCGTAAAGCCGCTTTAATTGTTAATAGTTACGACCAATGTCGTAGTTTGAAAAAATATATTAATAATCGTTATCCTGAGATTGGGAAAAAAACAAAAGCTTTAGTTAAAGATTTAAAAGACGGAGAGTCAAATACAGATTATCTTACCACCGCCCAATGTCCCCTTATTGGTGATAATGAAACCTGTGATATTTTGATTCTTCCCTTGTTAGCAATTGGTAGGGGTGTGAATATTGTTTTCACCAAAGGACAACGAAAATTACACGCAGCAATTGGTTCAATTTATTTCCTTACTCGACCTCATCCTACTATGGATGATTTAACTTTATTATACAGCTTGGCGACTAAAGCAAGCCAAGATTTTGATGAATATATTTTTCAGGAAAATGACGATTTAGATAGTATGATTAATACTTGGAAAAAAGTGAGAAAAGATACTTGGAAAAATGCCTATCGTTTATTAACTGTACCTTTGATGGCCTCCCGTTTAAGTCAGCCTTTATTTAAGGCTTTTACTGCTAATTTAATGGTTGATATTTTACAAACAATTGGTAGAGGAATGCGTAATAGTTGTCCAGTTCAAGTATTTTTTGTAGATGCTGCTTGGTCGTATCAATCAGCGTTAGGAAACCAAGAATCTAGCACTAAAACTAATAGTATGTTAGTCCAAATTCGTGTTATTTTAGAAGAATGTCTTAATAATTCTGACCCAATTAAAAGGGAAATTTATAGTGAACTTTATGGATCATTTCTAACACCTTTACGGAAAATTAAGGGTGTTAATTATCCCGATAATTTAACCTCAATAAATAATAATGACAAAGATGACTTTGATGATTATACTTATGATTATTTGGAAATGTAGTGTGGCATAAATTGGGCTAAAGCCCAATAATAAACTTTGTTTTAAGGAGATTTTTTTCAATGAATGATAAATTATATGTTTCATTAACAGGAAATGCAAGTGATTATTTTCCCCTTGGTTTAACAATTTCTCATCATATTGACCCGATTTTTGTTAATGGTTATACCTTATTTTGGACTTTAGAAAGTTTAGCTAAATTTGAGTTAATTAAAGGTAAACTTAAAGATAAAAAGAAAAATTTACCTTTTGCTTCTTTAAGGGGTTTATTAAAAATTTACTTTGATAATTTAGCTTATTTAGATAATAGTATTAAACTGAAATATACTAATATTAATTCTCCTGATCAAATTGAACCTTTTGCTTATTTAAGTGAGAAAAATAAGGATTTAATTAAGCAAAATATTAAGACAATTTTGAATGAATGGATAATTAATTATTTAACACCTTTTGTTAAAAGAAATAATGGTGATACTAAAATTATTGAGCAATTACAGGATTTATGGGAAGCAGAAAAAGTAGTTACAATTGATTCAATTTCTTCTCAAATTTTACCTTGGAAATTATCTCCAAATACAGAAACAACTTGCCCTAATGATACATATTCTTATCGAGAATTAGCTAATTTTATTGCGAAAAAAATTGCAGGTAAGGAGATTTTTCAAGGTTGTGGACCAATGAAACGGATTATTTCTAGTAATGCAACTGGTGGGGAAGCTGAATTAATGACCGATCCCATTTCTCTTAAAGGTAAAAAAGGTCAATTTAGTTTATTAATTAAGTTAGAAATTGTTACTTTTCCTTCTGTTAGTCAACCTGTTTTAAAAATTGATGTTTCTAAACGAAGATGGTTAAATAATTTAAAAGAACCCAATTTTAATTCTCAAAAAACGATTAATGGTTATATTTTTTCTAACAATTATCCTGAGAAAACCTTTAATTTTAAGGTGATTTCTGAAAAAAACAATCAGGGAAAATTAGTTTGGAATACTGACGATGATTTTGCACCTTTACAACGAAAATTTAATCTTAATACCAAAATAAATTCTGGTGAAGATATTGCTTTAGGTAAATTAAATTCTGAGGAAACAAAGGTTATGTTAACCTATCGTGAGGGGTTAAATAAAGGTGAACATGGTATTAAAAGTGGAATACTAGAAAATGATAAATTGGAAGCATTTGAAAAGATTTATCAAATATTACAACCCTTTGGTTTTATTCCTTTTCAGGAAAAAGTAAATTGTGTCAAATGTAAAACTCATAAAATAGATGAAAGTTCATCTTCTATGATAAAGTTATCTACCTTACTCGAAACCATATTACAAAAACGGGAAAATACTGATCAAAATTTAAGTGACAATGAAATAGATAATTTATTGCAAAAACATTTTGAACTCAAATTAAAGGATATTTATAAATATAAAAGAGACAAAAATCAAAGCGATCAATTAGCAGCAATGATTAACGCTAATAATCAATTTTTAACTAAAATTTATCCTAATGAAGAGTTACAATTAATTATTTTCTATCAAAATGACCTGAAAAAAGACGCTGAATTGGCGAAAAATATTGCTCAAATTATTTGGGGTAATAAAATTGAGATAAAACTAAATCGTTTACCTAAAAATGTCCATAGTCCTCGCAAAGATTTAGCTTACTCTAATTTATCAAATAAAGAAAGATCGAAAAAAAGAATAGAAGAATGGTCATCAATTACAGAACAATTAAAGCAGCAAAATAAGAGAAATTTCTGCTTAATTTTAGCTAAAGAATGGTATGAAAACGGAAAGGATGATAATATTAATAAACCTTCCACTCGTAAAGCTTTAGCTAGTTTATCTGGTTCATTAGTACAATTTTTGTTACCAATAAATAAAGATAAAAAAGGACTTTTTGACTTATCAAATTATTTCCTTAGAGTTCAATCTGCACTTAAAGATTTAATTTCAGCACATTCAGGAAGACTCGATCATGTACCAGAGAAAGTTAATAAATATCTGGAAAATATCGCTTTTGAAAAAAGACCTCAAGAAATTATTACTATTACTATTGTTAGAAAACAAAGGGGTAGAGAGAGAGGGAAAATTGAGCAAACTTTTCTGTTAATTGCTACTAAATTAAATGTAGAAACCGAAATTTGTGAAATTAAATGTGCTTATGATCAAAATAAGCAATTAAAAATTAGTCCATGGTTCAAATTTGCCGATGGTTTAGGTTATATTGCTAATATTTCCCCTGTGAAACTTGCTAATAATGAAAAAACAAGTCGAGAATATTTTGCCAAATTTTTAGATGAGGTTATTTCTGAGTCAGTAAATAATCTGAAAAATCCCTTCATAATTATTGATTCTTCTAATTGTGTTAAAATTGGTTCATGGTTATCAGATGTTAATATTAATACTCAAAATATTGAGTTTAAACACACAAATTATGACCACATGGAATGTAACTGGAAAGGTGCGAGAATTATTCGGGTTAGACAAGATATTGCTCCGGGGTTTATTAATAAAAAAGTGAGACGATTTGCTGAATCTTTTTTAGAAGATACTACTAAGAAAAAAGACTTAATTTGTAATTATGAAATCCCCTATTCTTCTAGTCCAACAACTGGATTATTTCGCTTAGAAACCATTTCTAACACTGGTTGTCTTACCTATTTTTCCATTGGTTTAAAACGTAGAGAAAAGAAAAAAGGAGGATATAGTTGTTATCGAGAAGTGGAAGTTAACCAAAAGATTAAAGATAAAAACCAAGCAGGTTTACAACTTCGTCAAATAATAACGGCATTACCCTATACGGACAAAGCTTCAACACCCAATCCCCTAGAAATTGTTGTTACTTTACGACAAGAAAAAGATAATCCCGATGATTTAGCGGCTTTTGTTGAGTCATTGCGCTATGACCTAGGTCATTATCAGGAATGGTCAAGTTTACCCGCTCCTTTATTTTTTGAACGGGTAGTCAGAGATTATCTGAGTGATTTTTCTATTCAAGATGAAGAAGAAATGGATACTGAAGATGATGACAATGACACACAATTAAGTTTGTTTGATTAACCTTCCTAACTCAAGATTACCAATTTTAGGTTAGATTATTTATATAAACCGAAACGATCGCAAATAAATTCATGGCTACTGCATTATTGGTTAATACTCTGGCGAATTTTCTTAACATTTATATGACACTAATTTTTGTGCGTATTTTGTTAAGTTGGTTTCAAACCGCAGATTGGGCCGCTCAAATTATGGGTTTTTTGAGCCCAATTACTGACCCTTATCTTAATTTATTTCGCTCTTTTATTCCCCCTTTAGGTGGTTTAGATTTGTCTCCCATTGTGGCAATTTTGTTATTACAATTTGTTGGTGATGCTTTAAATCAACTTGCCTACGCTATTTAATCATCATAGTAAAAAGGGCGCACTCGACTAGAAAATCCAGAAGCTTTAAATTGTTCCAATTTTAGGGGAGTTGGCTGATTAGCCGAGACACTAATTCTGATCTCAAAATCGCTAACTCCTAATGGAACTTCCTCGATTGTCCCCAATCTAGTACGGTTTTGGAAGACTGGATTACCATTGGAATCATAAATGCGACCGAAAACGTCAGCATCCACTACGGGTTTACCAGAACTATTTTTGACTTTACCCGTGATCATAAAGCAATTGGCTGCATCTCCTGAACCATCACTGGTAACTAAATTTTCGCTCATTTCTCCACTACATTCATGATAGGAAATATCAGAAACTTTAAGCTGTGTTAAAGCATTTGCTACCGGAATTATTGCTAAATTACTAACAATAATTAGACAGAAACTAATAAGAAAATTGAAAAATTTTTGCTTATTCATTGTTAATTATTATTTATTAATTGATAATTGCTGACCGCATAATCTCTACAGGTACTTCTTGATTTAACCATATTTTCAGCGCTGCTGCTCCTTGTTGCACTAGCATTTCTAAGCCATCAAAGCAAATCGCTCCTTGTTGTTCTAAGTCCCGCAAAAATTTAGTTGGCCGAGGGTTGTAAATCAAGTCGTAGGCGATCGCCCCTGGTTGAATTTTCCCACTCAGGTTTTCAGTTAGGGGAGATTGATCAATATGTGGGTGCATTCCCACGGGAGTCGTGTTAATTAGGAATCCGCTTTGGGATACCAACCCCTCTAATTTATCCCACGAATGAACGTTTATTTTAGATGTAAGGCTGGTATTTTGCCAATTTTGTTGAAAATGAGCTAACTTGTCTTTATCTCGCCCAATAACGTGAATTTCCGGGCAGCCCAACTCGGCGCAACCGACAACTACAGCCCTCGCTGCGCCGCCGTTTCCGAGTATGATGGGTGTAATCTCGGACCAGTCTCGGTTTAGCTGTTGTAAAGGCGCGATAAACCCTGTAACATCGGTATTTGTGCCACACCAACCCAGGGGAGTGCGATAGACGGTGTTGACAGCTCCGACTAATTGGGCAAAAGGCGTGATTTCCTGTAACAGGGGGATAATTGTTTGTTTGTGGGGAATAGTGACGCTGAAACCGACTAAGTCAATGGCTTCAAAACCGGCGATCGCCTTGGCTAAATCTTCTGGTTTAATCGGGAAAGGGAGGTAGGCGAAATCAGCACCAAGATGATTAATAGCAGCATTGTGCATTCGAGGGGAAAAAGAATGAGAAATGGGATAACCAATGACTCCTAATAATTTTGTCGTACCTTTAATGTTCATAATTAGTTATTATTTTCTAATCAGATAATTGATAAAACCAGTGTTCAAAACGATCGCCAAAACTGGACAAAGAAAATTCATTTTCGGCTTGTTTACGACAATTATAACGGTTAATTGTGTCGATATTTTTAATAGCATTAACTAAATTTTCGACGCTATCAGGTTCAATCAAAAAGCCTGTTTCCCCGTGTTTAATAATTTCTGTTGGACCACCACGACGGTAGGAAATAACAGGAACTCCACAGGCTAAAGCTTCAATTGCTACATTTCCAAAAGCTTCAATCCAACGATGAGTCATTAATAAAACCTTACCTTTTCCTAATTCTAATTGTAACTGTTTTGTAGTTAAAAAACCGCCATATTCAAAGGATGAATTTGGGAAATTTGTCAAAATATTTTCCCAATAATTAGTATCTTGAATTTGTCCAAAAATGCGTAATTTAGTATTAGTAATTTGGGCAGCTTTTACCGCATCTTCTAAACCTTTTTCGGGAGAAATTCGGCCTACCCAAACTAAAACTGGTTCGGGGATGGGGTTATATTCATACAAAGAAATGTCGATGGCATTACTTAAAATTTTACAAGCATTGGCAAAAGAAAAAGTATCAGCTTGTGATTTAGTATGAACTCCAATTGTTCCGGGAAAATTGAGGGCAACCTGTGCCATAATATGATCAAGAGCATTGGTCATTGAACCCATACTAATAAGATGAGCAATTTTAGTAGTAAAAAAAGGAGTCAAATAAAAGGGTAGCCAATCAAAAGCAAAATTAACAATTAAATCATAGTCATTTTGGACACTTCTAGCATATTCCCACATATTTGCTAACACAGAATTAGGCGGTATTATCACAGGAATATCCCGAGATTGTGTTTGAACAGAAACTTGTGAATTACCCGGAATTTCCACGATATTAAGATTAGGAATCTGGGAATTTGTAGGAGCAACAATGGTAATTTGATGACCTCTTTTTTGCAATTCTTGAGCCAAATTTAGAATAGTTAATTCCACACCGCCACCTTGACCAGAACTTAAATAGCCGATGGGAGTTGATAAAAATAATAGTTTAAGCATAGTTAATAGTTGATAGTTGATAGTTGACAGTTAATAGTTAATAGTTGATAGTTAATAGTTGATAGTTGACAGTTAATAGTTGATCTAGTATTTTCTGATTAATTATTATATACCCCTCACCCCCCACCCCCTCATCCCAAAGGGAGAGGGGGAAAAAGAGTCCAAATATCAACTAAAAATCCTCTAGTTTTTATAAGAACGCTTAATTCTTAATTCTTAATGGGTAATTAAGAATTATTAATTATTTAATATTTATTATCTATTATTAATTGTCAATTGTCAATTGTCAGGGGGTAATTGTACTTTATTAAGGTTTTTAAGTGCCCATTTAGCGGTTTCTCTGACTTCGGGATCTTCATCATCTGTAGCATGAATTAAGCGCTGATTTACTTCGGCAATTAACTCATAAATTCGAGTTAAATCGCGAATTGCATTAAGTCTAACTTGGGAATTTTCATCTTGTAAAGAAATGGCCAAAGCGCGATTTAATGGTTTTAAAGTACGGGTACTAATTTGGGAAATGGCCTCTAAAATTAATCCCCTTTCTTGGGAATCTGCTTCTAACATTAATTGTACTAAAGGTTGCATGGCTCTTGAATCAGATCTTTGTGCTAATTCCCAAATTGCTTTCCTTCTATTTGCTCCATTACTTAATCTTAAATCCTTAATTAATTCCTCAATTCCATCTATTTTATTTAAACGCTGGGTTTCTTCTTGAAGGGATAAACCATGGTTATTTGATGATGAATTTTCTTGAGTCACAATTTCTGTATTTTGTGTGGTTAAAATGCCATTTTGGGTAAGGGTTTCAGTTTCAGAATTCGGATTTTTACTTGTTTCTAATGGTAATTCTCGGGGGGATTTTTTAATTAAGAAAATTCCTCCTCCAATAACTAAAATCGAAATGCCACTTATTAAACCAATTAACCATAATTGTTCCTGTTTTTTCGATTCTTTTAGTTTAGTTTCTTCAATGATTTTTAAATAGTTTGTTATATTCGCAATTGCTTTGTTAGCATAAGTATTATTCGGCTTAAATTTTAATGCTTGTTCAAACTCTTTTTTTGCCAATGGATAATCTTTATTTTGGCTGGCTTTATAACCTTTATTCATTGCTTGATCAAATAAAAGACGGGGCAAAAGTTCCTGTAATTTTACACTCGCAATTCCATTAACTGGTAAACCTTGTTTGGTTTGCAATTCTGATACTGCTTTTTTCGTCTTGTCATCAAAAATTCCGTTAATTTCTCCTTGAAAATACCCTAAAGTTTTGAGGTTATTTTGTAATAATTTCACCCCTTCTCCTTTGTCTCCAAATCTAAGTTGGGTTAGAGTTGGTTTATTCGTAGTTGTTTGCGCTACTAAAATTGTTGAGGGAAATACTCGTACCTGAGTTAAAGCTAATCTGGGGTTATAATTTTGGGTAACTCCCATCAAAGTTAACCAAAGGGTAATTATGACTGGAAAACGGTGATAATTCATAAATTTTTGCTAAATAAAGGTTTTGTTAAATTATAAACCCTTAATAATTTTTCATTACTTTGAGAAGGCAAAAAAATAAAATCAATTATGAATTATAAATTATATAATTCATAATTGATTTTATTTTATTTCCGGATTAGATTTAATACTTAATAAGGTGGGTAATAAATCTGAAGTTTTCGTATTTTCTGTAGTTGTAACTTTTTCTGTAACCAATTTTTGCCACCATTTCGTTATATTTTCTCTTTGATTAATTAAATAGATACTCACTAAGGTTAAACTAACACCAAACCACTGTAAATTACTTAAACTTTCTGCTAAGAATAAATTACCGAATAACAGGGCAAATACAGGAGTTAAGAATGTTAACGCGCTTAAACTGGTGAGATTTCCATTTGACGCTAAGTAGAAAAATATACCGTAGGCGATCGCACTGCCAAAAATTGTCGAGTAAACTAAGGCCATCCAACCTGAGAAATCAATGTTAATCCATTGGTTAGTTTCCCACATTTGGGAGGCAAAAAATAACGGAATTCCTCCTAAAATCATGTGCCAACCTGTGGCAATTATCGGGTCAACATGACGACTAACAAATGCAATTGTAACAGTTCCCACCGCCATGGATAAAGAAGCAAATAACATTAATAATTCGCCACTATTATAAAGATGATGCCATTCAAAGGATAAACCTGCTAAATTTCCCTGCCATAAATCATAAATTAACTGATCAGGAAATCCGATTAAACTTATGCCAACAATGCCAAATCCTAAACCGAAAAAACCCCAAATTCCTATTACTTCTTTAAATAACCAACTAGATAATAAAGCTACCGCCAATGGTTGAGAATCAATGATTACAGAGCCTAAACCCGCATTAGTTCTTTGCAAACCTTCCGCTAAAAAACCCTGAAACATTGTCCCATCAACTAAGGCAAAAAAACTAATCCACAGCCACGCTTTTAAAGTTTTAGGCTGACTTTTTCCTAACATCATACCCACAAATAAAACTAACACCCCCGCAGGAACTAAACGCACTCCCGCCACAAATAATGGGGTAGTATGGGGCAGAACCCCTTTCATGGCTACCATTGCTGTTCCCCACAAGAAAAACGGGGCAATCAACAAGAAGGGAAATCTGGTGAAATTTGATTTATTAATGTTTAATTCCATTGTGTCTATTTAAGTATTATTGCTTGTTTAATGGAGATTCCATTTAACTTAAGTTTAATTGTAAACAATTGTGTAGTAATGTTAAGAAGATAATATATTTTAGAAAATAGATAAAAATGATTTGGCCCTTTAAAGCAAGCAAGAAAAAACAAATAGCGAAAATAGAAATTACCGGAGCGATTGGTTCAGACACGAGAAAACAAGTCCTGAAAGCCTTGGAAACAGTGGAAGAGAGAAAATATCCGGGTTTATTATTGAGAATTGATTCTCCCGGCGGCACTGTTGGCGACTCCCAAGAAATTTATTACGCACTGAAAAAACTACAGAAAAAAGTCAAAATCATCGCCAGTTTTGGCAATATTTCCGCTTCCGGTGGGGTTTACATCGGTATGGGAGCTGAACACATCGTCGCCAACCCTGGTACCATCACGGGTAGTATCGGCGTAATTTTGCGGGGCAATAATTTAGAGCGCTTATTAGATAAAATTGGTGTATCCTTTAAGGTGATTAAATCTGGCCCCTATAAAGATATTTTGTCTTTTGACCGTCAATTAACGATCGAAGAAGAAAACATCTTACAGGCGTTGATTGACACAAGTTATGACCAATTTGTCACAACGGTGGCAGAAGGTCGTCAACTTCCGGTGGAAAAAGTGAAAACCTTTGCCGACGGCCGTATTTTTACAGGCCAACAGGCTTTAGAATTAGGTATCGTAGATCGCTTGGGTACAGAAGAAGAAGCTCGCATTTGGTTAACTGAATTGGTCGGTCTTGACCCTGATAAAACCAAATGCGACACCATGGAAGAACCAAAATCCTTGGTTAATCGCTTTTTATCCCGTGGTCAAGCTAGTTCAGGTGTCGGTGCAGCCATCAATTGGCTACAATTTGAAATTGCTACCAGTGGTCAACCCCTGTGGCTTTATCGACCGTAGTTGACAGTTAATAGTTGACAGTTGATAGTTGATAGTTGATAGTTAATAACTGGATTATTGAGATTTTTTTGGCGGAGGAATTGGCATCTGATGTGGAAAGTGCGCGGCATTCGAGGAGCAACAACTGCTTCGGACAATACGGTAGAAGCTATGCGTGAAGCAGTTTTGGAGCTGTTAGAGGCGATCGAAACCCGCAATCAACTCGATTTTGAGGAAATCGTCACTGTTATCTTTACAGCGACACCTGATTTGGATGCCATTTTTCCGGCGGCCATCGCCCGGGAGCGTCCGGGTTGGGATAATGTACCATTATTGGACCTGCAACAAATGCACGTTAAGGGTAGTTTGCCACGTTGCATCAGGGTATTGATTCAACTTAATAGCGATCGCCCCCAAGAGGCAATGTCTCATTTATATTTGCGCGGAGCAAAGAATTTAAGACCAGATTTGAATTTAGCACACCTTTAACAAGCAGGGCATTTTCATTCTCGGAGGTGAAAACGGTGGGGATTTAGGGTATTGGGGGATTGGGGGGATTTTTCACTCTCGGATTTGCCATCATAATTAAAAGTCAGAAAATTCTCAATTTGTGGCTATAAATTATCAAAAAAGATTGCTTATTCCCCTGTTTCTTCTTCCTTGTTAAAAATAAAAAATTTAGAATGAAAACACCCTGTTTAACAAGGGAGGACAATTAATCATTATTGATTGTCCATTATTTCAAGCAATAAATTACCTAACTTAATTTTGCTACCAATTTTTAAAATTATCGGATTTGAAGGCTCATTTTTGCCTAAAGGTTTTAAGGCTTTACCATCGACAAAAGTACCATTACTACTACCTAAATCTACTATTTGTAAACTACCTTCCACCCATTGAATTTCAGCATGACGACGGGAAATAGTCGGTGGATTTTCGGTTTCAAAATCCGTTAAATCAATGTCATTAATAATCATTGGCGGTTGATTCCTACCAATGGTTAAACGTAAGTGATGCAGATTAAAACGATGATTAGGTTTTGCCCCATTTAAGATTACTAATTGGGCATTTTCTGGGGTTAATTTATTACGTTGGGGAATGGGATCACAACCAAAATTATTCATAAATAATCTCTTTATTTTCTTAAATGTAGGGTGGGGAGTGCGCGATTGATTCGTCACCCACAGGAATGGGTGCGTTACATTTTATTAACGCACCCTACGAAGCTAATTTGTGTTTAAATTGCGGGTATTTGTTAATAGTTTAGTTGTTTGGTGGGGTGTTAATTTACCTGTTTTTTGTAAATTATCATACTGTTCTGCTGCATTCTTGACAAGGTCGGGATTACCCAATTTTGTCGCTGTTACCTGCATATTTACTAATAATAACCCCGTTTTTTGTGGATCATTAGTGCGATTTAATTCGGTACTATAATTATTAATTTCCCATTTTAATCTTTGCTGATCTATTTCTCGATTAACTTTTTGCGCATTATTAAAGGAAGTTGTATAATTAATGTTAGCTTTTGCTGTAATTGCAGCAGCATTTTCCGAGGGAATAAACTCCAGTTTAATTATTTCTTTTTCCCCCGAAGATTCGCCAAAATCAGCCGCTGGAATTTCTAAACCGATTAAAATATCGGTGGGGGAATTGCTCCTAATTGCTCCTAATATTAATTCATTGGTTTTGCTTTCTTCTAATGGCAAAAAGTCTGGATTAATACAACAAAAACCTTTATATTTAACATTTTTGCTGGGAATAAGGGTTAATTTTGCTCCTTCCACTGCGACAGATTGATAAGTTTGTAATCGTTCAGTTACTAACGATTGTAATTGGGTAATATTATCAGCATAAATAAATTTTCCCTTGCCTTTTTCACTTAAATTATTGAGAAAATCGCTATTAAAATTAGCCGCATTTCCTAAACCGACTGTATCAATAATAATCCCAGAATTACTAATAGTTTCACCTTGTAAGATCAGGGAATTAAAATCAGTTAACATTGTACCATTATTATTAGTGGCGTTTCCGTCTGTTATTAAAATGCCGACTTTAGCCACTCCTTTTTCCGTAGTAGATAAAACAGTTTGCAACCAATCTAAAGCTAAATCTGTCCGGGTAACTCCGCCAATTTTTACCTCATTGATCGCAGTTAAAGCTTTATTTTGATCACTAATATTATCGAGAATTGTTGTTACCTGAGTGTTATAACTTGCGAGGAAAATTTTATCTTGGGGGCGCAATTTTTTGATGATTTCATGACAAGCTTCTTTGGCCTTGGCTATTTTTTCCCCCGTCATAGAACTACTGGTATCAAGGGCGATCGCCATTCTCAAAGGTATTCCTTCGGGGTTAATTACTGTCGTTGGCGGATTAATTCTTAAGCGTAAAAAATGGGTAGTATTGTCAGAACTAATTTTATTCGGCCGATCCCAATCTAATTCCAGTGTAAACATAGAGAAAAATTTTTAAGGTTTATTTGATTATAATTTATTTTATAATTTAATTTAGATCAATTATTTCATTGTTGATCATTGTAATTAATTGACAAGGAGTCAAAATTAAAAGATTGAGATTAGGAAAATCTTTTATATTACGAGTAACAATAGCATCAATTTTATTAACAATAGCTGAATAATATTGAATATCATCCTCAAAATCTTTATAGCTATTATGTAAAGCTTTAATAATAACTTCCTCTGTAATCGGATTAATTTTACAAAGATTAGTTAACCGTTGTAAAAATTGAAAAGTCCAATCTTTACCCTTTTGTTTACGCAAAATATAATAAAGATCAGTTAAAGTAGTAGCACTGACAAAACCTTGAAATTTACCCTGTTCAATTAAATAAAAAATTAGATCAGCTTCTTCATAAAAAGGTTTTCTAATTAAAGCTAAATCTAAAATAATATTAGTATCAATTAAAATTTTCATAAATTATATTTTTCCTGTAAATAATTCCATTTTACAGCATCAATATCAATATCAATAGCTTCGTCAAGGGGAGACTCAGTTTCTAATAAATCTTTAAAAGTTTGACTACGGAATTGAACAGAGTTATATTTTATTTCAGTATTAGTCTGTAAAATAATTATGTCTACTTCTCCTGGATTAAGATTAATTTTTTCGTTAATAATTAACTCACCATTTTCGTTAATAATTCCTTTTATTTTAGTAGATACCATCGTTATTCTTCCTCCTAATCTAATAGTACATTTCAATCTATAGACACATTACCAACTAATGAACTGATACGGTCAATCTGAGAAATAGTCATTTCCTTGATTTCTTGAGGGTTTTTAGCCATATCTTGTTCAATAAAGTCAAGAAACCTCTGAAGTAAGGGATCAGCTTCTTCTTGGTTATTTTGTCGATTAGAGATGAGGACGCTTCCATCAGCTTGAATTATATATAGCATTTTCAGATTAAATGAGATACAACCCCTCACCCCCCTACCCCCCTCATCCCAAAGGGAGAGGGGGAAAAGAGTCCTCATAAATTTGGCAAGTGCTATAATTAATTTGACCGCCTTTTTTTACCCAAAACCTGACGCACTAAATAGGGAATAGTTGTCTGATACTTTTCTGTTAATGTTGATTCTGTTTGTAATAATTCCGACATAGTTTTTATGGTAATACAATTTATTTTTAATATAGCACTTTCCGATGAAATCTTAGACACCCCTCACCCCCCTACCCCCCTCATCCCAAAGGGAGAGGGGGAAAGAGAGGCCAAATGTCAAATGAAAATGCTATCTAATACAAATTTTTGATTTTTGATATTATTATATATTTTTTAGGAAAAATATATAATAATTTTAAAGGTAATTTTGCTAATTAAATTATGAATTTACAACTTATCAATTCGCCATCAAATGGCAAATATTCCTATCAGGTTTTAATCGAATACCCCCATGAAAAACAAGTTAAGGCCAGTGTTTTGGGTTGGGAAGGTTATCAAGTCCTAGCGGACTCCAAAGAAGAAGCCCTCGCCAAACTAAAGGAATTATTAACCAATCGTTTAGAAAATACGGAAATTGTCTCTTTAGAGGTGGAAATCCCCAAAAAAGAACATCCTTGGTTAAAATTCGCAGCGAATGTTTGAAGATGATCCTCTTTTTGATGAGGTTTTACAAGATATTGAAAATTATCGCCGTGAACTTGATCAAGAAAGGGAAACCGAGGAGGATTAACATTAATTTAAAGTTAGAAGATTGGACTATTTAATATTATTAATAGGGTGGAAATTTTAGCAAAAATTATTATTAAATATAATGAATTTGCTAAAATTTACTTATCTTAATCTTTTAAGTTGTATTATTAGGGTATTTTAGTTAATAAATGAATTATTTGCTCATAATTTGTTTGTCTTCCTTGTTTTTGATATAAATTAGCTGCTTTTTGCAAATCTTCTTTTGCTTTTGAATATCTTTTTAATAAATAATAAGCTAATCCCCTATTATAATGAGCATCCGCTTGTTGATTAAGAGCAATGGCTTGAGAATAATCAGTAATAGCTTCCTCATATTTTTGTAAAGAATAGTAAGCTAAACCCTTGTTGTTGTAATATACAGCTTTACGAGGATTAAGAGCAATTGCTTGAGAATAATCAGTAATAGCTTCCTCATATTTTTGTAAAAAATAATAGGCTAAACCACGATTATTATAAGCATCTTGATTTTGAGAGTTCAAATTTATCACATTAGAATAATCAATAATAGATTCTTCATATTTTTGTAAATTTTTATAACAATTAGCCCGATTATAATAGGCATTTTCATGATTTGGATTCAACTTAATTAAGTGAGAATAATCAATAATAGCGTCCTCGTATTTTTGCAAATTAAGATAGGCGTTAGCACGATTATCATAAACAGAGCTAAATTGGGGATCAATTTCAATTACTTTCGAATAATTAGCAATAGCTTCTTGATATTTTTTTAGATTATAGTAAACATTTCCCCTATTGTTATAAGCATTGGCAAATTGTGGCTTAATTGTAATTACCTTATTATAATCAGTAATCGCTTCTTCATATTTTTCTAAATTACGATAGACTAAACCTCGAATATATAATGCTTCAACATTGTGGGGATCAATCTTAATAACTTTAGTATAATCGGCGATCGCTTTTTCATATTTTTTAAAATTACGATAAGCATTACCCCGATTATGGTAGGCCTCAGCATCTTGGGGATTAATAGCAATAGCTTTGGTAAAATCAGCGATCGCCTCTTGGTATTTTTGTAAGTTACCGTAGGCTAAACCCCGATTATTGTATGCATCCGCAGATTGGGAATTAAGGGCAATAGCCTTATTATAATTAGTGATGGCCTCTTGATATTGTTCCAAATGACAGTAAGAATCACCTTGGTTTAAATAAAATTCAAAGGTAATTTGACTAGATTCATTAGAGTCGATTTCTAATGATTTATTTGATGTTTTAACTGAAGAAATATTTTTGATTAAATTGGATGCTGTTAATCTATTTACTGACTCTTTTTCTAAACATTTTCCCATAATTTTTCGCCATTTTTCAGGTAATTTGTTTAAGTCTGGTTGTTCCTTAATTACCTGCTGCATTAAAGCTAAAGGTGTATCTGAATTAAAAGGAAGTTCACCTGTTAAAATCTCATAAATTAACACACCCAAGGACCAAATATCCCAAGCTGATGATATTTTACCTTGATAGGCTTCGGGGGGAGCATAACCATTTGTACCCATCATGGTGGTGGTTTGTGTAGCGTTACTTTGCATCGCTCTAACTAACCCGAAATCGGATAATTTCCAGTTTTCACCTACTTTTAAAACATTGCCCGGTTTTAAATCTCTGTGTACAATAATTGGGTTATGATTATGCAAAAATTCTAACGCTTTGGCAATATCTAAGATTACCTTTTCTGCTTCGGTTTCTGATAGTTTACCCTGCTTTAATTTGTCTTCTAAACTTAATTCTGCTTGTTCCATTAATAAGTAGAGAAAATCAGTGCCATTTATTTTAGATTCTCCACAGGTATAACAAGTAATTAAATTTTGATGTTGTAAAGTGGTAGAAAATATTAATTCTTCTAATTGTTTATCAGGATTATCTGTAATAATTAACTTAACCGCCAAGCTTCTAATTTTCCTATCCCTAACCACTTCATCCGCTAAATATACACCTCCAAAACCCCCCGCTCCTAACAAACTTTTCAGGTAATATTTATTATCAATATTTTGACCTTCTAACATTTTAAAAAACAAATAATTTGTGTTCATAAATCAACCTTTTCTATTGCCATCAAAGATATTATATCAACAATTGCGCTTTTTAATTCAGTTGTTTGTCAGGATATATAAACAACCTCAGATAAAATTTGCTCTTTAAACTTTGGTTTCAAACCATCAATGGTTACGAGATCGACTTTTATTTGTAATTGTTCACTGAGATAATTTTCCAAATCAATTAACTCCCATAAATCTGGACTTTCTTCATAATCTACTAAAATATCTAAATCATTTTTAATTTTACTTTTTTCCCGAAGATAAGAACCAAAAATACCTATTTTAGAGACTTGATATTTATCTTTAATTAGTGGTTTATAGGCTTTGATTTTGTGTTTAATTTCTGTTAAAGTTTTCATAGTAATTACCTCAAAAAAATGGTTTTTATAATTATTTGTTTAGATAAAAACAAGTTAATTATTGAGTAAGTCAAGTTTCGCCAAACCCTTACTGGGCCAGACGTTGCATGCAACGTCTCTACACAACTCATTTAGAACTGCTATAATTCTTTTAATCTATAGTGTTTATCATCGGGTAATCTAATCGTTAAAGTAGCCATATTTCTTAACTCCTAATTAAATCTTCTGGTTTAATAATGGACAATTGGGGAATTAAAGATAGGTTTTTCTGGTTATCATCAAGATGATAGCATAAATATTGTGATTTTAGTCCAGAAAAAATGGCTCTCTCGATATTTTGGGAAAAACTGTATTATAAGATGGTGGGTTACGGTGCGAATAAAAGATTCTTTATTTTTTATTAAAATTAATTCCGCACCTAACCCACCCTACAAAATACGACAAAATACTAATAGTTATTAAACCGATTATGGAAGCAAAAAATTTAAGAATATTTCGCCGTCAATCACCGGTAAAAGTATTAGGACCCTTTTCACGAGCGGTTATTTGGTTACAGGGGTGTGATTTCGGTTGTCCGAATTGTATTGTACCGGAATCATGGGATCAAAAAGCAGGAGATTTGGTAAATATTACGGAATTAGCTGACTGGATTTTAGGCGAAAATGACATCGAAGGTATTACTTTATCTGGTGGTGAACCTTTTTTACAAGCAGAAAATTTAGCCATTTTAATAGATAGTATCAAGCAAAAAAAAGACTTAGGAATTGTTTGTTATACTGGCTATAAATTAGAGCAACTTTTTAAATTTGGTACTCAAGAACAAAGGTTATTACTAACTAAAATAGATTTACTTATAGATGGTTTATATAAGGAGGAATTACACGCAGATTTAAAGTGGCGAGGTTCTACAAATCAAAGGTTATTACCCTTAACCAAACGTTATTATAATTTGGTTAAAACTATTATGAATTGTCAAGATAATAGCGATGGTTTAGAATTTTTTGTTGATAATGATGGTATTTTTAGCTTTAATGGAGTTCCCAATCAAGCAAATTTTCGCCAAGAATTTGAGGAAAAAATGTTACAAAAAGGGATAATTGTAGGGTGGGTTAGGCAGTTTTAAGCAAATAAGGCTCAACCAGAAATGCTTATATTGCCGTAACCCACCAAAGTTACAGGGTAGGGTGGGTTAGGCAACTTGAAGCAAATAAGGCTCAACCATAAATAATTATATGGCCGTAACCCACCAAATTCACAGGGTAGGGTGGGTTAGGCAACTTGAAGCAAATAAGGCTCAACCATAAATAATTATATGGCCGTAACCCACCAAATTCACAGGGTAGGGTTGGTTAGGCAACTTGAAGCAAATAATGCTCAACCAGAAATGCTTATATTGCCGTAACCCACCAACTTGACTGGGTCATAATTGTAGTTAGCGATAGCGTAACACACCCTAGTTTGAGATGTGGTGCCGTACTCTCCTAGTTAACACACCCTACATTGTCATATTTGAGGAAAAAATGTTACAAAAAGGGATTAGTTTAAGTTCATCTTAATAAAGCTTAATAAAACAAGCAAGATGATTCGGTTATAGGTTATATTGTCATACTGAGCGTCAGGGAAGTATCTCACGAGATTCCTCGCGTTACTCGGAATGACAAGATCAGGTATTGAAGGGATATTAAATTAATATTAGGAGTCAAATTTATGAGTGGTAGTCCTAAATATTCTAGCGCACAATTAGAAAGACAAAGAAGGGAAAGGTTAGAGAGAGAAAGAAAAATCAAAGCTGAAGCTGAAAAACGCCAGCGGGAGGAGGTAATCGCAAGGGAAAGAAAACTGCGTTTAGAAAATTTAAGGACTAATTTAATTGCTCAAACTGATAGGATTAATCAGAAAATTAGCAGTCAAAAAAGCTTAATCTATAACCAAGATTTTAACAAATTACAAGCAAGTATTCAGCAGTTAAAACGTAATCTGCAAAATGCTCTCACTGAAAATAATTTACATAATTTTACGCCAGAAATTAGCACTATTGATACCCAATTATATCAAGCTGTTATTCGTAAACGTCGAGATGAGGAGGAGAAACAACGTAAACAGGAAATTGAACAATTACAGTTTGAACTATCAGAATTAGAGGCAGAAATTAACCAAATTAGTGAATTTGATAGCGATAAATTTGATAGTCAGGGAAGAAAACAAGTTGATAAAACGCTAGGTAATTTACGTCAATCAATTAAACAAGGTAATCCCGAAACTGTTAAAAGTCCCCTTAAAGATACTCAAACTATTGTTAAAAATCACCTTAATTTAGTTACTAAAAATAAGCAAAAATGGGAGCAGGAAAAATTAAAAGCTGAACAAAGTTTCGGCGAAATGAATGCTTTAATAAATGGCTTAAAAGCTGATCCTGTTATTACGACTTGGTGTAATCATTTAATAACTAAATTAGAAAGCTTAATTACAGACGGTGAAAAGGAGATAGCTTCCGAAAACTTTAGTAAATTAGATAATCTTTTGACTAATTTACAACAGCAAAGCGAAGCAATCATTAAAATTGCCAATGAAGCACAATTAAAAGCAGATCAAAGGGACTATATTGCTGATAGTATCGCCCACAGTTTAACCGAAATGGGTTTTAATTTGGTATATCGTCAAGCTGAACATCCCGACCATCCCGCTACTGCAATCATATTAGGTGCTGCCACCAACTCCGGTAAGGGAATTAGTGTTAGTGTCCCCGTAGAAGGGAAAGTCTATTATGATATTGATGGTTACACGAAAACTGGTGCTGTGTGTGAGGAGGCTGAAAATGTCATTAATGAAATGCACAATTTATTGGAACAGGAATTCGGGGTAAAAATGAGTGAACTTTGGTGGGAAGGAAAAGACCCTAATCGTGATATAAAAAGTGCTGATGATTTACCTAATAATATTAATTATCGGGGTTTAGAGCGCTAAAGCGCAACTACGAACTAAGAGTGAGCTAAAGCGTAACTACGAACTAAGAGTGAGCTAAATCGCAATTACGAACTAAGGATAAAATTATGAGTAAATTAATTTCTTCTCGTTGGATTAATGACTTCCAAAAACAACGTTATCACCGTCAGCATACCATCCTTTATGGTAATATTCATGACCAGTTTTTATGGCAGAATAACTATCAGGAATTAGATACTTTTCTTACTAATTATTTTCAAGATTTAGGGTTTGAAATTATTGTTACTTATGACCCCATTGACGGCTTTAATTACCATACCCAAGACGGCGAAAAAAGGTTTCGAGAACTCGCTCGAAATCGCATTTTAGAGGCTCATAACTCAGATTTTGGTCAAAATTCACCTAACACCCCGTCAAATACCCCAAATAACCCCTTAAATCCCCCGCCACGTCGTCCTCCGGGGGGAATAGCACCCCCTAATCTTAATCGTCGGATTTCCCCCGAAGATGCTTTCGGCGATTTACGCGCTGTCATGGGGCAGAATAAAACTCCTGTGGCTGCTATTATTAATTTAGGAGATATGCTGACCACTGACGCAAATCGTTATAATGCCGAGGAGCGCAATCCCCTTGCTTTACTGAAAAAATGTACCCTGGAAGCTAATATTATTAGGGAGGGAAATTTAGTCGGTTATCGTAATAGTTTAATCATCCTTGCCAGTGATTTAAAACGAGTTCCTGATTGGTTTCATCTTAATAATCCTTTTGTGAATATGGTCCAAATTTCTGCTCCTAATAAAGACGAACGTCGTCAATTTGCTGAACGTTTTATCAGGAATTTTTATCAGGGTGAAAATATCAATTCTACTAAACAAAATCCCAATGAACTATCAGAATTAGACATAATTGTGGAAGAATTTGCGGATTTAACCGAGGGATTTCGGGCGATGGATTTAGATGCTTTGCGGATTACTTCTGTACAAGAAAAAATCCCCATTAAAGCGAGGGAAGTTTGGCGCATTGTTGACTTTTATAAATTTGGGTTGCGGGAAGACCCATGGTTGCAATTGAATCCGGAAAAGGTTAGAAAAGCCCAGCAAACCTTGTCAAGTCGAGTTATTGGGCAACCAAGAGCGGTTGAAGCTGTTACCACTATGTTGACTAGCGCCAGGGTGGGGTTGAGTATGACGGGAAATAGCGGTAATAGTGGCAAACCCAAGGGAATTTTCTTTTTTGTCGGTCCGACAGGGGTGGGTAAAACTGAGTTGGCAAAAGCAGTCACAGAGTTGGTTTTCGGCGATGAAAAAGCCTTTGCACGCTTCGATATGAGCGAATATAAGGAGGAGCACGCAGCGGAAAAATTGGCGGGAGCGCCACCGGGGTTTGTGGGTTATGATGAAGGTGGCCAACTAACTAACAGGGTTTTAGAACAACCTTACAGTATTTTATTATTTGATGAAATAGAAAAAGCACATCCCAAGGTATTAGATAAATTTCTTCAAATATTAGAAGATGGTCGTTTAACTGATGGTAAAGGTCAGACTGCCTATTTTAATCAAACTGCGATTATTTTTACTAGCAATATTGGCGCTTCGGATTTAACAGATCCGCAAACTGGGGTTATGATTCGCTCGGGTATTATGAATAGGGTAAAACAGGGTGAAGTGCTTAGTTTTGAACAGGTTGAGAGCCATTTTAAAACGGAAGTTGATTGGTATTTTACGAGCAGAATTGGTCGAGCAGAATTATTAAATCGCTTGGGTGATAATATCGTCGTTTTTGATACTTTACGACCTGATTTTGTCAGTCAAATTGGGCAAAAGTTTTTAAGTCAATTAGCAAAAAATGCTTTGGAGAAATATCAGTTAACTATTAATTTTCACCCGAATATCTATCAGTTTCTAACCCAGAAAATGCAGGAAGGAAATAATTTGTTATTTGGTGGTAGAAGAATCAAGAATTTATTAGAAACATTGATAGAAAGACCATTTAATGTTTGGTTATTTTCTCATTATCCTGAACCTGAAAAATTAAGGGGAGTTTCTTGGCAAATAAATGTTAATAATGATGGTCAATTAATGGTTAATTAAATAGCCACAAATAACCGATTTAATGGTTTTTTATTGTGTTATTAAATATTTAACCAACTAAACATTTCCTTAACCGATAATTGCAACTCATTAAGACAATCTAAAACGGGTAAAATGTCTTCATCTGATTTAATTTCTGGAAATTGATCAGCTTGAAAAACCATTACGGAATCATCTTGAGGATCAATTAACCATGCCAATTTTGTTCCCTGTTTCAGACAAAAAATAATTTTTTTGATCACTTTATTGGCCGATTGTTCGGGAGATAAAATCTCAATAATCCAATCGGGATGAACTTCAAAACGATTAGCAATTCGGCCTTTTTCTGTTTTAGGAATACGATTCCAAGTATAAACCGCAATATCTGGAACAATAGAACGACCTCCAAAAGTACATCGTAATTCAGTAAAAACATGGGCTAATTTTTTGGGCAAAACAAGTTCGTTAATAGTTGTACCTAAACGTATTTGAATGGTACTATGTTCTCCTTGTGGCATTGGTTTTTGTTCTATTTCGCCATTAAAATATTCACAATAAGGTTTAGTTTCAGGAAGTTCTAAAAACTCCTCTAAAGTTATTTTTGGTTTAATTAGACTAACAGCAACCATCTTTATTAACTCCTCTGATAAATGAATTATTAATTGAATTGAGAATTATTAATTATCAATTATAGCATTTCCCCTCTCCCTTTGGGATGAGCAGGGAAACCGTTTCAAAGTAAAATTTGCTATTTTTGAAACCCTTGCCTAATCTGAGTTTAAATAGCTTTTTCCTAATATTTAAAAATAGGTTTTAAATATTAGGAAATATGCTCCCCTCTCCCTTTGGGATGAGGGGTTGGGGGTGAGGGTCTTCAAATTTTGTTCTCGACTTTGAAACAGTTTCCCTGCTTTGGGATGAGGGGGTAAGGGGGTGAGGGTCCAGATATCATTTAATCCGAAACTACTGTGTCAATTGCTAATTATCGCATCGTTACAAATTCCTCGGCCGAAGAAGGATGAATACCGACAGTAGCGTCAAAATCTGCTTTTGTTGCTCCCATTTTTAAAGCAATTGCTACACCTTGGATAATCTCCGCAGCATAATTTCCCACCATGTGTGCTCCTAATACTTTGTCAGTAGCTTGATCTACGATCAATTTCATCAAAGTTTTCTCATCTTTACCCGTCAAAGTGTAATACATCGGCCTAAATTTACTGCGATAAACTTTAATATTATCGCCATATTTTTCCTTGGCTTCTTCTTCCGTCAAACCAACTGTAGCAGCTTCTGGGGTACTAAAAATAGCCGTAGGAATGTTATCATAAGCCATAATCCGAGATTTGCCGCCAAAATGTGTATCGGCAAAAGCCCTACCCTCATTAATAGCAACCGGAGTTAAATTCATAGTATCGGTACAATCCCCAACCGCATAGATATTCTCCTGGGAAGTCTGACTATATTTATCTGTTTTAATTGTGCCTTTTTCTAAGTAAACTCCCGCCTTTTCTAAACCTAATTTTTCGATATTTGGCTTTCTTCCCAAAGCAGATAAAGCGGCTTGATCTGCGATAACTACCTCCGTAGTTTCACCTTCTAAAATAATCTTTAAACCCCCATTAGTTTTCTCGATCGCCTTTAATTGACTACCGGTAACAACATTAATTCCATGTTTGATCATCGCTTCTTGAATTTCCGTTCTTAAATCATGATCAAAACCAGTTAAAATCAAATCTTTGCGAATAATTTGTGTTACTTTAGAACCCAAACCATGCAAAATACAAGCAAATTCTACCCCAATATAACCCCCACCAAAAATTACAATATGTTTCGGTTGTTCCGGTAAACTAAAGATTTCATCTGAAGTAATTGTATATTCAATCCCCGGAATATTTGGCTTGATGGGATAACCACCTACCGCAATTAAAATCTTATCTGCTGTTACTTTTTTATCTCCAACTTGTATAGTATGATTATCAATAAAACTGGCATAATTCCTAAAAAGTTCTACCTTGGAATTATCCAACATTCTCTGATAAATGCCATTTAATCGGCTAACTTCATTATTAACTACTGTTAACATTTTTGACCAATCTAGGTCACTTGTTGCTTTACTCCAACCGTAAGCTTCCGCTTCTTCTAAATATTCGGGAAAATGTGATGCATACACCATTAATTTTTTGGGAATGCAACCCCGATTGACGCAAGTTCCACCTAAGCGATCATTTTCGGCTAATCCTACTTTAGCACCATATTCGGCGGCACGTCTGGCGGTGGCGATTCCTCCGGAACCTCCACCGATTACAAATAAGTCATAATCGTACATAATTGGGTTTTCTCAAGAGTGTTTTTTTCTATTAATTTAGGTTAACATAGATGCGCTTTTCGTTGTGGCTATTAGATTTTTTATTCTCACGCAAAGACGCTAAGGCGCAAAGGGGTTGATCTGTTTGTCTCGTAGATTTGGGTTTTTTCTATGTTTTTAAAGTCGGTTTTACTTTCGTTTTTTCTCTTTTTTATTAATTTTAATAGTTTTGTTTTTGCTCAAGATGGTAAATCGGAAAATGCTCCTCTTTCTGTTTGTAAAAGTAAATTAAATGACCAGATTAATAATATTATCAAACGTGATGAATGGCAACAATCTCGCTGGGGTATTTTGATTGAAAGTTTATCATCAAATGAGGTCCTTTTTTCCCTTAATTCTGATCAGTTTTTTGTCCCTGCTTCTAATGTTAAACTTTTGATTACTGCTGTTGGTCTCCTAAAATTAGACGCTAATTATACTATTAAAACTCCTGTTTATCTTGATGGTAATTCCCCTCATTTAAATTCTCTTATTATTCAGGGAAAAGGTGATCCTACTTTAACTACAACGGATTTACAATTGTTAGTTAAACTGCTGAAAAATAAGGGTATTTCTACTATTAATAATCTTGTTATTGATGATTCCTATTTTCCTGAGTTTGGAATTAATTCTAGTTGGGAATGGTCGGATTTGTTAACATATTATGCGCCAAATGTCAATAGTTTGATGCTTAATCAAAATGCTGTTACTCTCACTATTTTACCCACAAAAATTGGCGCTTCTGTTAGGTTAATTTGGTCGGATGAAATTGCAGCAAATCAATGGCAAATTGATAACCAAGCTATAACTTCTCAGGACAATACTGTTTCTAATCTTACCATAAATCAGGTTTTGGGTCAGCCAATTTTAGCTATTCGAGGTACTTTACCGCTAAATACTCAACCTGATGTTTGGAATTTAAGTGTCCTTGACCCCACTAACTATTTTGCCCAATCTTTACAGCAATTATTGTTAACTGAAGGAATAAAAGTTGACCATGTTAATGTTATTAAAATCCCGAATAATTCTGATAAAATTCCTGATCATGTTATCATAATTGAGTCAGATAATTTAACTAAAATAATTACAGAAATTAACCAAAATAGTAATAATTTATTCGCTGAATCTATCTTGAAAATTCTCCAAGTTGAGTTTAAAAATGATGCTATTATTAATGATATTTTAACTGATCTTGGCCTCGATCGCCCTTCTTTCCTGTTAACCGATGGTTCTGGATTATCCCGTCAAAATATGGTGACTCCCTCAGCGTTGGTTCATACTTTAAAAGCGATGTTACTGACACCAAATGCAAGAAGTTATCAGGAATCTTTAGCAATAGCGGGGGTGAATGGTACTTTAGAAAACCGTTTTCAAGATACCAATGTGGTGGGAAATCTGAGGGGGAAAACGGGTAGTTTAACGGGGGTTTCGGCCTTATCTGGTTATTTGGACAGGGGAAAATCGCCTCCCCTCGTCTTTTCTATTATTATTAATAATACGCAGCAATCTACCAAATTACAACGCCAAACTCTGGATGAAATCGTGATTTTACTGCGCAATTTAAACGATGATTGTTAATAATTGATAATTAATAACTAATAATTAATAATTATCAACTATCAACTATAGCACTTCCCAAATTTATGAGGACTCTTTTCCCCCCTCTCCCTTTGGGATGAGGGGGGTAGGGGGGTGAGGGATAGCTCTCATTTAATCTGAAAATGCTATATCAACTATCAACTATCAACTGTCAACTGTCAACTATCCATTTCGTATTCCCGTTTCTTGTCAGGAATATTAATCTTCGGTGCTTCTAAAGGTTGAGGCTTAACGTCATCGTCCCACACGTCATCCTCAAAATTGTCATCGTCATATTGATAATTGGTTTCATTAACCAGGGGTGCAGTTTCATAATTGGCCACGGGATAATCTTCTCGACTATCACCCCAATTTCCTTCTTCGTCGTCATCGTCATATTCCGCGTAGCGGACAGTTTCAGCTTGACGACGGGGAGGAGCAGTTTCTTCCCATTCGTCTTCATCCCAAGCAGCTTCTTGAACTGGTATTCGTTGTTGCACGGGAGGAACAACGAGAGGGGGAGCGAGGGGAAGACCTGTACCAAGTTGATTTTCTGGTTTGGCTGTCGGTGGATAATACATTTCTTCTTCTTCTCTTTCCCAAGGAGGTCGACCAATTCCTAAACGCTCCAAAAGTCCCACGGTAAGTTGAGTTAAACGGTCTTCTGACCCTTCAAAGACGATTAAACGATTTGGACCACTGCTGACAATTTCTTCGATGGGAAGTTGATAGGTACTTAAAACTTGTTCGGGAATTTGAGGAAGTCCTAGGGATGCAATAATTAAGGAGGAAACAGTGCCATCTTCTAAGTTAAACTGAAAATCACGCACTCGGCCTAATGGTTCTCCGGTTTCGGTGATTACTTCACAATTGATGAGGGAACTATATCTGTCTATTTCAATATCTTCGATCGCATCTTCATCTTCCACTAAAATCACATCACCAGTTTGGCAAACACTACTAAGATACATATATTTAGGCATTCCGGAGAGCGCCAAAATATTGTCGCGCAAACCAAAGGAGACTACTTCTCGACGGTCAATATCGACTAAAACTTCTTTGACCACTCCCAAACGTTTCCCTGTGCTACGGGTGATAACTTGGGTATTAAGAAATTCGCTACGTAAACGGATTAAATCGGTTGTCATTTTTGTATTTACTGGTTTAATTTATGGTGATTTAAACGTAAGATAAGTTTAATTAAGAGATTTTTTTATTCATTAAATTTACTATAGATGATCTACTTATTTTTATTTTATTGTAACTGATCAGGCAATTTTTGATCTGAGGTTGTGGTTGGAGTGAGGAACGAATCCCCTGGAGCGTTTATTTTTTTCACACGGTTTCACCAAAATGAGAGAGGACGGCGATCGCATCTAATTGAGAAATGATACCATCATTATTAAGATCGGCCGTTGGATTGCTCGTTGAACCAAGACGGTTAAGGAGAAAAATGACATCCGTAGGGCTAATTTTCTCATTTTGGTTCACATTCCAAGGTAAATCACTGGTTTTGAAGACAAAATTCGCCTCGGTTAAGGGTTGATCATGGATTAGGGTAACAATATTTTCCGAGGAAAGGGTAATTTCGCTAAACAATCCTCCTCCGATTACTGAACCATTTTTCGTGATTTTCGCCCTTAATTGGTCACTATTGGTCAGATTTAATGACGGGGATATTTGTAACAAATCGTTTTTTACTTGAAAATCGTTAATGGTGTCAGTTCCTGTCGTCAAGGTCAGTAAAAAGCGATCGCGTCCACTTTGTCCAAATAAAACATCGTCTCCTAAATCTCCTGAGAGTAAATCGTCTCCGTCTCCTCCTTGAACTTGATCATTGCCTTCATTGCCGAATAGGCGATCATTTCCCTTTTCTCCAAACAGAAGATCATCTCCAGTACCACCTTCTAAAATATCATTACCAGCATCTCCCTGAATCGTATCATTTCCCCCTAAACCGTTAATTTCATCGGCCAAAATAGTACCGAAAATTAGGTCTTCTGCTTCCCTGGCGATCGGCATTGTTTCACCAACAGATGTAAACCCGTCAATTTCATAGCCAATATCGGCCAAAATTGCCAAATCAACTTGACTGGGGAAAACACGGCCCTGATTAGCACTAACCAACAAAATTGATTCATTATTAAGGGAAAAATCCGACTGAATATGGGCAAAATCTGATTCCAAAGGAATGGGATTAGAGGAATTAAGATTAAGGGCATTTTTTCCCGTAAAAAAACCGTTGCTTACTTGTTGCTGGAAACTACTTGCAGTCCCAAAACCTAAAACATGGCCTATTTCATGCAAAGCTGTGCTAAAAAAGTCACTGCTATTTACGGGGAGATCATCAGACGTGTCAAGTGTGGTGTCAAAAAACCAATCAGTAGGTTGACCGTTGGTAAAGTTCGGGGAAGGATCAAAGGAAATCTGACCAACCCAAGGTTCAAAATTAGAGCTATGGAGGCGATTAAAAAAGATTGTACCACTGGCATCACCTCCAGTGGGGCCTCCCCTGCCAATCGCATTGCCATTTTCCCCAAAAGGGGGAGATTGAGAGCCAACAAAAATCAGTAAATCATGAATATCCGAGTCTAAAATAATAGTTTCTGACAAACCAGTTTGGGGATTTTTAATGGTAAACTGAATCCCAGCGGATACGGTAGGAAAATCATCATGGAGCAAATTTTCCCAGACTTGAACTGCACTTTCTAAAGTAGCTTTGCGAATGGGATCATCAAAAAAACCATTTGTATCAAAACGATAATCAATGTTAATTAACATACTAATTATAGTAATTCCAAATAAAAATTAAACAAAAGTTTTTAGTTTGTTGTTGGACTTTAGTCCTAAGAAGCGCTAAAGCGCAACAACGAACCTATTTTTCTACTGTTCTAATCTTAATTAACATACTAATTAATTTAACTTATAGCAGTCCTATGTTCGTTGTGTAGAGACGTTGCATGCAACGTCTCTACACTAAGGGTTTGGTGAAAATAATTTTTACAACTAATTTAGGATTGCTATATAATAAATTGCCACTGAAATGACCCCTTCTTAATTAAGCGACCCCATAATCAGTATAAGGACGTTTAAAAGGAGGTTGCAACCCTAAAATAAGATCTTTTCTTGGCACTCCTAAACTCACTAAATCTTCAGCAATATCTAAGTCAGTTAAATTTTGTTGTAACCAGATTTTACCATCTTTAATATCTATATGAATAATACAACGATAAATCCTCATTGATCCTTCCCAACCCAGATTTAACCATTGATAATGATCTCTTTCCTCATCAAAAATTAACTGCACATCTAAATCATTACGAGGTAAATCAGAAGCTGAATATTGAGATATTAAATCTTTAATAAAACTGCGATATTTTTCTAATTCAACCATTGGCTAATCCCCCCTTTTTCTGAATTATAAATAATTAATTTTAGTTCATATTTAGTAATAGCAATCTTAGCAAAAGTAAGTTGAAAAAATGTGTTATAAGTATCTAAAGGAATTGCTAAATACAATAAACGATCTGGTTCAATTGTTTCTAAAGCTAAACGATAACTTAAAAATTGTCCTAAAGCCGCATAAAAATCGGTTATCGCTGAGGATTTAAGAAAACTCTTAATTTCCACTGCTATTTTTTGATTATCTTTTTGAGCAGCAATAATACGCTCCGCTCCTAAATCAACTTGAAAATTGACTTCACCAAAACTAAAAGTAAGAGGATCTGCTGTTATAAGCCATCCTTCCTGCTCTAAAGCAAATCTTACCAGATCATGATAGATATCTTTAGCCGCCATAATCCTATCTCCAGTATAAACTTAATCAACAATCGGGCTGACAAGATCGCCTAATGTTCGACCTTTACCCGCAATAACTTTCGATGGTGAACGTCTTTTGATTGGTAAATTATGGTTTTGAGCAGTAAAGTTTTTTATTAATTGGTAAATTTTATCAAGTTTAACCTTGAATAGATTATCAATTTCTGATGGAATAAGTTGTTTAACAGTCATGATTTTACTCCTGATTGTGATTTACTCCTAATACTAATCTTACCTTTCATTCAATAGGGCTGACAAGATCGCCTAATATTTTAACTTTACCTCTTAAATGCGCTGGTGTTGTACGTTTTGGCATGGAAGCAGACGAGCTTTCCTCTGCAATGACAATAATCCCACGAATTGTCTCCAGTTTGGGCTTTTCGCCTAGCCACTTGATTCGATCGCCTTCAATAGTAACTTCATAACTTTTCAGCATATTTAGTCATCTCCTTATTTTTCATTCAATGGTGGCAATCCCTTCACAATTTTAACAGTTTCCACACTTACATGAGAACACCGTCAAGTTCAGGATATTTAGGGAATAAACTATCAACGCTCGCCAATTTTCCGCCATATTCTAAAGCCGTGGCAATGATCAGGCGGTCAAAAGGGTCCTGGTGAATAGCTGATAGATTAACTGCTCTAAAGGCAATCTGGGGTGTAATGGGAAATAAATCAATCTCTGAAGGAAGCAATGCTTCTTTAAGCCATTCTCCTAGTGGACATGGTAATTCTAGTCTTCCCCTTTGATTTGCGAGGGCAATTTCATAACAGGAGATGGCACAAACTCCAACTTGAGGTGCTGTTTCAATAGCCTCTCGCCAAAGTTCGGGAAATTTTTGATAATCCTGTGTCATCAACCAAAACCAGATATGAGTATCAAGTACAATTATTTCAAACATTCCCAGTCCTCTTCATCAACAAGAGGGCTGACAAGATCGCCTAATGTTCGACCTTTACCCGCAATAACTTTCGATGGTGAACGTCTTTTGATTGGTAAATTATGGTTTTGAGCAGTAAAGTTTTTAATTAATTGGTAAAGTTCATCAAGTTTAGCTTCGGGTAGCTTATCAATTTCTGATTGAATAAGTTGTTTAACAGTCATGATTTTACTCCTGATTGTGATTTACTCCTAATACTAATCTTACCTCTCATTCAATGGTGGCAATCCCTTCACAATTTTAACAGTTTCCACACTAACCCTCACGATGCGCTTGACTAAATCTAGGATATAACGCAGGTCTTCTGACCATTGGTTCGGGTCGTTGATTATTGCGCTGTCCTTGTCTCTAGTGAATTTGTACCGCTCCATAATCCATTCTAGGGCTGATTTGCCATTCACGATGTAATCGTAGGCTTCTAGGGGAATTTGTGACAGGGTAATTTTGCTATTATAAATGATCGTTGTTTTATCGATCGCCCCTTTTCCTCGCGCAAACTGCATTTTTTCGACGCGATAATCTTCGGGGTAAAGGTATATTTCATTCGCAAATTCTTTGACGGGGTAAGGTTCAACTGTTTCGTAATTAAGGTGATAAAAAGCTAATTCTCGGCCAGCTTTACTAAATGACCAAAAATCCTCAGTAAAGGGAATTCGGGGTAACATTTTCTTTAAATCAGCAGCAAAACGCTCCTTATATTCGGGGGAATGTAACACCCCATAAACATAATAGAATATGTCTTCTTTGCTTAATTTCTTATCATTATAAACCTGGTGAAACTCCTTTAAAATAGAGTCAGGAATGTTCTCTTTTCTCACATATTCACCTGCTTCTGAGGTAGCAAATAATGACCCGAAATCCTCTTGTTTTTCGTAGGTATATAAGGGGAAACATTGACCTGTATCGTGTAAATGAAGATTAGGAATAACATCAGTTATTAAAGCAGAAAAATCTTTACTTGCACCAATTCCTGTTACATAAATTACTAAATTTTCTATATTTTGATTAGGGAAAATATTAGGTATTTGGTAAACACAGTTATTAAGGTATTTATTAAAATACATCCATTGTTTACAATAGGGACGATATACAGATTTAACTAGAGATTCAGTTTCAAAATATCTATTAGTTAATTTACTCAAATCTTGTTTTAGTTCTCTAGTCCAACTAATTTTTTTAGGATCATTATCAATAAATTTTTCAACATCAGGTTTATTTTCTTTTAATGCTTTATAATCTTCAACTTGCTGATTATAAAAATCGATCATTCTACTCATATTATTGGCAACATTTTGGTGAGAAAAGTTATAAACCCAAGTATCTCGATTAGTTTTAACTCCACTTGAATAGACATCAAAAATGGTCTTTGTTGTCTTATCTTTTTTATCACCTAATGACATAAAACTTTCAAAGACATCATTACGTTGGTTTATCCAATCATTATTATCATTAGGCGTGATTTTTTGCCAATTAATCGTAGAAATATCAGCAAAATCTGAGATGATTTTTAACTTTTGTTCACGGGTTAAATAATCCCCAATATCATAATAAAAAAGCTGACAGTTCCCTTGCTTTTCCGGGTTTTTTATCAGTAAAGTAATCGCAACAGTAGCACGACTACCTGAACCAAAAATTTTCCCTCCTTCTCTCCTTGAAAGTTCTCCCGATGTTCTTTGATTTCCCCTTAAATTAAAACAATAAATAGTAGTAAATTCATCGGTTAAACACTTTCTTAAACCGTCCATAGCATTATTATCAATGAATGATCCATTAGTTACATAACAGATAATTCCTTTGTCTTTAATTCTGTCACTTCCCCAACGAATTGAACGAATATAAGAATCATAAAGACTGTTTTTTAAAGTAGCAGTGGAATATTTTGCATAGCTATGTTGAATCTGCTCATCTAACCTTTCATATTTGAGATTTTTATTGCCATCATTTTCGCTTTTTTGGCCTCCAGAATAGGGAGGATTGCCAATAATTACAGTAATATCTTGGCCCTTCTGATTAATTACCCTTTCGTTGTTTTCTGGGAATATTTTTTCGAGCAAATACCCCTCATTTTCAAACATTTGGAAAGTATCAGTTAAGACAATCCCATTGAAGGGTTGGTAGGCCCTCACCCCCAACCACTCTCCCGCAGGGTGAGGGGAGTCTTCCTCGGAATAGGCCCTCACCCCCAACCCCTCTCCCGCAGGGTGAGGGGAGTCTTCTC
>JAABRE010000036.1 GCA_011391125.1 Synechococcales cyanobacterium S06
CAAGGAAAACGTCGATTTGGTTTAAACCAAATCATGTCCAAATTATCAGAAACTGCTGAAACTGAAATTGCTATTGCTTTTTTAGTAATGAATCTTAACACCCTGTTAAAAAGGGGTTATTATCTTCTTTTTCATGGTTTTGTTCAAGATCAAAGATTTTTTGCCAATTTAGATTATAAATACTTATATAAAAGACAAAAATTAATAAATAAAAATTATACTTATTTTTTATTTATTAATTTATCAAAACTGTTTGTTTTTTCATTCACTTATTCAGCAAGCCCTAAATAGGTTGCAAAAAATTGTTTTCACCAAACCCTTACTGTAGAGACGTTGCATGCAACGTCTCTACACAACTAACAGAGGAATGCTATAGTTAAGAAAAAATAATTAGCTGATTGCTCAAACGCAATTAATAATTACTTCCTATTACCTCTTACCTATTACCTATTAGCTAAATTAATGGCGTGGTTTTCCCGTTGGTTTGGGATTACCGGACTTGCGAGCTGGGGGTTTTCTGTGTCCAGAAGGTTTAGAATGGGCTTCAGGTTCGTGGTTCGTCGTTTTAGTGGGAGTACCATAAAGTTCCAAATTTACAGACTGGCCGACTGGGGTAGCGGCCGTTTGTAAAATAGTTTTCACAGCTTCTAAATTGCGCATTCCGCGACCAAAAACTTTACCTTGGTCAGGTCCGGTGAGAGCTAATCTGAGCCAAACTTTTTGACGATTATTGAGAAGTTCAGCATCGAGACTAAGGGT
The DNA here is from genome assembly GCA_011391125.1 of Synechococcales cyanobacterium S06. Taxonomy (GTDB): domain Bacteria; phylum Cyanobacteriota; class Cyanobacteriia; order Cyanobacteriales; family JAABRE01; genus JAABRE01. Next base: position 760 of record JAABRE010000036.1, read on the forward strand.
GTCTGATTCGTCTAATAAAGGTTCTAAGAGAAACTGCACCAGACCTAAATAATCAGGACTGGTGTTAATATTTGTGGTATTAAGCATTAACCTGTTCAAATACTTGTGCTTTTTTCAAAATATGACGCACTGTCTCAGTTGGTTGGGCTCCGCTTTTGAGTCTTTCGACAATAGCCGGTACATTCAATCTAGTTTCATCGGTTCTAGGATTGTAAAAACCCAACTCTTCTAAAGGACGGCCATCGCGACGGCTGGTGCTTTGCATTGCTACAATACGGTAGCTGACTTCTCTTTTTTTACCGAATCTTTTCAAACGTAATTTAACCATAATAATCTAATTAAGTTCTTGAATCCCATGTTAGGGAATTTTGGGTTTGCAAATAAACCATTATAGCAATAAATTTAACCTTTCGTAAAGCAAATCCTTTTGTGATGTTCTTGACAAGCAAAAATAAGATAACAACAAAAAGAAGAAAATCTGTTTGAGATATTATTTAATAGAATAATCAGCAAGATGAAAAATAAGCTTTAGAAAGGAGGTTAGCGAGTAAAATTACTGGGCTATATGGGGCAAATATTAAACCTAATTTAACCGACATTGATAGTCATTTTTGGGGACTACTACTTAGAAATTACACATCGAATACCAGTTTTGCTATTTTTAGTATCTCCTAGATAACGGGGGATTAAATGGATATGAGAGTGCATAACTTTTTGGCCAGCACTTTTATTAATATTAAAACCGAGATTAAAACCATCGGGTTGATATTGTTTAGTTAAAATATCTTTCACCTTATTAACCATAAACCAACAGTTAGATTGTTCCGGAAAAGAAAGGTCAAAATAATTAGCAACATGACATTTAGGAATAATCAAAGCATGGCCTTTAGTGAGGGGATAACCATCTAAGATAGCATATTCAGTAGTAGATTCAGCGATTAAAGTTAACTTTTTATGGGGATTACAAAAAATACAATTAGTAGGAGAATTTCTCTGGTAATTATAATGGGTATATTGATAGATTTCGCAGTATTCATCTAAATAGATTGACTTGAAAGGTAAAGTAACCAAACATTGATAAGTCGGTTTTTTATGGACATAATGTTCCCTAAAACCTTCCTTTTTCAAGTCTCTTCTCACAGCAAAATAAGCTTTTCCTCCGGGTTTTAATAAGCGAGATATTTCCATAATTACAGAAGCTTGATCTTGAGCAAAAAGAACATTTAGCACATAAAAACAGAGAATAGTATCAAACAATTTATCAGGAAAATCAGGCAAATAAAAAGGATCATAACCAGTGATATTTAAGTTTTTTTCTCGAAGTAACTTAACATCATTACCAAAACCACAACCAAAATCAAGAATATCTCCCTTAAATAAATATTTATCTAACAAATATTTAGCAGGAAAAGATAAATAAGTTCTTTCAATTGCCGTTAAATGGCTATATTTATTGTCCTTGATATTCATATAATGTTCCCTAAACTGAGTAAATATTGTATTAATATACCATACTAGCGATAAAGCACAACAACCATTGAGAGATCATCTTGGCGGCGTGATTGTTCAACCCCTTTGCGCCTTAGCGTCTTTGCGTGAGAAATAACCCGCCGTTAATCAGCCTAACCATTCAACCCCTTTGCGCCTTAGCGTCTTTGCGTGAGAAACAACCCGCCGTTAATCAGCCTAACCATTCAACCCCTTTGCGCCTTAGCGTCTTTGCGTGAGAAACAACCCGCCGTTAATCAACAAATTTTCAAATTGCCAAAAAAAATTTCCGCCAAAGGCCTTGATTATCGAAAAAAAATCTATTACAATAATCCTATCGTTACCCTACTGCGTTGGTGACTGCCAACAAAGTTTTTTGATCTATGCTTTGAAGTTACGGGAATCTACAAAATAGTTTGTGGTAGTAAACCGGACAAGTATCCGGAAACAGAAACGAACTAAGTCGATACCCACCTGGTTTTGCCAGGTCATAAACTGAGGTAAAACGGCGCAGCGGGGTAATTTCAATAATTAATCAAGTAAAGTGGGTAGTTTAATTTGCGAAAAAACTACCCACTTTGCTATATTGTGACGTTTTTTAAAGAACTGAGAAATCTTGAGAAGGTTAAGTTTACACTAAAATAAGTAGTTCACTTTACTGAAAATTATACACAGAGAAATTATGGTTCAAACTCCCATTTCCCCCAGCGAAAAACTCTCAAAAGTTGAGTATATTAAGGATCGTAGCAACTATTTACGCGAACCTTTGGCAACAGAATTATTAAACGACTCCACCCATTTTACCGAAGATTCTATTCAACTTCTTAAATTTCATGGCTCTTATCAACAGGATAACCGCGATCATCGCGCTAAAGGCCAAGAAAAAGATTATCAAATGATGTTGCGGACAAGAACTCCTGGCGGTTTTGTTCCTTGGCAATTATACTTAGTTTTAGATAAATTGGCTGATGACTATGGTAGCAATACCCTCCGAGCCACTACTAGACAAGCTTTTCAGCTTCATGGCATTTTGAAAAAAGACCTGAAAACGGTTTTGTCAACTATTATTAGAAATCTGGGGTCAACTTTAACCGCTTGTGGTGATGTTAACCGCAATGTGATGGCCCCTCCAGCCCCTTTTAGAAATCGTCCTGAGTATGATTACGCACGCGACTATGCCAGCAAGATTGCTGATTTACTCACGCCCCAATGTGGTGCTTATTATGAAATGTGGGTTGATGGGGAAAAAATCGTAAGCGGTGAAGAAAAACCCGAAGTTGTCGCAGCCCGCAAAAATAGTTGTGGTCATAGTCATAATGACATTGAACCCATCTACGGGGCACATTATTTGCCGAGAAAATTCAAGATTTCGGTGACTGTCCCCGGCGACAACTCCATTGATATTTACGCCGATGACCTCAGTTTTGTGGTTATCACTAATGATCAAGGTGATTTGGAAGGCTTTAACGTCTTAGCTGGCGGTGGTTTGGGACGCACTCATAACAAAGAAGCAACTTTTACCCGACTAGCTGACCATATCGGCTATGTTGATAAAAACGATATTTATGATTTGGTCAAGGCGATCGTGGCGACCCAAAGAGATTTTGGCGATCGCACCAACCGCAGTCACTCTCGGATGAAATACCTAATCCACGAGTGGGGAGTAGAGAAATTCAAAGCGAAAGTTGAGGAATATTTTGGCAAGAAAATTGCCACCTTCAAACCCTTACCAGAGTGGAAATACGCGGATTATTTAGGCTGGAATGAACAGGGAGACGGTAAATTATTTTTGGGGATTTCCATCGAAAACGGTCGCATTAAAGATGATGATAAGTTGCAACTGAAAACGGCATTAAGAAAAATTGTGCAGCAGTATAATTTACCCATGCAGTTAACAGGTAGTCAAAACGTTATCCTGTATGAGATTGAGCCATCTTTAAAAGGACAAATTCAGGCGATTTTAGAGGAACACGGAGTCATTACGGATACGCATAAAATTAGTATCTTGACCCGTTATGCCATGGCTTGCCCAGCTTTACCAACCTGTGGTTTAGCCGTCACGGAGTCCGAAAGAGCCATTCCGGGGATACTGGAGCGATTGGAAGCACTTTTAACCAAGGTTAGATTAAAAGATGAGAAAATTGTCATTAGAATGACGGGGTGTCCAAATGGTTGCGCTCGTCCTTATCTGGCGGAAATTGGTTTTGTTGGCAGTGCTCCGGAAAAATACCAAATTTGGTTAGGTGGTACACCGAATCAAACGGCATTGGCTGCACCCTACGCTGAAAAAGTGTCTGTAAGCGAGTTAGAATCGTTTTTTGAGCCACTTTTCGTTAATTTTAGGGAAAATCGTCAAAAAGGTGAAAGTTTTGGCTTATTTTGCGGTAGAGTTGGCTTTGAAAATTTAAGGGAATTTGCTGCTAACTACAAAGGTGATACTCCGAAAAAAGCGAAATCTCGTGCGGGACGTAAGCACCAACACAGAATTGGTGTTCCCGATGAATTTTATGACCGTTTGAAACAAATTTCAGACGAACAAAAACGTCCCATGAATCAACTTGTTACCGAAGCCTTACAAAAATACTTTGGTGAATAATATTTGATCCCCCCTACCCCCCCTTAGTAAGGGGGGAATTCCTATTAATTATTAATTATAAAAATGCCTCCTCGTAAACGTTTTGGACAACACTGGTTACAAAGTGATAAAATATTAGATCAAATTGTAACTGCGGCCGATTTAAAATCAGATGAAATAGTATTAGAAATAGGTCCGGGAAAAGGAGCTTTAACGAGACGTTTAATCGATTTTGTTAAAGTTGTTGCTATCGAAATTGACCGAGATTTATGTCAGTTTTTAGTGAAAAAATTAGGTAACAATGATAATTTTGTCCTGTTACAAGGGGATATTTTAAGTTTAGATATTAACCCATTAATTGATAATTTTCCGCGTTTTCAATATCCGACTAAAGTAGTAGCAAATATTCCTTATAATATTACTGGACCAATTATTGAAAAATTATTAGGTACTATTAGTAGGCCTTCAGAAACTAAATATAAATCAATTGTTTTATTAGTTCAAAAAGAGGTGGGAGAAAGGTTAACTGCTAAACCAGGAAGTCGAGATTTTGGCGCATTAACTGTTAGGGTACAATATTTAGCAGACTGTGAGTTAATTTGTGATGTACCTGCCAATTGCTTCTATCCCCCTCCGAAAGTGGATTCTGTGGTGGTTAGGTTAACTCCCCGGGATATTGCTACCCCCGCCAATGATACCAAATTGTTAGAAACTTTGGTTAAAGTTGGATTTTCTAGTAAGCGAAAAATGCTAAAAAATAACTTAAAAAGTTTAATTGATGTCGATAAATTAGAGCAGTTACTAACAGAATTACACATCAAAAATGAAGCTAGGGGAGAAGAATTAGGTTTAACAGATTGGGTTAATTTAAGTAATATTTTCCCTAATAATAAGGAGTAAAAATGCCAGAAATTAGTCGTTTTTTAGGAATAATTATCACCATGTATTATAATGATCATCCTCCTCCGCATTTTCATGTTAGATATAACCAACAAAAAGCAATAATTGATATAGAAACTTTATCAATTCTCGAAGGGAGACTTAGTGCTAGAGTGTTAGGAATTGTCATAGAATGGGCTTTATTATATCAAAAAGAGTTAAAAGAAAACTGGCAATTTGCACGTCAAAATAAACCTCTTAAAAATATTCAACCATTGGAGTAAAAATGCTTAAAGATATTATTGAAGTGAAAGCATTAAGTGATTATCAACTATATCTTAAATTTGAAGACAATCTAGAAGGAATTATAGATATTAGTGAGATAATTGAGTTTACAGGAGTTTTTACCCCTTTAAAAAATTTAGATTATTTTAAAACAGTAAAAATTAATCATGAATGGGGCACAATTTATTGGGAAAATGGAGCAGATTTAGATCCAGATGTGCTTTATTCTTTGATTACTACACAAAAAATACCTGAATATTATAGCTATATTAAGTCTGTTTAATGACTTATAAAAAAGTTTAATTGATGTCGATAAATTAGAGCAATTACTGACAGAATTACACACCAAAAATGAAGCTAGGGGAGAAGAATTAAGTTTAACAGATTGGGTTAATTTAAGTAATATTTTCCCTAAAGATTAAGTAGAAATCCGATTTCTAAAAAACGTAGTTGTTTTTTGGTAAAAATTAACAGCAAGTTGATGATAAGGTTGGGAAATATCGACTAAATTTCCCCATCCAGATGTATCAACGAAAATATTAGACATTTTTTTGTTTTATTTATTATTTGTTTCTTCAAGGTTTGTTTTTCCTAAGTAATAATCATGGTTTTCTAACCAGTCTGAATTATTACTATTAAATGCGCCAATAAATTTATCTAAAGGATCAGTTTCCAACTTATTTTTAGCTTCATTTAAACATTTTAAAGCTAAATTTTCTAAGGTTTCTCCTTTTTCTTGTGCTGTTTTTAATAACACTTGATAAAGCGAATCTGGTATATTTAATAATAGTTGATGTGTCATTTTTACTTACGTTTTTTACTCGTTTATTCTCAGTTTAGCTTATTTATTTCATAACTCGCAATTTGCCATTTATTAAGTTTTGTCACATTACCCTTGACATTTTCACTATTTTGTGCATTAGGTGACTCTAGTAAGTTGACAGGTTGCCCTAATTGTAGGTTTAAGTCACTGGATAAGGATAATTCGGCAATAGTTCCCTCTGACTCGTAACAACGCAAAATCAAGGTTTCGGGGTTATTTTCGGCGAATTTCAAGGCCATTAACACCAAACTATTGTCCCCCAAGTCCAACAATTGTCCGACGGGGGGGAGATGTTGGGGTGAAGATTTTTCGGGGAAAACGGGAAGGAGGGGAAGGTTTAAATTGTGGGCGAAATGAACAGTTTTTGCGGTTTGCCAACTGTCTTTATGACAATATAACGAATAAGTAAATTGGTGTTTTCCTTTGTCTGCTGATTTATCTGGCCATTGTGGGCTCCGTAATAAGGTTAATCGTAGAATATTAGACTTTATATCATAGCCATATTTTCCATCATTTAATAAACTGACTCCGTAATTTTTATTATTATCAAATAAATCTACCCAACTATGGCCAAATACTTCCCATTTTGCCTTTTTTTCTTCGGTTTGAGGGTTAGTTGTTCTTTGAATTGCACCACAAGCTATTTCATAAGTTGCGTAATTACTATCTAAATTTAAGGGAAAAGCAGTCTTGACTAAAACATGGCTTTCTTGCCAATTTACCGTAGTAGAAATTTGTAAAATTGGGGAGTGAGTTTGTAAAATGTAATCCTGTATAAAGTCGGAATTATTAAAGGTTTTAATTACTCTAATAATATATTGCAAAGGACCTTTTTCTAACCAATTAATTGACTGTAATTTTGCAGGAGGAAGAGGGTGATTTTCATAGCTTGGGTCAATATTCCACGCATCCCAATATTGGCCTTTATCGGTGAAAAATTGCCATTGATTCCCTTTCCCTGACAGTATATCTTTTTGGTTAGTTTTATCCCGAATATTGCTTATTTCTCCTGTCTCACTATCTATGGTTATTTTAATTAGGTCATTTTCGAGAATAAATTCTTCTTTTATGAGGTTATTAGTGGTTATATTTTCTTCAATTACCCAATATAAAAGATAACCAATTGATGGAATATCTTTGGCTAAAAATAGCAGGTTATTTTCGTTAGATATTTGTTGGATTAATTTGTTACCTTCTAAGTCATAAACTTGGTAATTTTTATGGGGTAATTTTACTGAGATTATCTCACTTCTTAACCAGTTTGTCGGGTTGAATATGACTAAAGGTTGCGCATTTTTTACAGGAGGTTGGGGTAACTTAATTTTATTTGCTATTTCCTGTAAACTTGACTGTAAAATTTGCTCTCCTGTCGCAATAATTTCTGACCAATTTTGATTAGCTTCATCGAAAACTTCTGTAATAGATGTCCCCGGTAATATATCATGAAACTGGTTTAATAAAACTCCCTTCCATGACTGCTCAATTTTACTTTTAATTACTTGATATTTTTCAATTAAATTTTCTGAGTTTATTTTAAGGTGTAATTTATCAATTACAAAGTTTAAACAGGTAAATAACTCTGCTTGATATAGTAAATTTTCACAATAACGATTCGCTTTTTTTTGATAACCATGGGTGGTATAACAACCACGATGTAATTCTAAATATAATTCGTCATTCCAAACTGGTAAATTTTCTGTCTCTACGATTTTTTCTAAGTAGGAATTAGCAGTAGTAAACTGAATTTTTGGAAAGAAGGGTGAAGCTTCCCATTTCCTTGCTACATCTAGCATATCACGGGTTGGACCACCACCATGATCTCCTACTCCTGGTAACCAAAATATCTCCTGTAATTTAGTTTGTTTTTCCCAATTAATACTGTAATTTGTCATGGTAATGGGGTTAGTATCCATAACTCCTGTAACATTGGGAGGAGACATAATAGTTAAAATTTTTGTACCGTCAGGAGACTCCCACCAAAAACAACCATGGGGGAATTTATTGGTGTCATTCCAATGTAATTTACCCGTTACAAAGTAATCAATTTCTGCTTGTTTAAATATCTGAGGTAAAGTCCATTGAAAACCAAAACTATCGGGAAGCCATGCTATTTTTGTGTAGTGACCAAATTTCTCTTTAATATACTTTTGTCCATATAATAATTGTCTGACTAAAGACTCCCCAGAGATTAAATTAACCTCCGGTTCAACCCACATTCCTCCTAAAACTTCCCATTTATTTAAACTTACTGCTGTTTGAATCGACTTAAATAATTCAGGTCGATTTTTTTCGATCCAATTATATAAAGCTGGGGTAGTATGACAGAAGGTTAATTCGGGGTAGTCTTTTTGTAAGTTTAACACAGATTTAAAAGTCCTTTCAGCGACTGTGTAAGTCTCATTCAATGTCCATAACCAGGCCATGTCTAAATGTGCATGACCTAAAATATTAAACTGTCTTTTCTTAATATTAATTGCTAAGGGTTGTAATTCCTCTCGAATCTTAATGATCGAATGATTAAATATTTCTCTATTTTCTAAATGATCCCATGCTAATTTACCAATTATACTCTCAATAATAGGCAATTTTTCTGGTTCAAATTCTCTTAAATATTTAGTTAAAATTTCTAATTCATTGGCGAAAAATCCAGGATCAATTTTATCAGATTCATAGACGAGGTGCGATTTCATTAACCCCCCAATATCATGTCCCGGACTAATCAGACGAATTGCCACTAAAATATTATCATTAGGAATCGCTTTATCTGTTAATAAAACCCTCGCAGAAGAATCAAATAAATCTCCTTCTTGGACTAATTTTCCATTAACAAAAACTTGCGCATTTTCTGCCCACCATGTTAAACATAAACGTAGGGATAAATTAGCGATGGAATAACCGTTCAGATGGCTTGACAAAATAAATTGTTGCGCTAACCAATTAAATTGAGGTCCTGCTTGCCAAACAATGTAATTTTTGTCATTTATCGGGGCGATCGCCCAATTTTCAATCTCATTTATCGTGGGTAAATTAGCTAAATTTTTCCGACAAAATCGCCAATTATTAATACATTCAACGTGGGTAAGACTACGCAATTTGTCAATAGTTTCTTGAATAATTTCTGTCATAATTGAGGATAGAATAATGGATATTTAAAATCAAGATCAGAAAAATGATAGTTAATATGCTATCATTTTTGTATGTCAATTGTGGTCTTAGATACAAATATTTTTATTGCAGCATTATTGAGTCCCCAAGGAGTTTGTAGAAAAATTTTAAAAATGTGCTTGCAAGATCAAATAATTCCCCTTATGGGTGAAGCCTTGTACAATGAGTATGAAGACGTAATGAGTAGAAAAGAGATTTTTGTGAATTGTCCTATTTCGTCAGAAAAGCGGGAGCTTTTATTTGATGCTTACTTAAATAGTTGTCGCTGGACAAAAATTTATTACCAATGGCGACCGAATCTACGAGATGAAGCTGATAACCACCTGATTGAGTTAGCAATTGCTGGCAACGCAGACCTGATTATTACTCGCAATATCAAAGACATCAAAAAAGGGGAGCTACTTTTTGAGCAATTAAGAATTTGTCAACCCGAAGAATTTTTACAGGAGTGAAGATGGGAGTTGTGACTTTACGTTTACCAGACGATACTCACGAGCGGATCAAAGTATTGGCGGCTTCCCGCAACATGAGTGTCAATAAGCTTTTTGAAGAGTTATCCGTCATGGCCTTGACTGAATTTGATGCAAAAACCCGTTTTAAAATTCGTGCTTCCAATGGTTGTCGGGAAAAGGGAATAGAAATATTAGATCAATTAGATCGCTATTACGAAAATTACGACAAAAATCAGAACTAATTTTCTTGAAAAAATAATTTTATCCTTCTTGATCAAATCAGAGATAATCAAAGATTAAGAAATTTAAAGTTTTATAAACTATACTTGACAAAACGAAATATAAATATAAGTGAAACAAACAACAATCATGCCATCGGAAACAGGATCAACGAATATTCAATCAAGACGCTACAACGCAGAAGCAATCGCCAAATATTATGGTAGAAGACCTTGGCAAACTATTTGGCGAACTGTAACAATTATCTGGTTTTTGGCCACTTTTTGCCTTAATTTAAAACTTGATGACTGGAGTAATCAAGTGGAAATGAATAAGCAAAAACGAGCAACGGAATTAAGGGAAATTTTAACTTATTTAGGACCAACTTTTATTAAAGTGGGTCAAGCTTTATCCACTCGGCCAGATTTAATTAAAAAGAATTTTTTAGAGGAATTAATAAAACTTCAAGATCAATTACCTCCTTTTGAAAATGAGCTTGCTTTTGCGATCATTGAAAGACAATTAAATAAAAAAATTGACCAGATTTATAAGGAAATATCTCCTCATCCAGTGGCTGCTGCAAGTTTAGGTCAAGTTTATCGCGCTGTTTTATACACCGGTGAAGAAGTCGCAGTTAAGGTTCAAAGACCAAATTTATATCCAGTTTTGACTTTGGATTTATATTTGATGAGGTTAGGGGCGAAAATTTTTGCTCCTTTTTTACCCTTAAATTTAGGTCATGATTTAACTCTTATTGTCGATGAATTTGGCATTAAACTTTTTGAGGAAATTGATTATGTAAATGAGGGAAAAAATGCGGAAAAATTTGCAGCTAATTTTGCCAATGATCCACAGGTAAAAGTTCCCGCAATTTACTGGCAATATACTACGAATAATGTGCTAACTTTAGAGTGGATTAATGGCTTTAAATTAACAGATATTACGCAAATTGAAGCCCATGGTTTAGACCCCAATGAAGTTATTAAAATCGGTGTTACATCAGGTTTAAAACAGCTTTTAGAACACGGGTTTTTCCATGCTGATCCCCATCCTGGCAATTTATTTGCCATGGCTGATGGTAGAATGGCTTACATTGATTTTGGCATGATGGATCAGTTAGAAGAAGATACTAAAGAAACCATTGCTAGTTCCGTTGTACAATTAATTAATAAGGATTATCAGGCCTTAGCAAATGATTTTGTTAAGCTGGGTTTTCTCGCTCCCGAAACAGATATTAACCCGATTATACCTGCTTTAGAAAAGGTTTTAGGAGCAGCAGTTGAACAAAAAGTTGGTGACTTTAATTTTAAGACGATAACCGATGAATTTTCGGAATTAATGTATGATTATCCCTTTAGAGTTCCCGCTAAATTTGCTTTAATAATTCGCTCATTAGTTACCCAAGAAGGATTAGCCTTAAGTTTAAATCCTAACTTTAAAATAGTCGAGGTTTCCTATCCTTATGTAGCAAGAAGATTGTTAACTGGAGAATCTGAAGCTTTAAAAAGAAGGCTAATTGACGTATTATTTAAACATGGTAAATTCCAATGGCAAAGATTAGAAAATCTGATTCAGATAGCTGGTTCTGATTCTCAATTTGACTTGCTACCAACTGCCCAATTAGGGTTACAATATTTGATGTCAGAAGATGGTAAATATTTGCGTCGTCAATTATTATTGGCCTTAATTGAAGATGACAGGTTACATACTGAAGAAGTACAACGTTTATGGGAATTAATTAAACCTGAATTAAAAGCCCAACGATTATTTGATGTTGCGTTTAATGTGTTGCGAGATTTTTCCTCGGAAACCGTGGCCACTGTTGTTAAAACAGCCACTATGTCTCGTTAATTTATATTCTGAATCCTCCCTTCCCTCCTTACCAAAGGAGGGTAATAATCACAATTCATTTATTAATTGAAAAACAAACAATGATGTATTACTACATTCCACAACCACCATTTTTACTAATAGCATTCGGCTTCTTTATTTCGATCGCCTCTGGTTTTGCTTTTGAATCAATCCTTAAGTTAAAATATAAAGAATGGAGAGAAACTAGCGACGAATTGACAATAGAGATCATTAACAAGTCTGATCTTAAAATACCTTTTTTGGGTATTTGTGCCGGAATTTGTATCTTTTTATCCGCAAGTTTAGAGATTTTTAATGTTAGTAGTACCCTTGGTTATATCTTATCAATTCCCATGAGTGCTTTCATCGGCCGTTTAATTTGGAAACAGTTAGGGGAAGTTTTATTGCAATTGAAACGGGGAGGATCAAAGGCGATCGATTTAGACAGTTTCGAGTAATATTAAAAAAGGGGAATTTTTCCCCTAAATTTTACTAATAAACTTCATCATGAGTACCAATATTTAACAAAAGTATGGCCGACAATTCCCCAGCTGAATTGTCAACAAACTCAAATAAAATCCGATAATTATAGTCAATTGAACATGACCAAACATCGGAAAAATCGCCCATTAATTTATGGGTTTTTAAACTAGGATGAAATGGATCTTCAGCTAATTTTTGTAGGGTTTTTGCAATTAATAAACGTAGTTGTGGGTTTTTTCGAATAAGACGTTTAAAAATTCGCAAACACTTAGGAGTCCAACCAATTTCTCTCAATTATCTAACTCCTCCAAAAAATCATTTACAGAACCAAATTTCACCTTTCCTGATTGATATTCTTGTTGAACTTCCTTAATTTCTGTAATAAGTTGCTGTCTTTGACGTAAATTAAAACGAAGGTTCAAAGTATTAATTAATTCTCTTTGGTCTTCTATGGGTAAAGCTTCTACTGCTTCCAAAGCTTGTTGATATAAAGAGGTTTTTGACATAAAAAGTTGGCCTCATCTAACATTTATTATTAACTATAGCAAAATTTAAGGTTAATTGTTACGGGTTTAAATTCTCAATTAAAATCTCCATTTGCTCCTTATTTTTAGCTAAAAACTCATCACATTGCTCCAGTTTTTCTACCGCTAAATTAAACTTTTCAAATAGTAAATTTAAAGGCAAACTTCCCGTCTCAATTTCCCTAATTATCGCTTCCACTTCCGCTACTTTCTCTTCATAATTAGTCATAATTATATCCTCCTTGATCAATTATTTGACAATTTTAACCTTAACAAAACCATCTTGTAAATTAATAATTAACTCCTGATCTGGTTGTAAATTTTCCACCGAATTAACCAAACTACCATCAGTAAAAGTTACCACACCATAACCCCTTTTTAACACAGAATTCGGATTAAAAGCTGCCAATTTTTCCCGTAATAATTTAGTCTTAAAATTAGCTTCTTGTAAACTCATCGAAGTACGAGGTAAATTAATCAAACGCTGTTTTAAACTCCCTAATAAATCTATTTCTCTGGTTAATTTCCTTTGACAAACTTCGGTTAATTTCTGATACCTGAGTTTATGTTCAAAACATAATTGATCTAAAGATGGTACAACTTTTTCCGCAGCGGCAGTTGGGGTATGAGCACAATAATCGGCCGCTAAATCGGCCAAGGATTCATCTCGTTGATGACCAATGCCAGTAATTACGGGAATCGGGGAAGAGGCGATCGCCCTTACGATTTTTTCATCATTAAAGCAGGATAAATCCTCCGTTGCACCTCCACCACGGGCTAAAATCAACACCTCGGCGCGTCCATCATCAATCACCCGAGAAATGGCACTGACAATGGATTCTGGAGCTTGATCACCTTGTACAATCGCTGGTGAAAGCAGCACTTTTAGACTGGGATAACGCTGATTTAAGGTTTTTTGAAGATCACCCCAAGCTGCCGCAGTTGGGGATGTCACCACAGCAATAGTTTGAGGATGACTAGGAAGGGGACGTTTTCGGCTAGGATCAAATAATCCTTCAGCTTGCAAATTAGCCTTGAGTTGCTGATACAATAAGGATTGTAGCCCTTCCCCTTGGGGTAAAATTTGCGCTACTTTAATTTGATATTTACCTTGTTTCGCAAATAAAGTTAGACTTCCTAACACTAAAACTCGATCGCCTTTTTGGGGTAATTGCTTAATTTTACCCAGCATACTTCGCCAGATAGTGCAATTAATTATAGCGCTATTTTCCTCGTCTGAAAGTGTAAAAAATAACCCCATGGAATGATTATTAATACTGGATATTTCGCCGCTTAGCCAAATGTTTTCGATGCTTTCTAGGATTGTTTTTAGATAGTCAGTTAACTCGGTAACTGTTATTATTTGAAGTTCGGATTTTGTCATATTTTTTGCTTCGGATTTAGATTTTTTAGGCTCACGCAAAGACGCAAAGACGCAAAGGGGTTGGCTGGTTGTGCATAATAGGTTTTGGGTTTTAAAATCGTTTATCATGTTGCTGTCGTATAAATTTTACAACACGTTTTGAAGGACGCAATTACTGTTTTACTTATTGATGACCAAGCTATGATTGGCGAAGCGATTCGCCGTATGCTTGCTAATGAGCAGGATATTGTGTTTCACTATTGTGATGACCCGACTTTTGCTTTGAAAATCGCGACTCAAGTCCAACCTACGGTCATTTTACAGGATTTGGTCATGCCTCAAATGGAGGGCTTATTGTTGGTCCGTTTTTTGCGCGCCAATAATTCGCCTACTCGCCATATTCCTCTGATTGTGTTATCTAGTAAGGAGGAGGCCATTACTAAGGCTAAAGCTTTTGAATTGGGGGCTAATGACTATTTGGTAAAGTTGCCTGATTCGGTGGAGTTGATCGCCCGTATTCGCTACCATTCCCAAGGTTATCTTAATTTCCTTAAGTTACAAGAAGCTCAAAAACGTCTGGAAGTGGAAAATTTACGCCTTAGTGCGGAGTTGGATGTTACTCGCAAGTTGCAACAAATGATCTTGCCTAAACCGGAGGAGTTGAAGATTATTCCTCAGCTTGACATTTCTGGTTTTATGGAGGCGGCTGATGAAGTTGGCGGCGATTATTACGATATTTTATCTTATCAAGGACAAGTCAAAATTGGCATTGGTGATGTTACCGGCCACGGTTTGGAAAGTGGGGTAATCATGTTGATGGTACAAACTGCGGTACGCACTCTTTTAGAAAGTAACCAAACTGATTCTAATCAGTTTTTAGATATTCTTAATCGTACTATTTATGGCAATGTTCAACGCATGAAAACTGATAAAAATCTTACTCTTACTTTGCTGGATTATCAAAATAATACTATTCGTTTATCGGGCCAACATGAGGAAGTGATTATTGTTCGTGCCGGTGGTAAGGTGGAATTAATTGATACTATTGATTTAGGTTTTCCTATTGGTTTGGACGAAAATATTAGTGAGTTTCTCGGGGAAGCTGAAATTAATCTTAATACTGGTGATGGTGTGGTACTTTATACCGATGGAATTACGGAATCAGAAAATTTTAAGGGTGAATTTTACGGTTTAGAAAGATTGTGTAATGTTGTTAGTGAAAATTGGCATTTATCCGCTCAAGAAATTCAAGAAATTGTGATTGCTGATGTTAAAGGACATATTGCTCAACATACTGTTTTTGATGACATCACTTTGGTAGTAATTAAACAAAAATAACATGAAAATAGCGATTGTTAATGATATGTTGATGGCGGTGGAAGCACTGAAACGGGTTTTGCTTTCTGTCAGGGAATATCAGTTAGTTTGGGTGGCTAATAATGGCGCTGAAGCTGTTAAAAAATGTGCGGAAAATACTCCCGATTTAATCTTAATGGATTTAGTAATGCCAGTTATGGATGGTGTTACGGCAACTCGCCTGATTATGCGCAATTCTCCCTGTGCTATTTTAATCGTAACTTCCAGTGTTAAGGGTAATTCTGATAAGGTGTTTGAAGCTCTAGGGGCTGGTGCTTTGGATGCGGTTAGTACACCAATTTTAGGCCGCCATAGTAAGCCAGAAGTTGCTCAAATTTTGTTAGCTAAAATCGCTAATATTGCTGACTTAATTGAGACTTCAAATAACACAAAAACTACTTTAAGTCAAAGAAAAAAACTTCATTTTGACTCCCTCAAATCGGCTCTTCCACCTTTGATTGTGATTGGTTCTTCGACGGGTGGTCCAAAGGCTTTAGCTACGATTTTGTCTCAATTACCTGCTAATTTTCCCGCCGTTATTATTATAGTTCAGCACGTAGATGAAAAATTCTCCGCCGGTTTGGTTTCCTGGTTAAATCCCCAGACTCCTTTAACCGTGGAAATAGCCACTAATCACAGTATTTTAGAAGCAGGAAAAGTCTTAATTGCTGCTAGTAATGACCATCTTTATTTGCGCTCTAATCTCAAATTAGATTACACTAAATATCCCCTCGAATATCCCTATCGCCCTTCTGTTGATGTGTTTTTTAAGAGTGTTGCCAACCATTGGAAAACCCCCGGAATTGCTGTTTTATTGACCGGAATGGGTCGAGATGGCGCTGAAGGTTTAAATGTGCTCAAATCCAAAGGATGGCATACCATCGCCCAAAATCAAGCGACTTGCGTCGTTTATGGAATGCCTAAAGCAGCGGTAGAAAGGGGAGCTGCTCTTGATGTTCTGCCACTAGGTCAAATTGCTGATCTTTTAAAGAAAACCTATCCTTTTAATGCTTAATACCATACAATATAATCGTGGATAATAAAATTAAGACTTTGATAACCGTCGAACCTCTAAAGCTAATCAAATTTAGCTTAATAGTTAATCGCTAAAAGTAAAAAAAAACAGCTGAGAAGACAAGCATTTTGTAATAATTATGACAAAAATTATCGGTGAATTTAAAACGGAATTACCCAAGGAACAAGAATTTTTGGTTCTTGGTTTTTCCCCTACCTCGATTCCCATTCAACAACGTTGGCGCAATAATGGTTTATCTGCTGATTTTGTGGCCGATTATTTAACGACTTTTTTCCCCATTAGTGATGACAATCCTACCAGTAAACTACGTCAGGAAGAAGTTAAAGGAGCTGTTAGTTTTATCGCTAATGAATTGTTAGAAAATGCCATGAAATTTCATGACAATTCCTCTGATTATCCCATTAAATTTGAGATTAATTTACTCGAAGGTGAAGATGTTACTGTAATTTTACAGGTGACTAATAGTGTGAATTTTGATGATTTTCAGAAATTTTACGATTTCATTCAAGAATTAATTAATTCAGATCCTGATGATTTTTATATTCATCAATTAGAGAAAAGTTCTGAAGATGAAAATTCCTCGGCTTCGGGTTTGGGTTTATTAACAATGATTAATGATTATGGAGCTAAGTTAGGCTGGAAGTTTGAAAATCAGGAAACTCCGGTGAAAATTACCACGGTTACTACCATGGTTCAAATTTCAATATAAGAGGAACAATAATGACGGAAATTAAGGGCGAAAATTACACTGTTATCTATGATTCTAACTTGGCAACTATTAGTTTTCAAGGTTCGTTACGCTTAGGTGGAATGTCCGAATATCAACCTATTCTTGATTTACTCAATGATATCTTAAGCAAAAATTTGCCCACCATGACTTTAGATCTTCAAGAATTAGACTTTTTAAATAGTTCTGGTATTAGTATGTTATCTAAATTTATTATCAATGCTAGAAAACATCAAGTAAGTCAAATAATTATTAAAGCTTCTGCCAATATACCATGGCAAGGTAAATCTTTGAAAAATTTACAGCGACTTTTACCCATTTTACAATTAGAATTTTCCTAATAACTTTATGAAAAATTCCCACACGATTAATCAAAATGAGTCAAAATTTTTAGCTCAAATTGCTCTCTTAAAGCAGCAAGTAGAAGAGCTAAAAATTGAAAATAGTGATTTAGAAATGACTTTACTTACTATTATTGAACATGGTGATGCGATGGAAGCTCAATTAGAGGAGGCCAATAAACAATTACACGCTGAAATTAATGAGAAAAAAATAGCTGAAGCTAAACTTAAAACTATGATTGAAGCTGTTTATCAGCAAAAAGAAGACTTGGAAATTATCATTGAAACTCTCACCGAACATGGCGATATTATTGATACTCAATTATTAGAAGAATTAAATGAAGTTAATAATTTGGCCACTATTGATCACTTGACCGGATTGGCAAATCGTCGCCACTTTGACCAGTCTTTAACTGATGAATGGCGACGCTGTCTCCGAGAAAATCAGCCTCTGTCTCTGATTATGACAGATGTTGACTTTTTTAAGCTATACAATGATCACTATGGTCATCAAATGGGTGATGGTTGTTTAACTCAAGTAGCCCAAGCTATTGACCATAGTATCAGAAGACCGGCGGATATGGCTGCTCGTTATGGCGGTGAAGAATTCGCCGTTATTTTACCGAATACCAACACTGAGGGTGCATTCAATGTCGCTGTCAAAATCCAAGATACCGTAGCTAGATTAAAAATTCTTCATGCCGACTCTAAAGTTAGTGAATATATCACCCTGAGTTTAGGAATTGGTACTCTTATTCCCTCTTCAGATAATTCCCCCATTCAATTAATTTGTGAAGCAGATCGTTTATTATATATCGCTAAACAAAAGGGTAGAAATCAAATTATTTATTAATCATTTAGAGAGATATTAAACAATGAAAATAGAGGGGGAAAATTATCAGGTATTCTATAATTTAGCTAATCAAACTGTTAGTTTTCAAGGTACTCTTCGACTAAATGGTCTACCAGAATATGTGCCGATTAATAATCTTTTACATCAGATTATTGAGCAAAAACCAGAAAATTTAACTCTCGATTTTAAAAATTTATATTTTATTAATAGTTCCGGTATTACCATGTTATCTAAATTTATGATTCATGTTCGTAGTCAAAAAAATATTTCCCTAATTATTATTGGTAATGATACCATTCCTTGGCAAAATAAATCTTTAAAAAATTTACAGCGACTCATGCCTTCTTTACAATTAATATTATAAAAGCTCCTTGTTGCGCTTAATTTGAGCGCAACCCGCGCAACAACAAACCGCTATAATTTAGTAGTTCCGATTAAATATAATAAGGCCATTCTAATGGCAACTCCACTGGTTACTTGTTCTGAAATTAGACTCATTTCTGGATCATCCATGACATCAGAACTAATTTCAACTCCCCTATTTACTGGTCCTGGATGTAATATTTTCACATCTTCTTTACATAATTGTAAGCGTTTTCTCGTAATACCATAATTCTGATGATATTCCCTTAAACTTGGTAATAAATAATCGCTCATTCTCTCTTTTTGTAACCGTAATGTCATCACTAAATCGGCATTTTCTAACGCAGGTTCAATTTGCCAATGTAAAAACAATTTTCCCCCCTGATTTCTGTCTAAAATTTCGCCAAATAATTGGGGTAATAAAGTTGGTGGTCCAGCTAAATGTACTTCCGCTCCAGCCGCAGTTAAACTATAGATATTAGAACGAGCAACCCGAGAGTGTAAAATGTCCCCCACAATGGCTATTTTTTTCCCTTTTAATAACTCTAAACGCGGATTTTGTTCATCCAAAGCGCTACACATGGTAAATAGGTCTAATAACCCTTGGGAAGGGTGTTGGTGTAATCCGTCACCAGCATTTAAAATGCTGACTCCAGAGTTTAACTTGTCCATTTCGGCGGCGATCGCCTCCGGAACTCCGGCTTGTTGATGACGAATTACCATCACATTCGCACCCATGGATAGATAGGTTTTGGCGGTATCCAAGATTGTTTCACCTTTACTCAAAGAGGAACTACCGGGGGCAAAATTGAGAATATCGGCCGAGAGACTTTTGGCGGCCAATTCAAAACTGCTGCGAGTGCGGGTGGAAGGTTCAAAAAACAAATTGGCGACGATTTTTCCTTGTAAAGTGGGGACTTTTTTGGTACGACTAAAAAGTACCGAACGCAAACTAGCCGCAGTTTGCAACACAGTTTCATATTCAGAAGGAGTAAAATCAGCTAAAGAAAGTATATGATGTTTAGTCCATTTGTTTAGTTTAGTCATTGTAGCTATTAATATAGAATGCTTTTTTTCTGTTTAATAATATCATAAAAAGTAGTGACAATTTCTGAATTATCATTACTTTTTACTACTTTAAATTAGTGGTAAATTTTTAGCAATTAATTCCGTGGTTTTTTCCTTATTTAAAGGGCGAGAAAATAAATATCCTTGGCCATATTCACAACCTAATTTTTTTAATTGTTCTAATTGTGCCGTGGTTTCTATTCCTTCAGCTACGACATTCATTCCTAAAGTATGAGCTAAAGTCAGAATTGTTAAAATAATTGTTTCTCCTCCTTTGTTATCCATACTATTAATAAAAGCTCGATCAATTTTGAGAGTATCAATGGGAAATTCATGCAATCTACTTAAGGAAGAATAACCAGTTCCAAAATCATCAATACATAAATTAAGACCTAATTTCTTTAACTTCTTAATAATTTCTATGTCAGAGGATAAAGTTTCTAGAAAACAAGTTTCTGTAATTTCTAATTTCAAATTTTCTCCTTTTAAATCATGTTTTATTAAAAAGGAATTCATCTTTTCAACCAATTCAATTTCTCTTAATTGATAAGCAGAAAGATTAATATTCATGATTAAATTTTGAGTAGGAGAAAATTGATTTTGCCATTGTTTTAACTGTTGACAAGCTTCACAAAAAACCCACCAGCCAATCTCTTTAATTAAACCAGTTTCTTCCGCAATGGGAATAAAATCAGTCGGAGAAACAAAACCCCGTTTAGGATGTTGCCATCTTACTAAAGCTTCAAAACCAATTAATTTACCTGTCTTCAGACAAATTATTGGTTGATAATATAACTGTAATTCCTTTAATTCGATCGCCCTTCTTAAATAACTTTCTAACTCTAAACGAGCTAATAATTTTTGCTGTATTTCGGGATTAAAAATGGCATAATTTCCCTTACCTTGGCCCTTAGCTTGATACATGGCGACATCAGCATCTCTAAGAATATCCTCCGGGTTTTGATACTTAATTATACTGGAAGTAATCCCAATACTTGTACCAACAAAAATTTCATAATTCTTTAATAAAATTGGTTGTTGTAAGCTATTTTTTATATTTTCAGCTACTTTTATGGCATCTTCTATGGCATTAATATTATCTAATAAAATTGCAAATTCATCACCACCAAAACGGGCAATGGTATATTCTTGATTGAGACATTCTTGAAATTTAGTTGAAACTTTTTTTAATAATTCATCGCCAACTAAATGCCCTAAACTATCATTAACTACTTTAAAACTATCAAGATCAATAAATAACATTGCATAGTTATAATTCGGATTTTTTTTAGTCAATAAGATGACCTGTTTTAATTTATTCATGAACCATGAACGATTTGGCAATCCCGTTAAAGCATCGTGTAATGCTCCATATAATAACCTTTCTTCTGCGACACGACGCGCAGTAATATCTTCCACTGTACCTTCATAATATAATAATTGATTCTGGTCATTATAAACACTTCTAATATTCTCAGAAATCCAAATAATACTACCATCTTTGCGATAAACTTGAGTCTCAAAATCTAAGACTAAATTATGGTTTTTTAACAGACTAATTAAGTCTCTACGAGTATCAGGATTTAGATATAATTCTTGTTCTATATTTTTAATATTTGTGATTAATTCCTCTGGAGAATCATAACCATATATTTTAGCTAAAGCGCGATTAGTATTAAGAAAACGACCATCTAAGGATGTTTGAAAAATACCTAAACTAATATTATCAAACATATTAGTATATTTAGATTCTGATTTTTGAAAAGCTTGTTCTACTTCTTTTCGTTCCAATGCTAGAGCAATTCCTGTAGCGACTGTCGTTAATAATTCTATTTCTATTTGTCCCCAAATATGGTTTTCTTTACAGTGATCAAAACCAATAAAACCCCAAAATTTATCTTGAAAAATAATTGGTATAATTAAAATAGATAAAATATTTTGTGGTTCTAATATTTCTCTCTCTTTGACGGGAAAATCCCTCACTAAACCGAAGATTATTTCCCCTTTTTTTAAAATGGTTTTCCAACGGGGAAACCAGTCTTGATAACTTAAATTTTGTAACCGTGGATTATCTATTTCCGGTGTAATTTCCACGGCACAAAATTCCGCTTTTTGGCTCATTAATAATTGCTTAGATTCATCCCGATGATTTTCAAAAATATAAACCCGATCTGCTCCTGAACATTCACCCAATAACTGAACAATCCGGTTATAACTCCTATATTGATCAGGAAATAATAATAATTGCTTTTGGATTTTAAATAAAGTTGACAAATAACTTTTTTGTTGCTCTATATGTAGCTTTTTGTTAGGTACTTGTAAGTTAATTCTCATTATTTTATATTGGGAATTAACCATTATTAAACTATCAATATAATGTCCCTGTTTATTCTTAATTTTAGCGAAAAATGTTTGTTTTTCTCTCTGCAAAAATTGCTTAATCTTTAACCATTCATTAACCTCAAAAAAATTTACCAAGTGATGACCAATAAATTCTTCTATTGGATACCCCAATATTTCTTGACTATTATTAGAACAATATAAAATCACCGGTTCTTTTTCATAGCAAATAATTAAATCAGGATAATTTTCTTCTAACATTTGCTCAGATTTTAGCTTATTTTCTCTCTTTTCAAAATTCATTTTTTATGTTATTATTCACACTTGAGTATTAAAAAATAAATTGCTGTATGCGCCAAACTTTATCAATAGATAATTCTCTATGTTTCAAAACTGAACTCTGGGATTATATTAACTTAATTAGATACTAAAATTTTAACTTATTCCGCTAAAACTTCAAACTGTAGTAACATTATTGTCATTTTTTTAACAATGTCTGAAAAATCATTATCCATCGCCCACCATTATCACCAACGGACTAAATACGATCCCGTGACCATTGCGGCTAAAAACAAGTCTTTAGATTGGAATAAACAACCGATACCCTTTAAAGAATATAAAATCGGCCAAGTTTTTAACCTCAAATCTTATTTGTCAGAAGATGCCGACATAACTTTTGATCCCCTGACCAGGGAATGGGAAAGATTATCTTTAATATTATTATGTAGTTACGGATTAACAGCCAAATTACCGACAATGTACGGTAGTTATATCTATTTACGTTCGGCTCCTTCGGCCGGTGGTTTATATCCAGCAGAAGTTTATTTAATATCCCGTGGAACGGCTATTTTACCTCCGGGATTATATCATTATCAACCCCAAAGTCATTCTTTAATTCGCTTTTGGGAAAGTGAAATTTGGTCTGATTTACAAGTAGCTTGTTTTGATCATCCAGCCTTAGAAACTAGCCAATTAAGTTTAGTTACTACAGCGATTTTTCATCGTTCAGTTTGGCGTTATGAAGACCGAGCCTATCGCCGTATTTGTTTAGATACTGGTCATGTTTTGGCTAATATTGAGTTATCCTGCGCTATTAATAGTTATCGACCCTGTTTGATTGGTGGTTTCAATGATCAAAAAATGAATGATTTGTTATATCTTGATTCTGACCAAGAAAATGTGTTAACTGTGATTGCTTGCCAAGATTTAGTCAATTCTCCAGCCGAAATACTCAATTATAATACGGCGTTACCTTCTCAAATTGACACCAATTATCCCCAATTATTTGACGGTGAGTTATTAACTTATTTTCATCAGGCAACTTCCATTGAGACGGCGGAAAATTTGAGTTCTCCTACTCAAGTTAATGGCCAATCTTTAGAAGATAAATATAATTTTCCTTTCTGTTTAAAAGTTTCTACTAAAACTCAGCCTATTGTATGGGTGGAAAATTTAATTGGTTTAGAAAATACCATGCTTAAAAGACGTTCCACCAGAAGTTATTCGGGAGAAAATATTAGTTTAGAAGAATTAAAAGCTCTGTTACATTTTACTTATCAACCTCAAGATTATTCTGACCAAGGTTTAGCTCCTTCTCCCGATTATTTTGACCTTAATTTAATCGAAACTTTTGTCGCTGTTTCGGGAGTTAATGGTTTAGATGATGGTTGTTATTATTATGCTCCCAAAGCTCAAGAATTGCGCCAAATTCGCTTTAAGAATTTTCGCCAAGAATTGCATTATTTATGTTTAGGACAAAATTTAGGTAAAGATGCTGCAGCTGTCATTTTTCATACCGCCGATCTTCATCAAGCTGTGGCTAAATATGGCGATCGCACTTATCGCTATTTACACTTAGATGCTGGTCATTTAGGTCAAAAATTGAACTTAGTCGCCATTTATTTGGGTTTAGGAGTCAGTGGAATTGGGGGCTTTTTCGATGATCAAGTAAACGAGGTGCTAGGGATTCCTGCCGATGAGGCTGTGATTTATATTACAACCATCGGACAACCGTCTTAATTGAAGTAAAAAGTAAAAAGTAAGAAGTAAGAAGTAAGAAGTAACTACTCCCTCCCCTCAGTTAACAGTTACCAGTTAACAATGGATAACTGATAATTGAGAATTAGACATCGACCTAATTTAAGGTAGAGACAAACCCGGCGTTACGTCTGGCCCAAAGGTTACCAGACAACGCATTTTAAAATTAGATCAAAATTTATGGTCAATTATCAATTGTCCATAAATTTTGATCAACTATCAACTATCAACTATCAACTATCAACTGTACTTAGAGGTACTTTTCTAAGGTATTAGCTAAAGTGGTTTTAGGAACGGCTCCGACAACCATATCTACCCTTTGACCACCTTTAAAAATCATCAAAGTAGGAATACTACGAATACCATACTGACTAGCTACGTTGGGATTTTCGTCCGTATTAAGCTTAACAACCTTGACTTGGCCAAGGTATTGTTCAGCGATTTCGTCGACTACTGGTGCAACCATACGACATGGACCACACCAAGGAGCCCAAAAGTCGACGAGAACGGGAACGTCGCTGTCTAAAACTTCTTCCTTAAAACTTGCATCTGTAACTGGGGCCGTTGCTGACATTTCTTTATATCCTTTTTACTGAACTTGTGTCTGGTGAAATATTCTCAAATTCTATCAGATCTGGATAACTCAGTCCACTAACTCGGTATTATTACTTTACGATTTCTTAATTTTAAGAAACCGCCCGAACCTAAGTCCAGGCGGGGTGTGGTGTGAGGAGTGAACGGAAACAATTGTTTCCGCCATTTCTATCTTAACGGAAAATTACCTTTATGCTCACTTTAAATGCTTAATTGGAAAAGATTTTTCGGGCTGATTGATAACCCGTCGATTTTAATGATTAAGAAAAATACGCTAATCTGGTAATCTACTATATAGCTATTAGCACTCAGCATTTACTATTGTTAAACCTTTATTTGTAAAATTGGGCAAATTTCATGAAAATTCTCGTACTCACTTGGGAATTTCCTCCTCGCATTGTGGGAGGAATATCTCGTCATGTAGCTGAATTATATCCAGAATTAGTAAAATTAGGCCATTCCATACATTTACTCACTGTCGAATTTGGCAAAGCCGCATCCTTTGAAGTGGTAGAGGGAATTAAAGTTCATCGTTTACCCGTTAAACCCGGCCATGATTTTTTTCACTGGATTGGTAACTTAAATGAAAGTATGGGTTATTATGGTGGTAAAATCATTCAAGATGAAGGACCTTTTGACTTAATTCACGCCCATGATTGGGTGGTCGGGGATGGGGCGATCGCCTTAAAACAGCTTTTTAATATCCCCCTAGTAGCCACAATTCACGCCACCGAATACGGTCGTCATAACGGGATTCATAATCCCACCCAATCTTATATTGCCAATAAAGAGAAAAGCCTGAGTGATCAAGCCGCACGAGTCATAGTTTGTAGCCAATATATGCGTCACGAACTACAAAGAGCGTTACAGACACAGTGGGAGAAAATGGACGTAATTTTTAACGGTATTCGACCGGAAAAAAAACACCGTCAACCCAATTTTGAGGCCATTACTTTTCGCCGTCAATTTGCGGAAAATGACCAGAAAATAGTTTATTATGTCGGCCGTATGACTTATGAAAAGGGGGTTTCAGTTTTCTTAAATGCGGCTCCCAAAGTTTCCTCAGCCATGGGAGGAAAAGTTAAATTTATCATTATTGGTGGAGGTAACACCGATTCCTTGAAGGAACAAGCATGGAAGTTGGGCATTTGGGATCAATGCTATTTTACGGGTTTCATGTCTGATCAAGATTTAGATAAATTTCAAACCATTGCCGATTGTGCCGTCTTTCCCAGTCTTTATGAACCTTTTGGCATTGTTGCCCTAGAAAGCTTTGCCGCTCGCGTTCCCGTGGTGGTTTCCGATACCGGCGGCTTGCCAGAAGTTGTCCAACACACCAAAACTGGCATAGTAACTCAAACCAATAACCCCCATTCTTTAGCTTGGGGTATTTTAGAAGTATTAAAAAACCCAGATTATGCCCAATGGTTAATAGATAATGCCTATCAATCCTTAGCACAGCGTTTTAATTGGGCCAAACTGGCCAAACAAACCGAGACTGTTTATGTCACAATTTTGCATAAGTTAAAAAAATAATTGTAAGGTGCGTCAGTTCAATTTAAGCCGAATTTTTTTGTCTGACACACCCTACAATTTACCGAGGGAATTACCACCAACGTAATTCTAAATAACCCCTTTGAGCTAAGTTTAATTCCGCTTCAGTTTCCCATTCCACTAATTTATAAGTACCAAAAATATGATCCCACCAATCGACACCTAAACCAAAATTATGCTCCCACATTTGATATTTATGGTGTACATAATGGACTGGCATTTTCATCCAAAAACACTTGCTGGGGTTTTCATGTTGCAGTTGATGAGCATAGGCGGAAAATGCGGCATAAATCAAAGCTCCCCATACCCAACCCAAACCGGCGGACATTGAGATAAAAAACATGGGCCACATTAAAACAACAGTACCCTTAATATAATCGCGAAACTCCCAAATCACCCCTTGGCCTTCACCGCGACGATGATGTTCTCGGTGTCTTTCCCCAAATTTGCCCGGTTTGTGCATTAATCTGTGTACCCAGTATTCCACAAAACTGGACAACACAAAAGCTGCGATAAAAAAACCAATACCCATCCCTAAATTTTGCATTTGATTCATAATTAAACTTTACTCACACTTTATTTGATATATTTTAAAGGAAGTTTCGTTGGCCGCGCAGTTTTTCTGTATTTCTCAAAAATAGTCGATATTTTTGCTTAGAAATTGCCCACTTTATTTTTTGCTGTTATCTTATGGTAATAAGGGTAACTTTTGTCTCGGTAAAACGTCAGAAAATAGGCAATTAATACCGGATTATCAAAATCGTTTAGTTAGGTTAACTGACGAGCGTTTAAATCATATATTACGACATCCTGAATTAGAAAAAAGGCAAACTACAATAGTCGAAACTGTAAGTTATCCTGAACAAATCTTGTTTTCTAACACTGATAATAGTATATTGTTAAATTATCGTTTTTATCGAAATACTTTATTCGGGGATAAATGGTTGTGTGTTGTTGTCAAATATTTACAAAATGATGCTTTTATTATTACAGCTTATCTAACTGATAAAATTAAAAAAGGAGAAAAATTATGGTCTCAAATGTAAAAGTTTATTTTGATAAAGAAGGAGATTATTTAGAAGTTACTTTCTCTGATCAACCCGGATACATGAGAGAAACTGAAAATGAAGCAATTAGGTCAAGAGTAGATCAAGATGGAAATTTATTAGGTTTTAGTGTTTTAGGAGTTAGTAAATTACAGAATGATAAACCTTTAATTGCTGAATTAATTCGGTAAATTGGACTGTTTTTATCTAATTACAATTAACCCGTATTGTTAAGAAAATTAATCTTTAAAGTGAGGAGACAATGACCAATTTTTTATTACCAATTTTAACCACCGTAGCCAAGATTATTAAAAATCAATTTATCCAAAAAACCCATAACCCGACCGAAATTCAGACTAAATTTTTGTTAAAATTATTACAAGAACATCAAAACACAGAATTAGGAAAAAAGTATAACTTTAGTAACATTAAAACAGTGGAGCAATTCAGAGAAAATGTCCCCATTCTTCCCGATAGGAATTATCAACCATATTTAGAAAGAATTGCCAAAGGAGAACAAAATATTCTTACTAAAGATCAAGTAATTTATATTACCCTAAGTAGTGGTTCAACCGGAAAAAAGAAACTTATTCCTACTACTAAAAAATCCCAAGCAATTGTCAGAGATGCAAGTTTAATTAGTATTGGTTTTGTCAGTGATGCTTTAGCGAAAAAAGGACTAAAATTCAGGAAAATGTTAGTCACAAATTCGGTACAAGAATGGGGGAAAACAGAAGGGGGAATTGACTTTGGTCCTTCCAGTGCTGGGGTATTACGATTAGATAAACGTCTTTATGAACAATTTTTTGCTCATCCTTATGAAATCATTAAAGTAAGTGATAGTATGAGTAGGCATTATTTGGCCTTACTTTTTGCCCTTTGTGAACCAGAAATGGGCGGAATAATCGCTAATTTTCCCATGTTAACTTTACGCATTTGTACTTATTTAGAACAATACGCCGAAAATTTAATTGACGATATTGAAAAAGGAACAATCGCTGATTGGTTAAACCTCACACCAGAGATTCGAACTAATTTAGAATCCCATTGGCAAGCTAATTTAAACAGAGCAAAAGAATTGCGAGCTATCTTAGCCAAACACGGTAAACTTACCCCAAAATTAGCTTGGCAAAACCTCTCCATGGTAGCAAACGCAAGGGGAGGCACATCTGATTTTTATTTTGAAAGATTCCCTTATTATTTTGAAAATACACCTATTTTTGGCGTGGTTTTTTCATCTGCTGAAGGCATTTTTAGCATTTATCCAGATGTTGATATGGATGGAAGTGTGTTAGCTTTAGAAAGTGGGTTTTTTGAGTTTATTCCCCAGTCAGAATGGGAAAAAGATCACCCAAAAACTTTATTAGCAACCGAAGTTAAAGTAGGAGAAAAATATCGGATTCTTACCAGTAGTTATAATGGTTTTTATCGTTACGACATTGGTGATGTTATTGAGGTGATTGGTTTTTATAATAAAACACCCTTAATTGTCTTTAAATATCGCCAAAAAGGACAAATGTCATCTACCACAGAAAAAACCAACGAAGCACATATTACTCAGGTAATGCAAACTTTATTACAGGAATTTAATGTAGTTTTAGAAGACTTTTGTTTTACTCTGTCAGAAAATGATTTTCCAGCACGATATTTAGTTAATATTGAGTTAGTAAATGGTCAAAAAATAGAGAATCCTGAAGCCTTTTTAAATCGATGTGAGCAGCTTTTAGGTGAAGTAAATAGTCACTATCAAATTCGTCGTCAAAGTGATATACCTGCTCCTTATTTACAAATTTTAGCTCCCGGAAGTTTCGCTATTATCCGTCAAAGATACCTCGAAAAAGGTATTCCCGACTCCCAATTAAAATTCCCCCATCTCAGTGAAGATAGACAATTTTTACAGGGAATTACCATCGAAAAAGAAGTAAAATTAGTTGATAATTGATAGTTGATAGTTGATAGTTGATAGTTGATAATTGATAATTGATAGTTGATAGTTGATAATTTTCAATTGTCAATTGTTAATTACCTAATTGCAATATTAATTACCTGAAATAAATCAGCTAAATTATAATTTTCAGATAAAGGTAAATAGGGAAAAATTTTAAGATTATTTATCTGATTCATTAGGGAAGTTATCTGAGTATCCAAAGTAACAAAAGGTAAATCAACTAAAGTAGAATAATCCTTTAAAGTTAACCAATAATTAACCGAATATTGTGAATTTCTTGCATCTAAAATAATCACATTTATTGACCAAAAGTTATTAATTTGAGCTGCTTGTTTAAGGGAATTACAACTAATAACACGATAATTTAAACTAGAAGCATGATTAGTAAAACCAAGCTCAAACTCAAAATTTAAAGGAGATAATAACAAGATTGTTAAATTATCAATAATTTCAGGAATAGAAAATTGATTAAGTAAATTAGATAGATTACCTTTATTGAGTAATAAATATTGAGAATTGTCATTAAAAAAAGTGTAAGGTAAATGAGATATAATTGTCAGATTAAAAATAATTATATCCTTAGTAATAGAATCATTTTTAAGTAAATTGATCAGATCAATAGGGGAAGTTAAAGATAAATTGTCATTGCAAAAAATAAAATTAGGTTTTAATTGATATGCTTTTCTGTAAGCTTCAATGGCGGAACGAGCAACGATAACAAAATAACCTAAATCTCGTAAATTTTCCCTCAAATTATTAATAATAACCACATCAGTTTCCACCATTAAAATTAAGTTCAAATTCGTTTTTTTTTCTTGATTTAAAGGAGGAGGAAAAACCGGAGGAAGTAACAAAGTAAACTCACTTCCTTGATCAATTTGAGAAATAAAAGAAATATCACCCCCCGAGGTAAAAGCCATTTGTTGACTTAAAATTAACTCTAAACCAGTACCTTCAAATTTACCAGTTAAAGGATTATCTAAAGGTTGACATTCTTCAAACAAAGAAAGCTGATTTTCCACAGTAATACCGCAACCATAATGCCAAATTGTAAAAGCAATCCAATTACACCAAGGTTCAACTTTTAAGCCAATTTGCCCATCATCAGGAGTAAAATTAATCGCATTTTTAAGCAGATAAATTAAGATTTTACGCAATTGTAAGTGATCTGCTATCATCATATTTAAACGAGAATTGACCTCTATTTTAATGGGAATATGTGAGGTTAAATCTTGACAAACTTCCTGACAAAAACTGTTAATTTCTAAAGGTTTAGGTTTTAACATTAATTGTCCAGATGACCCATAAGTTAAATCAATAGTTAAAGAAAGTAAACCCATTAATTGACGACTACTTTGATAAATTTGTTGAGCATAATTTGCTTGACGTGGGTTTAATGTTCCTAATTTTTTTTCCTGTAAAAGATTAGATAAAGCAACCAAAGCAGTCACCGGAGATTTTAACTGATGACTCCAACTAGCTAATAATTGATTACGCCAATGAAGCATTTGCATTAAATCAATATTTCTCGCCGTTAATTGTTGACATTCATTCTGGAAATTACTTAAATTTTTAGATAAAGATAACTGATTTTGGGCAAAAAACTTTAACAACTTATTCTGATTAAGTAATCCGAGAAAAACTCCTTCAGAATCAACCAAAGTAAAAATTTGTTGTTCATCTTCTTGTAAATAATGGCAAAAATCCTCTATACTCATCTGGGCAGGTAAAATTGTAATCCTTGTGTCGATCAAATCATGAATCTCGGATAAAGAATCAAAATCGACCGGAGGGGAAATTGCTGAAAAAACTCTAGTAAAATGATCTAAGAAACCATGATAGCGAATTACACCAAGAGGAGAAGAATTTTCATTGACCACACAAATTAATTCAGATTGATCGGCACAAAAAAGTGCTAAAATTTGAGTTAAACTGATATTTTCTTGACAAAGAGGAACATTTATTAGAAAATCACGGAGCATCAGAACAGGAGTCAACATAAAAAAAGAAAAATGATAAGATCTCATCAAAATAATTTATAATCAAGATAAGATGATTAAAATTAATGTTAAATCATCCCCAGTATAAAAAATGTTAACTTTCTAAGAAAAGATAAAACAATTCCCTTTGTCTGAACTTAGATTAACGTCAAATCCAAATCTAATTAAAATATATTTAGTTAATACCTTGCATTTTCGATTATCACTTTGTATTTTTGCTCATTCAGAATCAGTAGCTCAGTCTTTAAAAAAAGTGCTGAGTGAAGAGCGTTATGCTTTAAACTTCTTATATTCTGGCCAAGAATTTCTCAACTTTATTGAACAAAACAAAGAACAAATTGACTGCTTAATTTTTGTTAATCGAGATCAAGATAATTCCTTACTAACCAAATTACAAACCGAAGGAATACTTCTACCATTAATAATTATAAAAGCCGACAATTTAGCAGTCATTAAAACCGAAAAAACTGACTATATTTATCATAGTGGTGAAGTGATTTTAATGTCCTCAAAACTTGAGGATTTGCCCTCCTATATTGACCAAGCAATTACCCATTTTTTGCATCTTGCGCCCAGTTGTACCTTAATAGAAAAACCGACAAATATTGAGCCAACAAAAACCAAAGAAACTCAAACATTTTTAATGCTTCAGCAAAGAAGACTCGCCGAAAAATTAAAAGAAAGATTAGGCTATTTAGGAGTATATTATAAAAGAAATCCCCAATATTTTTGTCGTAATTTATCAGAAGAAGACAGACAAGACTTAATCAAACAATTACAAGCAGAATATCGAGAAATAGTCTTAAATTACTTTGCTAAAGATGAATTTTTAAATGAGAAGTTAGATCATTTTGTGAATAGAGCTTTTTTTGCTGATATTTCCGTATCGCAAATCTTAGAAATACACATGGAGTTAATGGATGATTTTGCACAACAACTAAAACTAGAAGGGAGGAGCGAAGAAATTTTGCTAGACTATCGTTTAACTTTAATTGATATTATTGCCCATTTATGCGAAATGTATCGCCGTTCCATTCCCCGAGAAGACCTCCCTTTTGAGTTATTATTCCGCATCGACTAAAATGTTAAGATAATCTTTATTATTAACTAAAAAAAGATTACTCTTAACATCTATTATTATTAACAATGTATATTGATAAATACGCAATTTATTACTATGAGTCCTCTAAAAAAAACTTATGTCTTAAAACTCTATGTAGCGGGAAATACTCCTAACTCAGTCAGAGCATTGAAAACCCTCAAAAGCATTCTGGAAGAGGATTTTCAAGGGGTTTATGCACTGAAAGTAATAGACGTGCTGAAAAATCCCCAATTGGCAGAAGAAGATAAAATCTTGGCTACTCCTACCTTATCAAAGGTCTTACCTCCTCCCGTGAGAAAAATCATTGGTGATTTGTCAGACCGAGAAAAAGTATTAATTGGTTTAGATTTATTGTACGAAGAAATTAGAGAAAGAGATACGGATTTTAATCTATAAATTTTAACAGGAATAACCCGAAAATATTAATAAACAAACAATGAAACAAGACGACATAATTAGCAATCAAATAAATAGTAATTCTCCCAAAGGTGTGCAGAAAAATCGCACCCTGATCGAAGGTTTTGACGAAATTAGCCATGGTGGTCTTCCCATCGGAAGAACAACCTTAGTTAGTGGCACTTCTGGCACAGGAAAAACCCTTTTAGCGATTCAATTTTTATATCATGGCATTAAATATTTTGATTATCCAGGATTATTTATTACCTTTGAAGAAGCACCCCGGGATATTATTGAAAACGCCTATAGTTTTGGTTGGGATTTACAAAGTTTAATCGAAGAAGGTAAATTATTTATTCTTGATGCTTCTCCCGATCCCGAAGGGCAAGAAGTAGTAGGCAACTTTGATTTATCCGCTTTAATTGAACGAATCCAATATGCCATTCGCAAATATCAAGCTAAATTCGTCTCCATTGACTCCGTAACCGCCGTATTTCAACAATATGATGCTGCTTCCGTCGTCAGAAGAGAAATTTTCCGACTCGTTGCACGACTAAAGCAACTGCGAGTAACCTCCATCATGACCACGGAAAGAATTGAAGAATACGGACCAGTGGCTCGTTTTGGCGTAGAGGAATTTGTTTCTGACAACGTGGTAATTTTTCGCAATGTTTTAGAAGGAGAGCGTCGCCGTCGCACAGTAGAAATACTCAAATTACGTGGTACAACCCACATGAAAGGTGAATACCCTTTCACCATTACTGGTGATGGAATCAATATATTTCCATTAGGAGCAATGCGATTGACTCAGAAATCTTCAAATGCTCGTAGCTCATCGGGAATCAAAACCTTAGATACCATGTGTGGCGGTGGTTTCTTCAAAGATTCCATTATTTTGGCGACAGGTGCAACAGGCACAGGCAAAACCCTCCTCGTCAGCAAATTTTTAGAGGAAGGTTGTCGTCAAGGGGAAAGAGCCATCTTATTCGCTTATGAAGAATCAAGAGCCCAGTTATCGCGAAACGCGTCTTCATGGGGTATTGACTTTGAAGAAATGGAAGAAAAAGGTTTATTAAAACTACTTTGCTCCTATCCCGAATCACTAGGATTAGAAGATCATTTGCAAATGATCAAATCAGAAATTAGCGAATTTAAACCTTCCCGTATTGCCATTGATTCCCTTTCAGCCTTATCAAGGGGAGTGACAAATAACGCCTTCCGTCAATTTGTGATCGGTGTCACAGGATATGCAAAACAGGAAGAAATTACGGGTTTCTTTACTAATACTACGGACCAATTTATGGGAGCACATTCCATAACCGAATCCCATATTTCCACCATTACCGACACAATTATTATGCTGCAATATGTGGAAATTCGCGGTGAAATGTCCAGGGCAATAAATGTGTTTAAAATGCGCGGTTCATGGCATGATAAAGGCATTCGAGAATACAGTATTAGTCAGGATGGACCAGATATTAAAGACTCCTTCCGTAACTATGAAAGGATTATCAGTGGTTCACCTAGCCGCATTGCCATAGACGAAAAATCCGAGCTTTCTCGCATTGTTCAAGGTGTTAAAGATAAGTCAAAAGATTAATTAAAAAAGCAGACATTCGGTCTGTTTTTTTGTCTCCTTTAAACACATTTATTGCCGCACTTTTACAGTTTAAATTATTGTAATCATGGGATTCATCAAATTTGTTAAACTAACTATAGCAATCATATATCGTTGTGTAAAAAAAGTTGTATAATCAAGAAATCAGGCAAATTAATAGAGAAAAAGACGCTGATTTACCTAATATTTTTACTCAGTTTTTCGACTCCGAAAGTAGGGAGTTTAAGGAGTTGAACCAGGCGATCGCCTCTTTTAAACAAGATTTACCCACTATTTTAGAGACGTTAAGAAATCTGATTAATCCCCTGGTAGGGTGGGCAGTTTCTAGACAAGATAATTCTCAAATTTCTAATCATTTAGAAACTGCCCACCAACCCGAATTTAAAAAGGAATTTACAGTTTCTAGACAAGATAATTCTCAAATTTCTAATCATTTAGAAACTGCCCACCAACCCGAATTTAAACAGGAATTTACAGTTTCTGGACCAGATAATTATCTTGTTTCTAATCATTTAGAAACTGCCCATCAAACCGCATTTAAACAGGAATTTAACGCCTTTTTAAAACTATGTCAAGAGTCCATTAATCCTGATCTTAATAGTGATGATATTCGGGAGATGATCATCCAACATATTTTAACTGAAGATATATTTATCAATATATTTCAAGAAGGTGATTTTCACAAGGAAAATAATATTGCCAAATCGCTGCAAAAAGTAATTGAAACTTTCTTTACTGGTACTCTGAAAAAGAACACTTTTAAAACTATTGAAAATTACTATTCTGTGATTATTAGAACTGCCGCTAATTTAACTGATCACCATGAAAAACAGCAGTTTTTAAAGCGGGTTTATGAAGAGTTTTATAAGGGTTATAATCCCTTAGCTGCTGATAGATTAGGTATTGTTTATACTCCTAATGAAATCGTTAATTTCATGATCGAAAGTACCGATTATTTATTACATAAACACTTCGGTAAATTGTTAGGCGATCGGGGAGTTGAAATCCTGGATCCAGCGACAGGAACTGGTACTTTTATTACAGCTTTATTAGATTATTTACCAAGTCATCAATTAAGGTATAAATATCTCAATGAAATTCACTGTAATGAAGTTTCAATACTGCCATATTACATCGCTAATCTTAATATTGAATACACTTATCAACAGTTAATGGGGGAGTATGAATTATTTGAAAATATCTGTTTAGTTGACACCTTAGATAATACCAGTTTTGAGAATAAACAAATGGATATGTTCTCAATGACCATGGAAAATACGACTCGGATTAAGCGACAAAATGAGCGTAAAATATCAGTAATTATTGGTAATCCTCCCTACAATGCTAACCAACAAAACGAAAATGATAACAACAAAAATCGTGAATATCCTGCCATAGATAAGCGAATTAAAGACACTTATATCAAAGAAAGTACCGCTCAAAAAACGAAGGTTTATGATATGTATGCTCGTTTTTTAAGATGGGCCAGTGATAGAATAAGTGACAAGGGAATTATCGCATTTATTACTAATAATTCCTTTATAAATGCGCGTACATTTGATGGTTTTAGGAAGGTTGTTCGCGGAGAATTTGATTATATTTATGTGATAGATTTAGGAGGAGATATTAGAGGAGGAGATAAATCAGGAAACGTTTTTAATATTATGGTAGGAGTTGCGATTTTATTTTTCGTGAAAAAATCAGACTCCCCTCACCCTGTGGGAGAGGGGTTGGGGGTGAGGGAAAAATGTCAAATATTGTATAATTCTTTAATTAATTTTAATAGTGGTCAAGAAAAGTTACAATTTTTAGCAAGTCATAAGTTTGAGCAAATTCATTTTGAACATATACAACCTGATGATAAAAATAACTGGATTAATTTAACTGATAATGACTTTGATAGTCTGTTACCTTTAGTAAATAAAGAGACAAAATTAGCTAAAAATAAAGCTGGTGAAAAAGCAATTTTTAAGTTATATTCATTGGGAGTTGTAACAGCAAGAGATGAGTGGGTTTATGATTTTTCTCCCGAGATTTTAACAGAAAAAATTAAATTTTTAATTAGTATATATAAACAAGAAGTTTATAAATTACAAGAAAATCTATCTTTAGAAGATAAAAATTTATCTAACTTAATCAAATGGACAAGAGATTTAAAAAAAGCTGCCCGAAAAAACATAGATATTACTTGGAATAGTAATTGTATAATTGAATCATTATACAGACCATTTACTAAAAAACAATTTTACTATTGTAAGTATCTTAATGAGATGCAATACCAAATTCCCAGTATTTTTCCAGATCTTATTAGTAATAATTTATTAATTAGTTTCACAGATACAGGTTCACAAAAACCTTTTATGACAATGGTTAGTAATAAAATTCCTGATTTACATTTAATGGGAGCAGCATGTGGGAGTGAATGTTTACCTTTATATCGTTATGAAAATGGAGAGAAAATTGATAACATAACGGATTGGGGATTACAACAGTTTAGGGATTATTATCAACCCTCACCCCCCCAACCCCCCTCTCTCTCAGAGAGAGGGGGGAGAAGACTTTTAGACAATTCTAGCTCCCCTCACCCTGTGGGAGAGGGGTTGGGGGTGAGGGCTAATCTCCCCACTGGAGAAAAGTTGGGGGTGAGGGCTAATCTCCCCACTGGAGAGGGGTTGGGGGTAAGGGAAATCACTAAACTCGACATCTTTCATTACATTTATGCTGTATTACATAACCCTAAATACCGGGAAAAATATGAGTTAAATTTGAAGCGAGATTTCCCAAGAATTCCCTTTTATAATGACTTTAATCAGTGGGTAAATTGGGGTAAACAATTAATGGAATTACACCTAAATTATGAGAGTATTTCACCTTATCCTTTGACAATAATTAATGTAGGGGTGAACGGCCGTTCACCCCTACAATCGACACCTAAAACGAAGCTAAAAGCCGATAAAACTAAAGGTCAAATAATTATTGACGAGGAAGCCATTTTAGAAAATGTCCCGAATATTGCCTGGGAATATCAGTTAGGAAATCGGTCAGCAATTGAGTGGATTTTGGACCAATATAAAGAGAAAAAACCCAAGGATTCCACCATCGCTGAAAAGTTTAATAATTACCGTTTTTCTGATTACAAAGAAACCGTAATCGACTTATTAAAAAAAGTGACTACAGTTAGTATTGAAACAATGAAAATAATTAACTCAATGAATAATTTTTAATTGTCAAAAATTAGCGACCCATAATTTTGGGTTTCCTAGCATCAAGTCAACCTACAATGACTGCTACTTAAGTTAAGTGGAGCTAAGCGGATTCGAACCGCTGACTTTCACTATGCCATAGTGACACTCTACCAACTGAGTTATAGCCCCTTTTTTATATTTATTTATCATAGCTTATCCCCTGAGCTTACGTCAAGCACCTCAAGAAAAAATTTTTAATAATAGGGAACATAACCTGTTTGAGTCAAGTAACTGATACAGTTTCCCATCAAAAAATATACCACTAACATGGCGGCAGCGGCCAGGGCCACTAAAGTACCGGCCAACATTAGGGAAAATTCTTTTTTATCAAAGGCCTGCTGCATCAAGTGTAATGACCAGCCAACTAAAGCAATATCGAAAATTAAAATAGATATCAACATATTTTAAGAAATGTAAACTTTCGTCTATTTTAATACATATTTTTTAATCTTTTGGTGGTTAAGTAGGCTGATTTAAGAATGATTTTAGATTTGCCCTCGGAGTTGTCCTTTTTGTCATGCACGAACAGGGATTTGACGTTCACTTAAATAATGTTTCAAATCTGAGATGGTTAATTGTCCGTAATGCAGTAGGGAAGCTAAAAGTGCCGCTTCGGCCTTCCCCTCGGTGAGTGCTTCATAGATATGTTGACAATTGCCTGCACCACCCGAAGCAATGACAGGAATTTCAACCTGTTCGGCGATGGTACGAGTAAGCTGCAAGTCATAGCCAGCTTGAGTTCCATCTGCATCCATGCTGGTAATCAACAACTCTCCAGCGCCCCGTTTTTCCATTTCGATCGCCCATTTGACAGCGTCAAGACCAGTATTTTCTCGTCCACCCCGCACATAAACATCCCAACCAGGAGCGCTAGAATCCTTACTTCGTCTAGCATCGATCGCCACCACGATGCATTGATTACCGAACCGATCACTAGCCTGATTAATAAAATCGGGATTTTTAACAGCAGATGAATTAACACTCACCTTATCTGCTCCAGCTCTTAACAAAAGTTTAATATTTTCTAAGGAATTGATGCCTCCACCGACAGTAAGAGGAATGAAAACCTGTTCAGCAGTGCGGTAAACTACATCAATAATAGTGTCGCGGTCTTCATGGGTTGCGGTAATATCCAAAAAAACTAATTCATCAGCACCAGCGTCATTGTAGGCCTTGGCGAGTTCAACAGGATCGCCCGCATCTTTGAGATCAACAAAGTTAATACCTTTGACGACACGACCGGCTTTAACATCAAGACAGGGTAAAATTCTTTTCGCAAGCATAATTCAGTTATCAGTTATCAGTTAACAGTTAAGTATTTAAGCAAAATTAATTGTAAAAAATAAAAAGGTTTGTTGTTGCGCTTTAGCGCACTCTTAAACAACGAACTTTTATATTGATATAATCAATTTTAACCACTTACTTAACAATTAACAATTATTAATTGTTAATTGTCAAGAAATCGAGTAAAAGTTGTCGGTGAGGTTGACCAAGAGGTTTCACAGATTGGGCCTTTTCTGAGTAGAAAAAACCCTGTTTGATGTCAGAGGGAGTTAAGAGGGCGAAATCCCAACCTTCTGATAATTGTAATTGTTCAAGGTTAACAGTTAAAGGTGCGTGATAAATATGGCGAATTAACGTATCAGTATGATAGGACTTAAATTTAAGGGGATGAATTAAAGTGTAATTAATTTCTTCTAAAACTTCCCTTATCACACCTTGTTCGGGGGTTTCTCCAGATTCTAAATGGCCACCAAAAAGTCCCCATTGGCCAGGGTAAAGTATCCCTTGAATATCATCCCTTAACTGCATTAAAAATTTATCGTCTCGATAAAGTATCGCTAAAGCTACTTCTATTTTTGTCTGAGTCATGGATTACTTTTTTCTATTTGTGGGGAAAAAACAGTTGCTGAATATTATTATTATTTAAGGCGGAATTAACGGATAATTCTATTAAATAATATTCAGAAAAATTTTGCTCACTAATGACAATATTTTCCTGCTTTATTTGTGCTTTCACCTTAATTTCATCTCCTTGTTTGGGCAAATTAGTATCAGTAATTACCCAAATTTTACCGCTATTATCTTCCAATTGATATGCTCCTCCGGTTAAAAATGGCGCAAGATTAATTACTTTTCCCCTGAGAGAAATTTGTTCATTTGGTTGTTTTTGTTCAATTTGACTAATTGTAGTGGGAGTGTTCAGCAAAGGAATTGCTACCGTTAAAGGATTACAACTAACTAAGCTAATGATGATTAGGGGTACGATCGCCCATGGTAAAATACGATTAACACTCATAAAGTTCAGAATTAAGTGGATTAAGGGAATTCATAAGGAGCATAACGCTACTACTCATAATCTAATATCATTTTCTTATTGATTATTATGCAATTTATTTATGTCAGCAAAAATTTTAGATGGTAAGGCTTTAGCTCAAAAAATTCAACTAGAATTAAAGGAAGGTGTTGCCACTTTACAACCACAAAAAGGCCGCCCTCCGGGGTTAGCTGTGTTGATGGTAGGAGACAATCCCGCCAGCGCAGTTTATGTTCGCAATAAGGAAAATAGTTGCGCTAAGGTTGGTATTGTTTCATTTGGCCGTCATTTTCCTGCCGAGATTGATCAAGCAACTGTTGAGCAGGCGATCGCCGAATTAAACGAAGATGACCGAGTTGATGGAATATTGGTTCAATTGCCGTTACCAGAGCATTTAGATGCGATCGCCCTTTTACATCAAATTGTACCCCATAAAGATGCCGATGGTTTACATCCGGTGAATTTAGGTCATTTGGTTAGGGATGAGGAAGGTTTAAGAAGTTGCACCCCCTGGGGAGTAATGCGTCTTTTAGCCGAGTATAACATCGAAATAGCGGGCAAAAAAGCGGTGGTGGTAGGTCGTAGCATTTTGGTTGGTAAACCCATTGCTTTGATGTTATTAGCGGAAAATGCGACGGTAACTATGGCCCATTCTCGCACACCTGATTTAGCTAGTGTGACACGGGAAGCTGATATTTTAATCGCTGCGGTGGGACGACCAGAGTTGATTACTGGAGACATGGTTAAACCAGGGGCGATCGTTGTTGACGTGGGCATTAATCGCGTTACCACCGACGACGGTAAGTCAAAATTGGTGGGAGATGTGGAATTTGAGTCGGTTTCTCAGGTTGCTAGTTATATTACACCTGTACCCGGTGGCATTGGTCCCATGACGGTTGCGATGTTATTAGAAAATACTGTCTCAAGTTACCAAGACAGTTGACAGTTAATATTTGATAGTTGATAGTTGATAGTTGACAGTTGACAGTTAATAGTTTTTATAACAATTATTAATTGTCAATTGTCCATTGTAAAAATTGCTTCATGGCAATTAATTCATCTCTATGCCCTCTGACAGTAACAGTGGTTTTATTGACGTTAACTGGTTCTATTTTGAGGAAAACCTGTTCAGTGCGACCTGATTTATTCCAATAAAAAAGCCCAGCTAATGGCGATAATAATGTTACACTGAGGGTAAATTGTGAGTAGTCAGGAAACAGATAAGATAAAACCAATGCTAAGGAAAATAATCCTAAACTGGCTAAAAAACTGAGGAAAATTGCCAGAAATAAACTCGGTGGGACAAAACCTTCAAAAGTTACTACTTGATTTTCTACCTTCACTACCCGATAGGATCGACTATCAAAATATTGCTGTAACTGTGGTAAAATTGCCGATTCTGGTTGTTCTGTCACTAATTTGACTTGTTCTGTCCTATCCTTAATCGAGCCCCGAATAAAGAAAAATAAACCGATCATTAACAAAATTGTCAAAGCAAAAGTGGAATTTAAGGCCGAATTATCCATAATAATTTACAATTCTTAACATAAATTAACATTTGATTATAGATGAAAAAGGACCATGGCCAAAAAACAAAAATTCCCCTACTTAGTCAATTCCAAATGGACCTCACAACAAAAAACTTGGGGATGGCGACATTTTCAGGTGGTTAATCGCAAAAATGAGGGGAAATGGGTATTTGCTGAAATGATCTCATCCTGTGATCCCAATGTGCGTTTTTGGTTAAACGCTCAACAATTGAAAGATCGGGACTTATGGTCCCCTGGTTGGTTAACTTTAGAGGAAATGAATGACAGTTGATAGTTGACAGTTGATAGTTGACAGTTGATAGTTGATAAAGTTGGTTTTATTTGTTAATATTCTCGGTCTAAATATCGGGAAAAATATTTAGCTAATTCTGTTAAAAATAAAGCAGAAGTTTCAAAATTTTTATCTCAAAATAAAACTCATTTGCTATAATTTTGTATCGAAAAATTCGGTTTAATTAATTGGTTTATTTATTAGGTAATAAATGATCATCTGATTTTTGAGATTCGCAAACAACTGATAACTGGTAATTAATAACTTGTAATTAATCACTGATAACAGTTAACAGTTAACTGATAACTGTTAACTGGTAACTGATAACTGTTAACTGGTAACTGGTAACTGATAACTGTTAACTGGTAACTGATAACTGATAATTGATAACTGACAACTGAAATGACTGTAGCAATTTTATTGGAAAACGTCGACAAAACTTACAATCAAGTTAATGTGGTTGATAATCTCTCTTTTTCCCTTGAGTCGGGAGAAATGTTTGGCCTTCTTGGTCCTAATGGAGCAGGTAAATCAACTACGATCCGGATGCTGATTACTTTAACTAAACCCACGAAGGGCAAAGTTGAAGTGGCTGGTTTTGATGTTACCCGCAATCAAGCTCAGGTTAAGCAAAATATTGGGGTCGTTTTGCAACAAATTAGTGTGGATAATGATTTGACGGTCTGGGAAAATATGGAGTTTCACGGCCGAATGCACCATATTCGCGAACCCGAAAGAGGTACACTTATTACTCAGTGGTTGGATTATGTGCAGTTGGGCGATCGCCAAAAGTCCCTAGTCAAAACCCTTTCCGGGGGAATGAAACGTCGTTTACAAATTGCGAGAGCGCTGCTTCATCAACCTAAAATCCTCTTTTTAGATGAACCAACAGTTGGCCTTGATCCCCAAAATCGCCGCCGTTTGTGGGAAATTATCAAGGATTTGAATGGTCAAGGTATGACTATTTTGATTACGACTCACTATATGGAAGAAGTGGAATTTCTCTGCGATCGCATTGGCATTATGGACAATGGTAAACTTATTGAAATGGGGACACTTTCTCAGTTACGATCTAAGTATGGCCAAGGTTTGCTCATTAAACAACAGGGCGATCGCATCGACTCACAATTTTTTCCCACTTTAACAGAAGCAAATCAATTTTTGGATTCATTAGGGGAGAAAACTGGTATGATGGTCAGAGAAAGTAACCTAGAAGACATTTTCGTAGAACTTACAGGAAAACAATTAGATTGAGGTTAGCAACAAAAATTGAGGCTATTTTATATCTTAGAGGACAACCGGTTTCTCTGTCAGAAATTGCGGAATTAGCCGGTGATGACTCCTTTGAAGTCGAAGAAGCACTTTTAGAATTGATGAATGATTATGCTCATCGAGATAGTGCCTTGGAAGTGGTCGAAACTCCCGCTGGATATAGCTTACAGTTGCGTTCTACCTGTCAGTCGATGATGGAAAATTTGATTCCGGCCGAATTGGGTACAGGTTGTTTACGCACTCTAGCAGCCATTGCTCTAAAGCAACCGGTACTACAAAGTGATATAATTGAATTTAGGGGTAGCACTGCTTACCAACAAATTCACGAACTGGTAGAACTTGGTTTTGTGCGTAAACGTCGTCAGGAAGAGGGGAGATCCTATTGGTTAGAAGTAACAGAGAAGTTTTACCAATATTTTGAGATCGAGCAAATATCTCAATTGTTTTAAATGTTGTACATTATATTAATAGAGAAAAACGCTGATTGTAATGAACTTTAACTTTCGTTTTCGGACTGCTGACTCAGAACAAGCGCACAAAAACAACTTAATGCAATACCTACAGCAACAAAATCCCGAGATTTTGGCCAGGATTGCTCAAAATGCCAGTCCTGATGTCAAGGATATTATTCAACATAACGTTCAAGGATTAGTGGGAATGCTCCCGAATGATGATTTTGACGTGCAGATCACGACAGATCGAGAAAATTTAGGCAATTTATTAGCATCGGCCATGATGACTGGTTATTTCCTCCATCAAATGGAACATCGCATGAATTTAGATGCTAGTTTTTCTAATTGTTCTAATCTTGATTAGTTTACCTAAATAAATAACCCCAAAAAATCCAATTTTTTCTCCATTTCAAGGTGAAAAATTGGATTTCTTTTATGATAACTTCGTGATCAGAAATTCGATTTTTGAGAAGTTTTTTGGTTGTGATAATTTAATTTTTGGTTAAAAATCGGATTTCTTTTCTAAGAAATAGTAATTCCAAATAAAAATTAAACAAAAGTTTTTAATTTGTTGTTGGACTTTAGTCCTAAGAAGCGCTAAAGCGCAACTACGAACCGATTTTTCAACTGTTTTAATCTTAATTGGAATCACTATAAATCATTTGCACACCGGAAACCAGCAAAAATTTCCCTTACCCAAGGATGATACCAATTGCGGAATGTTGTCCTTAAAGCCCAAGGTCTAGTCGCCCAACTTCCTCCCCTTAAAACTCGGTGTTTATGATCAAAATAAACCTGAGAATATCCCGGATATAAATAATATTTAAAACTAGGATAACCCGCAAAATAACTATTAGTCCATTCCCAAACATTCCCTAACATATCGTAACAACCTGAAGGACTTTTTTCCTCTGAATAACTATT
Source organism: Synechococcales cyanobacterium S06 (assembly GCA_011391125.1). GTDB lineage: Bacteria > Cyanobacteriota > Cyanobacteriia > Cyanobacteriales > JAABRE01 > JAABRE01. Next base: position 45,277 of record JAABRE010000036.1, read on the forward strand.
AACAGGGGTGGTATTTCCTACTAATAAATTATGGTTACAATTGTTAGTATAAAGAGATTTTTTTCCAGTTAAATTATCCCAACTAGCTGCTTTTTCCCATTCCATTTCTGTCGGTAATCTTTTGCCAATAAAGTTACAATAAGCTTCGGATTCGTAATAATTTACACCACAAACCGGGTGATAATTAAACTCAGGAGAATCACTCCAATATAAAGGTTTTGAAACCGGATTTTTGGCTAACCATTGCCAACCTTCTTCCGACCAAAATTCCCTTTTTTGATAACCTCCATTTTCCATAAACTCTTTGTATTTATAGCACATAACTGGGTATTTGTCAAGATAAAAACCATCTAAATATATTGAATTTTCCGGTGATTCATTATCGATCGCCTCTAGGTTATTATTACCTAAAATAAATTCGCCAGCAGGAATTAAAATAGATTCATTTTTTAGGATAATTTCTGACTGTTTATTCGGAGTTAATTGGGGAAGTTTTTGCTTATTTAAACGGTGTAATTCCAGAATCAAAGTAATAGTTTCACCGTGTTGGCTTTCATGTTGAAGTAACCAAATCCAAAGCTTTTCTTGTGTTTCTAGGGGAGCAGATTCTAAATATTGGAAAACCTGTTTTCTAACTATAGTTAAATAATCTAAAATATTCTCTAATTCTGGTAGATTTTCCCGCTCTGATTTTGGTAGTCCATCTGCTGCAAATAATTGATGATATTGGGGAAATAATGGTGATAAATTTGCGCATTTTTCCAGTATCCAATAACTTTCGGTAAAGGCAATATGTCCTAAATGCCAACCCACTGGACTAAAGTCGGGATGTGCTTGATTGCTGAAAGTTTCTTGATCAATATTGGTGAATAAATTTAAGGTTAATTGACGACATTCTGTCAAGTTTTTTAAGAGGTATTCTTTAGTATTTTTAGGAGATTTTACTTGCATAATTTTGGTTTATATTTATTAAGAATAAGGGTATTGTATCATAATTTGTTTGAGCGCTTTAGCGCCACAACCAATTTTATAAGGTATAATTACAATATTCAAGCTATTTGGAGTAATTTAATGATTCAGTTTTATCACATTCCCTTATCTTTTAATTCTCGTCGAATTTGGGTCGCACTTTTAGAAAAAGAAATGTCATTTGAAGCGATCGAAATGAAGTTAGACGGTGATCAATTCGCCCCGTCTTTTTTAGAATTAAACCCATTTCATCACATTCCCGTCTTAGTTGATCATGGTTTCCGAGTAATCGAATCTTTAGCGATTTTAGATTACCTTGAAGCAAAATATCCTCTCAATTCTTTATCACCAGAAAAACCCGAATCTTTAGCAATAGTTAAAATGGTGAATATGGTAACAGTAAATGAACTTGTACCTGCGATGAATCCTTTAAGCGCAAAAGCTTTAGGAATGAGGGAAGTCGGGGAAGAAGAATTTAAGAAATCTCAGGAAAAAATTGCCACAGTTTTAACATTTTTTGAGCAGTTATTAGGTGATAAACCTTATTTTGCTGGCGAAAAACTTAGTTTAGCAGAATGTGTTTTGGGTACAGTTGTTACCCTATTTCCCCTGATTGACGTATCTTTAGATAATTACCCCAATTTACAAAATTGGTTGACAAAATTAAACCAAAGGGAAAGTTTCATTAAAACTGCGGCTACTCCCGAAATGATCGAATCCTTTAAAGCTAAGATAAAAGCAGCAACACAAAAGAAATAAATAATTTTTAGTCAGGTGCGTCACATTTTAAAGATAATAATTAATCTTATAAATTATCGGTGTGACGCATTTTACTTGGACTATTTTATTCTAGCACGAATAATTAAAATTGTTTGATCAGAAGATATAATTTCATAAACAATTCTATCTTTGAGATTTAAATGATAAGAATATAAACCTTTTAAATATCCTTTTAAAGGTTTACCCAGATAAGGATTAATAGATAATATTTCTTGTAAAATTATTTTTAATTTCTCTTTTTGTTGAAGGGTTAATTGGGCAATATCTTTATTTGCTTTTTGGGAAAATCTGATTTGATAAGGCATATTTTTTAACTAAAAATATCATCCATGGTTAAAGTTTCTCCTTTTTGATATTCTTCTCTAGCCATTTTTACATCATTTAAAATTTCTGGGTCTTGTAACAGTGCAAAAGTTTCTAACCAAGACTCTAAAATATCTTCATTAATTAAGAAAAATTTTTGCTCATTTTGAGTTAAAGTAATAGGTTCTTTTTCCGCAGTTTCAATTATTTGATTAAAATTTTGACAAGCATATTCTACTGTAAATTGTTGTTGATTAGGTATTTTCATAAGCAAAAAAGAATAAACATTTTAGTGTTATTCTAACATATAAAAAAACGATCGCCCATAAATAATAACTATAGGGTACTTCAGATTTTAAAATTAATGATTTGAACCGATAATTATTCTGTCTGACACATCCTACTGCTGATTTAATAGAATATTGCCAAATGCTTGAAAACCTGATATACTTGAAATAATTTATGTTTATAAAGTAATAAATTCCCTAATTGATTGTGAAAAAACAAAGTTTTGATGCTATTTTTGAAAATGGAGTTTTTCGTCCTTTAATTAATCTTAAATTTACGGAAGGACAAACTGTAAAAATAATGATTCAATCTGACAATATTCCCCCAAAAAAATGTTTTCCTCAAACTGGAATTATTGCTCAATTAACAGCCAATCCTCTTGTTATTTCAGATTTTCAACCTTTGACTAGAGAGGAAGCAAATGATCGTTGGTAATAATCAATATTGTTGTATAGATTCTAATATTTGGTTATATCGTTTTATTATCAATCCTAATAATGCCAATGCTCAAACTAAACAACAAATAGCTATCAATATTACAAGTCAAGATAATCTGGTTATTAGTACACAGATAATTAATGAGGTTTGTGTAAATTTAATTCGTAAAGCTAAATTTAATAATTCACAAATTCAAAGTTTAATTCAAGAATTTAATCAAGGTTGTGAAATCATACCGGTTTCTTTTGAAACAATTGAATATGCAGGAAAATTAAGGGATAAATATTTACTTTCGTTTTGGGATAGTTTAATTGTTGCTAGTGCAATTTTAGGTAAGGCCAATATTCTCTATTCAGAAGATATGCAAGATGGTTTAATCATCGAAAATACTTTACAAATTATTAATCCATTTAGAGATTTAAAATAAAATTTAATTGGTTAATAAAAATCAAATATTGAAAATGAATGATTGTTTAATTTATCAGTTAAGTCTCGCAAGTTAGAATTTATCATTTTGATTCCGCTATAATTTTAGCATTTAACATCGTAAAAATTTGATTTAGTTCTCGGATTCCTGCTAATTCGGCTTTTTCATCTTCTAATAATTGTTGTTGCTTATTTTTTGCCGAAAGTTCATCTAATCGACTCTGTAAATTATCACTAAACTTAAATAAAAAACAATTTCTAATCGGAGTTATTTTTATTTCCTGAGCGATCCAATTAGAGGTAGTGTATTTTATGTAGTGAAAACTTATTTTTGGCCCTTATTTCCTATTAAAATAAGTGAATTACATCAAAAAAACAGTTAAAACGAGTAATTAAATTAACATAT
>JAABRE010000037.1 GCA_011391125.1 Synechococcales cyanobacterium S06
GTTTTAGATTAAGATTTAATTTAATTTCAGGTATCTATAATTATGAAATTAATCACGAATATCAATTCATAAGAAAAAAATAGTTTCGCAAGAGGTCTATTGATAGCCTTAATTCAAGCAACCCTCCTGCTTTAAGTGCTAGTTTAAAAGCAGTTAACCCAAGCGCTTTGCTATCCCAAGAAACCGAATCTAACCCCTTAACTAATATTCTCAATGGTACTTTAGGTGGTGATTCAATTAGTTTAGGAGCGGTGGATTTAGGCGCAAATGGAAATGCAGGTAACGACAAAATAGTTGGCAATAACCTCCCTAATATTCTCGATGGTGGTGATGGAAACGATACTATTTTTGGTCATGGTGGTGATGATACTATTATTACAGGTACTGGTCAAAATCGTATTGACGGTGGAGATGGAATTGATACCGTTATCTATGCAGATAAATTGTTAGAAAATAGTAATCTTCAAAAAGTAGGTAAAGTAATTACCATTGATAAGACAGATGTTTTAACAAATGTAGAATTTATCGAATTTTCAGATCAAAGAATAAGTACGGAAAACTTGCAACCTGTACCGATTCTAAAAGGAAATAACCTGACTATAATCGAAGGTGATTCATCAAATGCGATCGCCCAATTGACCTTAGAACTTTCATTTTCAGCACCACAGGACATCTATCTTTCATATACTACAATAAATGAAACAGCTAAGGCTGGAGAAGATTATTTAGCTTCATCAGGACAAATTATTATTCCTAGTGGTAAAAGTAGTGCACAGATTGAAATCGAAATAATTGGTGATAGGAAATATGAATCAGATGAAGTATTAGCTGTAAAATTTTCTCAGTTATCAGGAGCTACATTTGAAAACAATGAAACGGAATATAATTTAGTTATTGACATAGAAAATGACGATATTTTTGAACATACAGCACCTTCAACAATAGGAATTAATAATATTACAGTTACCAAAAATGCTCAGAATAGTATTGTAAATCTTTTTGCAGCTTTTGAAGATGCAGAAGACAGCGATACAACACTGACTTATTCCCTTGAAAGTAATACGAATAGTAACTTATTTGAAAGTGTAGTTATTGATAAAGTTAGTGGCAATTTAACATTAGATTATGCTAAGAATAATATGGGAAAAGCCGAGCTTACAGTTCGTGCTACAGATAGTGAAAATGAATTTGTTGAGACAACTTTTACCGTCTCAGTAATTGCTAGTAGTAATGGGGATGATCTTCTTAATGGTAATAATGGTAACGATTATCTTGATGGCGGAAATGGTAAAAATAGAATATTTGGATTAGGAGGAAACGATACCCTTATTGGTGGTAACGGTAAAGATTTGTTAGAAGGAGGTGATGGAAATGATATTCTTAAGGGTGGTAATGGCGACGATATTTTCGTACTAGGAGTAGGAAAAGGAACAGATATAATCGAAGATTTTAAAAAGAACGATCACCTTGGTTTAACTAATAGTTTAAGTTTCGGAAAATTGACCATGGCACAAGAAAATAATAATACAGTAGTTAGTGTAACTGAAAGTGGAGAAATTTTAGCAAAATTAATAAATATTAATTATCATTCCTTGGGAATAAAAGATTGTATCTCAATTTAGCCGACCAATATCCAAAAATCAAATATAAAAAGCTGAATTTAACAACCTTCTTAGCGTGAAAAAACCAAAGACTAAACAGCCCACAGATCAACCCCTTTGCGTCTTTGCGCCTTTGCGTGAGAAATCAAAAACGACCAAACTTATCCGTAGCATCCAAAAGACAAGTCCTGATTCCTGGTTCATTCATGGAATGTCCAGCATCAGGCACAACCATCAACTCCGCTTCCGGCCAAGCTTGATGTAAGTCCCAAGCGCTAACCATGGGACAAACCACATCGTAGCGTCCTTGAACAATAACACAGGGTAAATGGCGAATTTGGTGAACATTGTCTAATAACTGATTTTCCGAAGTAAAAAAGCCTTTATTGACGAAATAATGACATTCAATGCGCGCAAAAGCTTCTGCAAATTCATCCTCTCCAAAATGGGACATCGTTTCTGTGGAGGGGAAAAGTTTACTGGTGCTTCCTTCCCACACAGACCAAGCTTTAGCAGCTTCTAGGCGAATTTTGTCATTTTTGCTGGTTAAACGCTTGTAATAGGCAGAAATCAGGTCATGGCGTTCATTTTCAGGGATGGGGTGCAGGTACTTTTCCCAAGCGTCGGGGAAAATGTAGCTTGTACCTTCTTGATAAAACCAGCGTAGTTCTTTTTGTCTTAGCAGGAATATTCCCCGTAAAATCAAACCTTTGCAGCGATCTGGGTGGGTTTCACTGTATGCTAAAGCTAGGGTACTTCCCCAACTTCCGCCGAATACGACCCATTTGTCAATGTTTAAATGTTGTCGTAATTTTTCGATGTCGCTGACTAAATTCCAGGTGGTATTTTCTTTCAATTCGGCGTAGGGGGTACTTTTGCCGCAACCTCGTTGGTCAAATATAACAATGCGCCAAATTTGGGGATCAAAATATTGCCGATAAGTTGGAGTAATTCCTCCACCGGGACCACCGTGTAAAAAGATGACGGGTTTTCCTTGGGGATTTCCTGACTCTTCAAAATAAATTGTATGCAAGTCGGAAACCTGCAAATAACCATTATTGTAGGGTCTAATTGGTGGATATAATTCTCGCATTTTTTTTCCTATAATTGCTATCCTTAAAACAGTATATTATGTCAGGTGCAATTTTTTTATGAGTGATTTAACTAAACGTATTTGTCTTCTTGGTGGTGGTTTTGCTGGGTTATATACTGCTCTTCGTTTAAATGAGTTACCTTGGCAAAACGATAGTAAAACTGAAATTATTTTAGTCGATCAGGGCGATCGTTTTTTGTTTTCTCCTTTATTATATGAGTTAGTTACTGGTGAAATGCAATCTTGGGAAATTGCTCCTCCTTTTAGCGAACTTTTAGCTAATACTTCGGTACAATTTCGCCAACAGAAAGTAACTGGAATTGATCTTAACAATAGGGAGATCAAATTAGAAAATCTGGAGTCTTTAAATTACGATAAATTGGTAATTTCTACGGGGAGTAAAACCAGTAAGGAAACGATTAAAGGTGGTCAAAAATATGGCTTAACTTTTAGAAGTTTAAATGATGCTTATTTATTGCGGGAAAAATTAAGAAATTTGGAAAATTCTGGTCAAGAAAAAATCAGAGTTGCTATTATTGGTGGTGGTTATAGTGGTGTAGAAATTGCCTGTAAGTTAGCAGATAGATTAGGAGAAAAAGGGCGAATTAGAATTATTGAAAAAGGCGCAAAAATCTTAAAACAATCTCCTACTTTTAACCAAGAATCTGCGCAAAAGGCCTTAGAAATTAGAAAAATTTGGTTAGATTTTGAAACCGAAGTGACGGAGATTACTCAAGATAGTATTTCCCTCCTTTATAAAGGAGAAGAAGATACAATTCCGGTGGATTTGGTAATAATAACTGTGGGGAATCAAATATCAGATTTAATTAGCGATTTACCTTTAACAAATAATGACAAAGGTCAACTAAAAATTAATGACAATTTACAAGTATTAGATAATCGTAACATTTATGCGATCGGTGATGTGGCCGAAGCTAAAGATGAAACTGGAAAAATGTTACCTCCGACTGCTCAAACTGCCATTCAACAAGCGGATTATTGCGCCTGGAATATTTGGGCAAGCTTAAATAAACGCCCTTTATTGCCGTTTAAATATCAACCTTTAGGAGAGATGATTACATTAGGAAAAGATAATGCAACTTTAACAGGTTTAGGGTTAGAAATTGAAGGTATACCTGGTTATTTAACCCGTCGTTTAGTCTATTTATATCGTCTTCCTACTTGGGAACATAAATTCAAAGTAGCCCTAAATTGGATTATTAACAATTGATAATTGACAATTATTAATGCTACAAAATTAATTAGGAGTAACAAAATGACAACTCAACGTTGGACAGATGAAATGCTTGATAAATTGGCTTCTACTGTTAGTGAAACAGGACAACAAATCAAAGAAATGCAAGGTACGATGAAGGAAATGCAGGGTAGTATTGGGGAACTACGCGATAGTGTTGAGGAAGTACGCGATAGTGTTGATGGTTTAAGGGTGACTTCCCAAGCATTATTCCAATTTGTATCTCAACATCAAAAAACCATCGAGGTTATTCAAGAAGAACAGGAATTAATGAAACAACGTCAACAAGAAAGCGATCAAAGATTTAATACTTTACTCGAAGAAGTAAGGTTTTTAATCAGAGGAATTAAACCGGATGATAATCAATAAAATTAAATCAATAACAAAAAGATGAAACCAAAAGTTATATTTTTAGATGCAGTGGGTACTTTATTTGGAGTTAAGGGAAGTGTGGGGGAAAATTACAGTAAAATTGCCTCGAACTTTGGGGTAAATATTGCTCCTGAAATTTTAGATCAGGCTTTTTTTAAGTGTTTTAAAAATGCTCCCCCTTTGGCTTTTTCACAGGTGGAAATTCAGGACATTCCCCAGTTAGAATATGATTGGTGGAAAACTTTGGCTATAATTACTTTTACCGAAGCAAAAGTCCTAGACCAATTGACGGATTTTGACGCTTTTTTTGCGGAACTTTATCACTATTTTGCGACCGAAAAACCTTGGTTTATTTATGATGATGTTATTCCTACTTTAGAATTTTGGCAAAAACAACATATACAATTAGCCATTATTTCTAATTTTGATACTCGCATTCATCAAGTCCTGAAATTACTCAATTTAGAACAGTTTTTTAGTAGTATTACTATATCTTCTGTCACCGGATTTGCTAAACCAAATAAGCAAATTTTTGTAAAGGCCTTGACAGAAAATGACTGTTTACCCTCCCAAACGTGGCATATTGGAGATAGTTATACGGAAGATTATCAGGGAGCTTTATCTGTCGGTATTAAAGCCTTTTTAGTAAAACGTCCTGAGCAATCTTTGGCACAAATAGCAAATTTAAGTTAATTTTATTAGTAAATTAGAGGTTAAAATTATGGATGCTGCTGCACAAAAGAAAATCTTAGGTTATTTTATTGAAGAAGCAAAGGAACATTTAGAAACCCTTGAAGAAGGCATTTTGGACTTGGCTCAAGTTGCCAAAGATACGGAAATGGTTAATGAGTTATTCCGTGCTGCTCACTCCATCAAGGGTGGTTCGGCTATGTTGGGTTATACTGGGATTCAGAAAACTTCTCACCGTCTTGAAGATGCTTTCAAAATTTTTAAGGATGAAAATGAAAATAAGGGTCAGATTGTTCCGGTGGATCAAACTTTGGAAACCTTATTTTTTGAAACCTATGACGTTCTTAAACATTTGATTGACCAATTAGCCACGCCCGAGGGTTTACAACCTGATGATGCTGATCGAATTTATCAGCAATCAGAACCCACCTTTCTGAAATTGCAAAAATATCTTGATTCTTTACTCGGTGGTCCTCCGGTTTCGGAAGAAGAAATGGCTGCTTTGTCGCCAAGTTCACCGTCTACTAAACCTGCAACGAAAAAACAACCCCAAGTTAGCTTTGTTGATCAGGCTACCTCCCTCTTAAAACAAATGTTGGCTCTTTTTAAACAAAAACCTAGTCCCGAAAATCGCCAACAATTGGGGAATTTGTGTACAGATTTGGCTAAATTAGAACCAAAACAGGAACATTGGCAAACTTTGCTGAAAACTTCCCAAAAGGCGATCGCCAATCCGAAATATCCCTATCAACTTCTTGCTCCGGTGATCATTAAAGAATTAAAACAAGGTATCGACTTAATAGTCCTCAAAAAATCAGATCAAATTGCCCCTAGTAGTGGTTTAGAAACATTGGCTACAGCTTCACTACCTCAAATTTTGATTACTGTTGATCCCGAAGCCGCGGCCACTGCTTTAAAAGGTGCTTTCAACAAAAACCAACTATCAACATTAGTTCAACTTTTGCGCTAACATACCCGGGGCGATCGCCCAATATCATAAATCCGTACTTTTGTCAAGTACGGATAACCGTAACAAAAGTCAGGCACTTTGCTAGGAGTATCAAAAATGTTAACTCAAGAAAAAATAAATAGCGATCTGATCGAGGAAAAGGATTCTCAATCAATGACTTTAGATGAGTTTTTTGAATGGTATCCCGATGGTTATGGTCGCTTTGAATTACATAAGGGAGTTATTATTAAAATGCAACCGACAGGAACTCACGAACAAGTAGCTGGTTTTTTGGCCATGGAATTAAGTTATGAAATTAAACGTCTGAATTTGCCGTTTTTTATCCCTCGACAAGGACTAATTAAGGCCCTTAATTGTGATCAATCAGCTTATATTCCCGATGTGATGGTCTTAGATGCTAATTTTCTGAGCAATGAATCAATGTGGAAAAATCGCTCAACTATCACCCAAGGTAGAAGTATTAAATTGGCCATAGAAGTAGTCAGCACCAATTGGCAAGATGATTATTTGATGAAATTATGGGAATATGAAAAATTGGGAATCTGTGAATATTGGATTGTGGATTATTTAGGTTTAGGTGGCCGTCGCTACATTGGCAATCCTAAACAACCCACAATTTCCGTTTATTCTTTAGCCGATGATGAATATACTGTTAATTTATTTACAGGTCAAGATGTCCTGCGATCGCCCTCTTTCCCCGAACTCACTTTAACTGCTGAACAAATTTTCAAAACAGGCAACGATCTCCCTTAGCACAAAATATGGATTTTGTCAAGGGGAAATAACCCTAATTTTTGAGGGTTGATCTTCAAGATTTTTCCATAATCATAAATAAAGCATCACTGGTCAAAGCTTGTTCTCTAGCAGCACGCCATGTTGCTTCAAGCCACCAACGATCTTCGCCCTCAAGTAAATCTGGATTAGCACCCTGGGGTTTGTTAAAATGAATCCAATGAAAATAATTGAATATACCGTAACGTTGATAGCCGTATAGGTTAATTTTGGCCTGGGAATCGGCTTGGCGAGCTACCGTTTCAAGGGAATGGCGATTAAAATAGGAAATGTGTTCTATCATATAATTCCGGTCTCGGAAAGCGGGGGATAAGGACATTAATTCATCATCCCCATTCGGCACTTCAACACAAACAAGACCAGTATTGGGTTTTACTAATTGACAAGCTAAACCGAGAAAGGGGATGGGATTCGGAACGTGTTCTAAAACGTGCCACATTGTCACTATGTCATAAGTCCCCTGATATTTCGCCACAAAATCTTCATTTAACAATTCCGTCACAAAATCTGGTACAGGATGAGATTCACCAGCTTCGGAAAGATATTTTTGGCCCATTTCTGCTCTTTTGGAACTGGGTTCTAGGACTTTGACATCAAAATTGGGGTATTGGCGTTTGACTTCTGAACCGAAAAACCCATAACCTCCGCCAATATCCAAAATACGCAAAGGTTCAGCACTGGAAATTTGCTCAAGAGCAATCCCTCTCTGTTGAAAACGCTTTAATCGGCGTTTTGCGTCAATCCAGCTATGTTCTACTATTTTCTCGATTGGTGTACCATAATCATGAACCACGAAGTTTACTTGTTCATCTTCATTGTAATAATCAATGCTATACATGGGTGGATTTAGCTGAAAATGTCCACAATTGCGACAACGCACTACCTGCAATACCCCATGGCGATCGCCTTTAACGGAATGCTGCACAATGGAGGGTAAGGAATTTTCGCCACATAAAATACATGAAAAATCTGTAGATGTCTGCATCTTAGTCTCCTAGAATCAATGATTTTGGTTGTCGATTTCTTTAGATATAGCATTGGCGATCACAAAATCAATGGGATCGTTAATATCAATCGCTTCTATCTTTGTGACGGGAATCAGAAAAGGGCGATCGCCGGGGGAGGTAACTATGGTTAACGGTTTTTTGCCTAACTCACCCTACGAACTAAACATTTCTTTAACAGACATTCAATAAAAATTCATCGGGTTTGATGATCTTAATTTCTCGAAAGGGATTTAATACTAATAGATCATTATCTCCTGTAATTATATATTGAGCGGAACCTGCAATTGCTAATTCTAAGTATTTATTATCTTTGGGATCTCGACAATCAGTAATTTTTTCTAAGATATTGTTTATGGGAGTTATAGTTTGATATAAATCCCTTAAAAATTGTTCACGTTTTTCTAGCTGAATATAACGGTTAAATTTAGGTCTAGCGATCACATTTTCTAATTCTGTCCAAACGGGAAAAGACATTAATATTTCTCCTGTGTCTTGAGCTTTTTGTAAGGCCAAATCTGGTTTGCTATGGGGAAAAAGTAAAGCACTGATAATAATATTAACATCAATAACTATTCTAAGATTAGTCATCTTCGTTTAGTATATCCTCCAATATTTCAGGAGTTAAACCTCGTGCTTGGGCTTTTTGGCCTATTTCAGCCATCGTTTGTCTTAATTGTTGGATCGCAGTTTTTTGATCGGTGGTTATAGGTTGCAAAAAGAAGGTAATTTTGTTGACAATTTCCTGTTTTCTTTCGTCATTAGCTTGATTATAAGCGGATGCTATGCTTAAAGGTACTTTAATGGTTATTTCTTGTAATTGAGTCATGGTGTCACCTTCTTCTTATTTATCTACTGCTATTTTAATACCTTGATTGTTATAGTAATTTCAAATAAAAATTAAACAAAAGTTTTTAGTTTGTTGTTGGACTTTAGTCCTAAGAAGCGCTAAAGCGCAACTACGAACCTATTTTTCAACTGTTTTAATCTTAATTGGAATCACTATATATATCCCAAGGTTAGTTGGGGTATGTAACAGTATGTTAAAATCAGAAACCATACTCATTGGCCAGATAAGAAATTAAAGTTTCAGTAGTCCATGTGGGTAAACCACAACCCAAAAAATCTCTGTCCGAAGTCCAAATTCCAGCTTTGAGGAATAAAGCTAAGGCGACCGTAGGCCAGTCATTTGGGTCACGAGGGATGCGAGCGAGTGCTATAGTTTTGTATGGTTCGTAAAATTCATCTGGTATTAAAGAAATATTCATTTCGGCGAGAGCAAAAGCATCATCTAATAACTTGTACCCAATTTCTGAGGAAAAAACTTTTTTTTCAATCATGATAGTGATTCTTTTATTTAATTCATAACCGGCTTCCTCCCATGCTTTCTCTGCAATATAGAGTTTCCAAGCAGGATGAATAATCAATTCCCTTCCACGCTGGCGTATAAGTTCAGCTACTAGGATATTAGCATCAATAACTAAATCCATTTCACTCTTCCTCTTTTACTGATAAATCTAAGGCTTTGCTTAGTGCTTCCTCAGAAAGTCCACTTTCAGCTAAAGCTGTAATAACAGTCTCCGACAAGCGTTGAAATGCTTGTTCTACTTCCTCTTGATTTGATTCTTGAATCGGAATATAAAATCCCACTAATTTTTCATGTTTTTTAATGGCGATAATCTCACTACTAGCTAGATAATGAGATGCTTTGTCTCTAAACTCTCGTACCCCTATACTTTTCATAAGCTATAATATGACCACTCTGTGACCACATTATAGCTGATTATTTGTATTCTTGGTAATCACAAATTTTAGATTTAATAATTTGTCGCTCAAAAAAAAACAAAATCAAGTACAGATTGCTGTTTTTCTGAAGTTAATGAGCGTTTTTGAGTAATAAGGGTTTTATATGTTGTTATTTTCATTAAGCCACTTTTCTGTTTTTATTAAATCTTCTTCTGTGTGAACATCAAAGCATCCTTCCACAATTATCGGTTTAATAATATTACCGAGGAAAGTCCAAGGTTTTTGTCCGTCAGAATTAATAACATTTTTCGCCACATAAAATACATGAAAAATCTGTAGATGTCTGCATCTTAGTCTCCTAGAATCAATGATTTTGGTTGTCGATTTCTTTAGATATAGCATTGGCGATCACAAAATCAATGGGCTCGTTAATATCAATCGCTTCTATCTTAGTGACAGGAATCAGAAAAGGGCGATCGCCCACCCGACGATTCTGATTGAGTAAAATATCTCGGGTATAAATATATAAACCAGTTGTTTCAGAGTACATTGGTTTCATATCTTGAGTACGCGGAATAGAACTAGGATCGTAATTAAAAGGTTTGTGATTAAACCAGAAGAAATCTTGGTGTGGAAGCACTGTTAAGGCCGAATCATAATTTTCACCGACTACCTTCTTTATTCCTAATTCAACGCTATCCGAAGATAAAAATGGCACAGTGGCATTGGCTAGTACATAAATATCGGCTGGAACATCATGGGCGAATGCCAACATAACCTCATTAATTAGAGTGTCTGAGCGATCAAGTTCTGTACTACGTGAGAGATATTTAACCTTTTCGGGAAGATACCGGCAGATCGAATCATCGCTACAATAAGCATAGATATCATCTAATCCTTTAGTATTAATTAATGTCTCAAAGATATAGGATAGTAACGGACGTCCATTGTCAAATAACTTGGTATTTTTATGGGGAAGACGTTCGTTATTCAACTTTAGGGGAACATAAGCAACAACTTTCATCGGTTAGATACCTCAAAATAGATCATTTAAAATATTTATGGTGTTCACTTTTGTTAATTTGTTTAATTTCGCTACCTACAATCAACTCAGTTTCGCGTATATTATCAATATAGTCAACAAAAGCTGAAGTTGTCAAATCCACCGCTACCGCATCAAAATGCGCCCATTCAGTGTTACCCAATTTAACGTGTTTTTCCAACATTTTAGCACCCGCTGCCACCGCTAAAGCCGAGGCTTTCCAACCATGATCGTGACTAGAATAACCCGGCACAATTTGCGGATATTTTTGGGATAAATCATGGTAGTGACGTACTACACCAATATGACAATCGTGAAGTGGGGTAGGATAGGCCGAATTACATTGAAGTAAGTATAACTTTTCACAGGCCTTAAAGTTTTCTAAAATAAAATCCTCATAAAACTTGCTAGTCATCCCCGTCGAAAGCACAATATTACCCGTATAATTCTTGGCCACCATGGTCAGATAATCCCGGTGTTCAGAAATAGTAGAAGGCAACTTAATTAACTCTGGATTAAGATCGGCCATAAAATAAAAAGAAGGTTCATCTAACACCGAAGCAAACCAACCAATTCCTATTTCTTGACAAAGGCGATCGACAAATTCAAAGTCTTCCTTAGATAACTCCAATTGATAGCGATAATCAGCAAAAGTTTTGCCAAAAGGTGATTTATAGGGTGATTCCAACTGCTCCTGACTGTAAAAAGTCCCCACATCACGCTTTTGAAGCTTGATATAATCTGCACCGGCCGCATGAGAAGCTCGAATCATTCTTTCTAAGCGAACTCGATCGCCAAAATGATTAGTGGTTAACTCGGCAATAATAGCAACTTGGCCAACATGAACATTATCATAATAAGTTTTGGCTAAAGAGGTATTTAATTCCGTGGTAGTAAGAGCGCTAAAGCTTTTTCTACCAACGTGTTTAACTTCCAAATCGCTGTCACGGAGAAAATAAAGGACATTGAGCAAATAAAACTCCTGCATCGAAACCCTTAGGGAGCCTTCTTCGTGATCTTCCGTGGCATAATCTTGACCTAATTGCTGACTGTGACCAAGGGAAAGGTCAAAATCAAAACCTACCATATAAACAGTCTGCTTACGACCACGAATACGGGCTATTTCCTTGGCAATTTTCAACCCTGACATAAAGAGCATATCTTCAATGACGAAATCGTCTCCCATGAAGCGTTGCATCATCAATTCCGAAGAAGATTGACTTAATTTTATATAGGGAGCGATAAATTGGGGTTTGTCGCCGAATAAATATGTTCTCGGAGTCAAATAAAGCCTTGCTCGACAACCCTTGTCGGTTAAAGCCTTGGCGACCCAATCACTGTGAAAAATAGTGATGTCAACAGGTGCAATGCGTTCAGCATCATTAATCCCAATCAGTAATGAACCTTTAAAAACCTCTGGTTTTATCTCGTCAATACTTGGTCCCTTACCGAGAATAAAAATCGTATCGCTAGTATAAGTAGCAGCTATATTTTCAATTTCGGTCGCTAAACTATTTAAAACTAAAACGCTCATTTAGTCTCCTCAATATTGTTTAAATTGTAAACATGACGAATATCAACCCGATATTTTTGAGTTGGATCAAGCAATTGTCCTTGATATGGTTCATCATTTAACAAAATTTGACAACCATGTTCAGAAGCCAACATAATACCGGGTAATAAATCCCAGACATAGGCCCCTTTAGGATTAATAAACCGAGCAAAAGAACCACGAATCACATTAAACAAATTATAAACCGCACATCCGGTAACACGATATTCGATCGCCTCCTTGATACCTTTGGCAATCAAATCATTATAGGAAGAAGAAAACCCCGTAATGCGAGAAAATCGAGGTTTAATCTGATCACCTGTTTTAATACATTCTTGGAGTTCAGGCATTAATAACATACTAGCGAGGTGTTCTTGACCATGCCACAAACTCAGAGAAACTCCCCACTCCTTTAAACCAGAGCAGAAATTTTCTGTACCGTCAATGGGATCAAGAATGGCTAAATATCCTGTATTTTCAGACCAAGCAAAATCAAAAGACTCCTCACCAATAAACCTCAGATTCGGAATTTGAGTGGTCAAATATTTTTTGATGATATTTTCCATTAACACATCAGCAGTGGTAACAGGACTACCATCTGGTTTATAGGTAATCTCATAACGTTGAGCCAACATTTGGCTAAGGGAGTCATAAACTAGGTTTTCGCAGTTTTTGATAAGTTCGATGGGGTTCATAAAATCTGATTTTTAAAATTAGTAATTGTCCAAGTTTCAGTTATTGTTTTGGTTATTTTTGTCTAGTATCTCCTTAATCATATTTAAGATAACATCGGGAGCAATGCTATAACTGGTGTGAGAACCACTTTTGTTTTTTGGATTTGGTATATCTACAATGTGTTCAGAAGGTACGGTGCGACGTTGATAATGAATTTGAGTATCAGAACCTTTCAAAAAAGAACGACCGATATGTGCGACTCCTGGTTTTCTGGCAAAGCGATCTACATACATGGAGCCAGTGGAATTATTAGCAATAAAGACATCAATAATAGTTGCCAAAGCTAATTTTCTAATGGCGTCAGCACCTACTAGATTAAAAGTTCTGGCATCCTTGGGTAATAATTCTATAATCTTATTTACTACAGCCTTATCCTTGGTGATTTCTACAATATCTTGAGCAAGAGGATGTAAAGGACTAGTCCAACCATCAAATACTACTCCCAGATGAGGATACATTTTCGCCAATTCCGTAATAATTTTTGCACCACCTTCAACTTGTTCTCGCCAAGTTCTTTTTTGACCAGTAATACCAAACCACAGCAAGGGATAGCATTCTTGAGCCATTTTGACTTCCAGTAAGATTTCTGGACTCACTAATTGGTCAGCTTTAGTTAAAATGAGATCACTGATTTCCTCATGGAAAATTATATTGTTTTGATCACCACCATTACTTCCGATATGAAGATAAAATAGATTCTTATTTTCGCAATTGTTACGAATAAAAGCTGGATTTTTTATATATTCATCACAAGAAGCATCGAAAATAGTTTTAATGGAGAAAAAATCTTCTCCTTGATAAAGATAAATAGCCGGAATTTTTGTGATCAAATTTTTTTTAAAGAGAAAATAAACACCGAGGCAGACATCATAATAAAAATGATAGGGACGATGTGAAGATGCTAAGATTCCAGCAAATTTATTACGGGAGGATTTGATAATATAATCGAGAACAAAAGTAAAATGGCCACACAAGTTCACCATAAACTGATAGATTTGTTGATCGCAGATATGATGATTTCTAAAAATAAAGTCTCGACAGGGAAAATAGATGGCATCTGCTGAGGTAATCCATTGGAAAATAAAAAAAGTTTCTCCAGATGGACAGATAAATCGTAACGCTGTTATATTAGTCAAAACCTGAAAACTCTGATTACAGATGGCGGATCCTAGTCCAAACGGATTAACTATACTGCATAAATCATTATTTAAGGCGGATTCTACTAAATCAGCACAAAAATCATTTTTACTGATTTGGGCAAAAAAAGATTTCAAAAAATCTTTTTCCTTTTCTTTAAAACAGGGAGAGTTTAATGCTTTTTTTAGATCGTTTTTAACGATGATCGGCTTTTTATAGAGATGTTTAGCAATCAAGTTTGGCTCTAACTTTTGTAGTTCCTTAGCATCATTGAGAGAGATTTTTTCAATTCTATTGTCAATAAAATTATGCCATGCTTTAATTGCTCTTATTTGAGTAGATTCTCTGGGGAGCATTTCAATGGTTAGCCAATGGTGGCTAACTTCATTAATAGAGATAAAAAGTTCTATTTTTTTGCTAAATTCTATCTCAAAGTTAAAACCACATTTAGTAAAGGGGGAGTTGAGAGGATTAATATTAAGTTTCTTTTTTACAACATCCGGTCTTTCAATTGATAAAATACCTTCTTTTTCATAATCTGATGTTTTAGCAATAATCTTAATAGTCACATCATCTTGTTTGGGAAGTACCCAACCAGCGACAATAATTGATTCTTTACTCGTGTTTTGTTGCGTGATTAATTGCTGATTTTGTTTAGGATAGTCTAACCAGCAAGCAGTGAGCAGATTACTCAGATTTTTATTGTTTATTTTAGTGACATTGATTTGAAAAGTATCCGTATTTGAATCGGAATTTATTTTTGGTTCATAGGTAATTAAATCCATCCGCTCTAAAATTTGATTGAAAATCTCTATTTCAGTTGTTAAAGGTAGATGAAAATTATCATAAGTTTTTGTTAGTTGTTCCCATTCTTTATTATCCTTGTAAAAATGCATCTCCCCATCTTGTCTGGGGAATCTTTCCATACCAAAAACAGATATTTTTTTAATACCTATTTCGGGTGCAATTAAATACAATAAAACAGCTAGCCCCGATCTGACTGGTTTTAAGCTTTGTTGGCTGTAGTTTGTGCCTAGTATGTTATCTATTATTGTAAAGGCAATTCCGTGAATACTAAATTTTAAAACAATCAGATCATTTTTATTAGCGAGTTTATCCTGATTGATCGGCTTTGTTATTATAATGGAATCTTCTTTGAGATGATCAAAAAAAGACTCATGCTCTTCTTGCATTTGTAAAAGTACAAATCTTAGGGTTGTTTTTTGCCCCGTATGGATTTCTAATCCATTAAGTTCAGCAGTATTAAAACGAATGACGACATCATGGCTATCTATATAATCCCCATTCTTATATTCTAGTAATATAGGAGAGTTACCGACCACAGCTACAGACTTTCCTGAACAAATTTTTTTAAGATATTCACAAAACTCTAATTCATCTATTAGCATTTTTCTTTACCTGATAAGATGCAATTGCAAAAAAAGTTATTTTTTATAGTTTTAATCACGATGACTTTTGCCTTAATGACCTGATTTAACATACTTTATATAAGAGTCCTGAATAAAATTTATATAGGAGGCTAGTTGAGATTCATTACGAGTATCACCCTTAGTTCCCTCCACAATCCAAACACTAGGATAACCATTATTGATCTTGTAATTTCCATGTTTTTCTAACTCACTCAATGCTTGGTCTTCACTCTGGCCATACTCGCAATATTTAACATTTTGATAGCCCATATTCTCAAGTAAGGCGGTGAGAAATTCCTGAGAATAAAGAAATTGATGTCCCCAGCCATGAAAAGCCCGATTGATGGCAAAAGTGGAAGAAACTTTTTTTTTCGTATTTGTCTCTGACAAATCAAAATGAGTCGAAAGTACCCATTCCACCGAGGGTGTAGATAACCGAATCACCCCACCTGGTTTAAGACTTTGCCAAGCTTGATCAAGAAAGGCGATCGCCCCTTCCAAACTTAAATGTTCTAAAAAATGTTCACCATAGACATATTCTAAATTGCTCAAATTCCAAGGTTGGGTGACATCCATGGCCAAATCTATACCGGGAAATTTTCGTATATCAACGTTCCACCAATCAGGAAGAATATTTTTCGGTCCACAGCCAACCTGAAGCTTTTTAATACCATGTTCATGTTCTGGTCCTAATCTAATCATTTCTTTTGCATTCATCAGTAAAACCTTTCTCCTGTAATCAATTAATGGCTCTGTTTTATGTGCTTTTTTTGTCAGGTTGCTTGTCCATTTTTTGCTGATGTAATTTTTCAATAGTCCCAAGCATTTTTTCAACACGTTTGGCAAAACTATGATTTTCTCTAATATATTGAGAAAATTTCCATCTTTTTTCCCGATGGGCCTCTTTTAAGTCCAGGGTTTCCTGCATCAGTTTAGGTAACTCGGAAGCAGAACTATAGGTAAGGATATGATCGCCAAATACTTCGTCTAAACCTGATACTTGATCAGATACAATGGTAGCACCACAAGCGGCGGCATCAAAAAGTCGATTAGAAATAAAACCATAACGACTCATGGTGTCCCAGTGATCATTTAAGATCACATCAGCACGGGTGTAGTAACGTCGCAAAATCTCATTGGGTATATGTTCACCTTTGAGATAATCGGGGGAGATAAAGTATTCCCAATTTGTACCATAAACATCAACCTTAATCCCAGACTCGAGGGCATCTTTGACAATTTTACGATAAACCTTGCGAGAATTACCGACAAACACCACCGAGCCAACTTCTTCTTCGCCTTCGGTGTCGGGGTAAAAAACATCAGGATCGGTGCATTGCAATAATGACTCCACGGGCACATTGATTCTTTTCTTTAAATCTTCAACGTAAGATAAAGAGGCCAGAAAAATATGGTCATATTGTTCATATTCATGGCTAGAAATCTTATCGGGATGACTAATATTCCACATTAAGTTGATATTATAAGGTTTGGGTTTATATTCACTTAAACCACGCAAAACAAGAACCACATCATCACCATAATTTTGATAGGTATCCCATTCGGGTAAAATATCAATGCGTACCGAATGGCCTTTTCTTTCAAAAGCCCGTTTGATGGCCAAGGCAAAATGATAATCTCCCCATTCTTGGATGCCCTCCCAACGAGGAGCGCCAATTTTGATACTAAGGCGGAAAGTCGAACTCATTTTCGCTTGTAAAGACTTAAAGGCGGTATATGCCCTATGTTTATAGGTATGATGTTCATTAACAATGGTTTGTAATTTGCTCACCAGTGCGAGTCGTTTCGGTTCATTGGTTAAATATTCTCGCAAAAGTTGTTCTAAAGATTCTTGGGAATCAAATGTCGGTAGCAAACCATCAAAGACATAGTCACTGCCCAATTTACCATTGGTAATCACTAAAGCTCCCGCACTGAGGGCATCAAAAACACGGGAATTGACGGAGCCCCATTCTTTGGTCACGATGTTAGCATCATCCACCACAATCTTGGTGGAAGCATATACTTTGGACATTTCCCGATAAGGAAGCGGACCACGGTAATATTTGTTAAATTTATCAAAGGTTTCCCAATTGTAACCATACAAAGCGAAATCAAAGGGTAAATTATCAGGTTCGAGAAAATCGACGATTTCTCGGGGTGAGTTCCAATAACTACCGGTAAAACAATAATCAGAGACAAATTCCGGTTCAAATTCAGCTTCTTGGAAACGTTGGTTATTAGTGGCAATGGGCATAAACACCACTGGTTTAGCCAATTCTTTTCCTAAATACTCAACCGCCCTTCGGGAAGAAGCCCAAATTAGATGATAGTCGCCAACCCAAGGCCTGGTAGTCAAGCGCTCAAACCAGTTTCGTATCCACATAATCTTGACTAAACTGGGTTTACAATTTTGCAATTCATTGAGATTGTAATCATCTCGCATGACGACAATTACATCTAAACTGCTCATGTCGTACCAGTTTTTATCTTTTTGAGATAAGTAAAAAACTTCCCAACCAAATTCTTCCACTAAATTTTCGCCCAATTCTAAAGCGGTAAAATAATCGCCAGCGGAAGCCTCTAAACTAGCTTCCGTCACTGCAAAACCGATGCGTAAAGGGGAACAAGTCCAGAATAACCCCTTGTCAAAGAAATCAGATAAATGACGGCGACGAACATAATAACCAAAACGCTTTTCCATTTGTTGCTGATTATCTGACTGTCTTAAAGCAAAGGTTTTGGAGGGGTTATTAAATCTGGTTAAACCACGATGATGAAACATGGCTAAATTGTTGGAACAAACAATGTTTTTCTTCAGTTCTCGTTGAAATGATAAACACAAGTCCACATCTTCATAGCCATAGAAGTAACCTTCATAAAAGCCGCCAACGGCCATAAATTCCTCGCGTTTACACATCATCGCGGCTCCAGTGGTACCTGGTACAAACCAAGCTGATGAATTGACTCCTAGTAAATGAGATGAATATCTAATATCAAAGGGACGAAATATTCTTTTTTGTTCATAAAAATTAAATTGAATACCTAAATGCTGTGTTGGTGGCAATGTGCGTTGATGACTATCAATAATGTCGAGGAGTTTTACTCCCACAATACCCACGGTTTGATCTTGAGCTATGTTCACCAATTCGGGAATGATGTCCTGACAGAACATCATATCGTTATTGACGAAAAACAGCAGTGAAGCGTCGGTTTTTTGAGCCGCCAAATTATTCGACTCGGAAAAGGAATAATTACGATCTCTTGCGATAATTTTAACCGGTAAAGATTGAGACCAAAATTCACAAATTTTGACACTTTCATCCTGGGAATTGTGGTCAACTACGATAATTTCTACATTTTTATAAGTGTTATAAGTTTGAAAAGAAGCAAATAACTGATCTAAAACAAAAGCCCCATTTAAATTCAAGATAATTAAAGCAACTTTGGGGGAGTTGCGATTAACTAATTCCGGATCTTGATATTTATACAAATTTTGCTCAATTAAATAGAAATGCTGGTTTTGATGATAATTTAGGTGTTTTTGACCAACAGAACCCACCCCAATGTCTATGGGTGAATTTCTCAAATCTTTATTGGTTGCTCTTAATTTGACATTTACTGAGATTTTATTTTGGAAAATCAAGCTTTTAGGAATTTCGATCACAAAACCATAGTAACCATTACTACTAAATTTGCTAGCTAAATCACCTCTATATTTGTTAGCTTTACAACTACTAATAAATTCATCATTGATATAAGCATCTAAGATTAAGGTTCGATCGGGATTATGTTTATCTCTAGCCCAACCTACAATAAAATCAGAATCTGCTTTTTCAATACAACCATCATAAAAGGGAGAATTTTCATATTTATCTTCTCTTTTTAAACTGTTATAATATTTGTTTATATTATTTGATTTTTCTTTGAGTAATCTTATTTCGGTTCGTTTTTCGTTAATTATTTTTTGCAAAGATTGCAATTGTAAATTTTCGGGATGTCTTTTTAAAGCTTGACAACATAAAAGAGCACTTTCTGATAATTTTTCTTGCTTGATTAAAATATTTAATAAACCGATAAAGCTAAAAGGATTTTTCTGGTCTTTGATAATGGCTAATTGAAATAAATTTATAGCTTCTTCCTCTTGACCTTCTTTAAAAAGAAGAACACCTAACTTAATATAGGCCCAAGCTTCTTCAGGATCTAAACTAATACATTTTTGATAAAGGGCAATTGCTTCTTCTATTTTGCCATCTTTTTCTAAAGCTATGCCTAAATTAAGATAAGTTTTGACAAAAGGTGGAACAATGGCGATCGCTTTCTCCCAACAATTAATCGCTTCTTGATTTTTATTATTCTCTAATAAAATTTCCCCTAAACTAACCAGTATTTCGGCGTTTTCTGGATTAATTTCTAATCCTTTGTTATCGGTTTCTCTATAGTTGGAATTTTCTTTAATTTCTTCGCGATAATTATTAAAAGCTTCTTCTAATTCCTCTTGATATTGGTGTTGTAAAGTTTGGCTTATCTTTTCTTCTATTTTGGGCAGATCAGTTTCTAATTCCTGAGCTTTACCATAGGCATTGGCAGCTTCTTCCCATTTTTCTAATTTAACTAAGGCCTCGCCTAAATTATAATAAGACCAATGAAAATTCGGGTTAATTTCGATCGCTTTTTGGAAGGAATTAGCGGCTTCTTGATAATATTTTAATTTTAAACAAGCTTCGCCCAAGTTATGATGTGACCAAGAAAATTTGGGGTTAATTGTAATAGCTTGACGTAGGCATTCAACGGCTTTTTCCCAGTTTTCTTCTTGATTAAGGTAAAGATTCCCTAAATTATGATAGCCTTGCCAATTATTAGGATCAATTTTGAGTGCTTGAAAACAACAATTAAGGGCTTCTTGAAAATCCTGTTCTTGGCTATAAATTTCACTTAGATAGATATAGGATTGAGCATCATTGGGATTTTGCTTAATTCCTTGTTGAAAACATTGTTTTGCCTCGGTTAATTTTTGCTGTTTAATCAGAATTAATCCGATTTGATGATAAGCTAAGGAAAAGTCGATTTTTAGTTGAATGGCCTGCCGATAACAATTAAAGGATTCGGTGACTTGCCCGATTTTTAAGAAACTATTACCCAGATGATAATAATCGATTGGTTTAACGGTTTCTGGTTCTAACTTATATGCCTGATACCAACAATTAGTCGCTAATTCTTGTTGGTCAGTTTGCTCATAAACCCTGGCTAAGTTCCGATATACAGCTGCTAAGTTAGGATTAATTTCTAAGGCTTTTTTATAGGAAGATATGGCCTCGTTCCATTGTTGTTTTTGAGCGTACAGACTGCCCAAATTAGCGCAGGATTCGGCGGAATTTGTTTCTTTTAAGCTGGTTAAATTTGCCTCATCACTTACAGGTTGTTTATTTAATTGATCGCTCTTAGTTTGCCCTTGAGAGGATAGGGTTTGTTCTAAATTTTCCCCTTTTTTATTAACAGTTTCACTCGCTTTTTTTGATTGTAAGATGATCAGGTTACGATAACATTCGCTGGCCTGTTCTAATTCCCCTTGTTGCTGTAATATTTTGGCTAATTCTTGATAAGCTTCCAGAAAATCGGGTTGATATTCGATTGCTTTACGTAAGCATAAAATGGCCGGATTTATTTGATTTTGTCTTAATAAATAATTAGCAATTGTGTAATATTCTTCGGAACTTGTTTTTTCTGGTTCAATCAGGGAAGCTTGATAAGTTGCTTGAATTGCCGGTTCAATTTGACCAGTTTCTTTCAATATTTTGGCGATATTACGATAGACTGCGGCTAATTTTGGGTTAAAATTAACGGCTTTTTCATAATTATTTAAGGCTGCTTGCCAATCTTTTTGTTTGGCATAAATACTACCCACATTTGCATAAACTTCGGCAAAATCTGGCTTGATTTCTAAGGCTTTTTGATATAAATTTAAGGCCTGTTCATTTTGCCCTATTTGTTGCAAAGTATTACCAAATATTTTATAACCTTGGGCAAAATTAGGGTTAATTTCTAATATTTTTTGACATAAAATTATGGTTTGTTGCCAATTTTTTTGCTGATAAAAAGATTCAGCTTGGTTAAATAATTCTTGTTCAGTACCAATTTCGGTTCTCTTTTGAGTTGTTTCTGTTACTAAAATATTTTGATTTATAATTTCTGTCTGCTTCGGTAAAGTATTAATTGTAATAGCTTGCTGATAATAATAAATTGCTTCCGTTAAATTACCTTGTTTTTTAAAAGCTTCAGCCAATTTTTGGGTTATTTGATAATTATTCGGCTCTACATTAAGTATTTGACGGTAATAGGCGATCGCCTCATCAAGTTGTCCTGTTTCTTCTAAAAATTTTCCTTGTTCAATGAAGTTTAAGATTTCTTTTTCCATGGCGATTTCTGGATTAGAGTTAGACATCTTTTTTAGTAATTGAATTATGTTTTAAGAGCTGAATTAAATGTATGCTGAAAGTTAAAAGTCGGCTTTGTCAACCCAATAGGCTAAACTTACCAATAAAGCACATAAGATGGTAAGTCCTAATAATATGGCCACCAATACAGTAAGTCCAGCGGAATACAAAGCAAACAACATAGCGAAGTAAGGAATACTAATGAGTAAAACAACAAAAACGTATTTTTTAGCAGTCCAATCGTTGGTATCATAGCTTCCAATTTTAATACTTCCGCGACCTCGAGCAGCTTTGGGTGTTGGATCAGAGACACCTTCTGTTTTTATATACCCCCGGCCTACTTGCTTATCTATTCCCTTTTTTTTTTTGCCATCAATAAAGTACCGATTCAATAATATAATTAAACAACATATAGAGTAATAACTGGCATTTATTTTATAATAAAAAGGCTTTTAAATTTAAGGAATAATTTTAAAATGTAAACATTGAATATTTTGGATTGATAATTTTTAAATTGATCTTTAAATTAAGCTAAAATAGATAATCATACAGAGTATTTATTTCAACTTAACCGGTAAATTTCCTTGATTGAATATTATAATTTAAGTTAAATAAACTACAAGGATTAAACAAATGAAAGTTATACTAAAACCACTTTTAAGTGATCTCCACTTAGATAGTAACCAAACGAATACTCAACGTCAATTATCTATTTCTGTTCAAGCTATTTCTGAATTAGAGGAAAGTCATTTACCCTTAAATTTGTGTTTAATTTTGGATCATAGTGGTTCAATGCAGGGAAAACCACTAGAAACGGTAAAAAAAGCCGCTATTTCTATCATCGAAAAATTAAGCTCCCATGACAATCTCTCGATTATTGTTTTTGATCATCGTGCCAAAGTATTATTTCCCAATCAGCTTGTAACGGATAAAATAGATATTATCAAAAGGTTGCAAATGCTAGAAGCTGATGGAGGTACAGCCATTGACGAAGGGTTAAAGGTGGGAATTCAAGAAATAGCTAAAGGAGCGAAAAATACGGTTAAACAAATTTTCCTGTTAACTGACGGAGAAAATGAACACGGAGATAATCAACGATGTTTAAAATTATCCCAACTCGCTTCCGAATATAATATAACTTTAAATACCCTAGGTTTTGGCGCTCATTGGAATCAAGATATTTTGGAAAAAATTGCGGATTTAGGAAGTGGTAATTTATCTTATATCGAAAAATCAGAAGATGCATTGGCTAAATTTAACCAATTATTTGATCGCATCCAATCAGTGGGTTTAACTAATGCCTATTTAAACTTAGAATTAGCGCCACAAGTACGTTTGGCAGAAATAAAACCGATCGCCCAAGTCGCTCCAGAAACGATAGAATTAAGTTATATTCAAGGGGAAAATGGTTTACAAGTGCGTTTAGGAGACCTAATGAAAGGAACTCCACGATCAATTTTAGTTAACTTATATATTGGTCAATTAACAATAGGAAATCAAACCATTGCCAAGGTACAAATTAAATATGATAACCCGTCTGAAAATCAACAGGGTTTAATTTCCGAGAAAATCCCCGTCAATGTGGAAGTACAACCGCAATATCAGCCGCAACAGGATCAAACGGTACAAAAATCAATTTTAGCCTTAGCGAAATATCGTCAAACCCAGATTGCCGAGGCCAAATTGGCACAAGGTGACACAAAAAGCGCCGCTACGATGTTACAAACAGCGGCCAAAACGGCTTTACAAATGGGAGATACCAGTGGAGCAACGGTCTTACAACATAGTGCTACAGTCTTACAAACACAAGGAGAATTAAGTGAAATCGAGAAAAAACGCACTCGTATTGCTTCTAAAACAATTATTTCTAATTAAAAATAAAGTGGGTATTTCCCACTTTAAAAGATATAGCAATCCTAGATAAGTTGTATTATTTTAAATTCTTAAAACCTTACTGTAGAGACCGGTACGACGGCCACGTCTCTACCACAACCTATTTAGGATGGCGTTGCATAGTTGCGAGATGATTTGATATTTATTCTCAATGTAGGGGTAGGTCTTGTGCCTACCCTGTCCCTACCCGATCAGGGTTTCGGGGGGCCACCATGTAGGGGTAGGTCTTGTGCCTACCCTGCCCCTACAATTTCATCTTAGAGTTATGCAACGCCTTTAGGATTGCTATAAATTTAATTAGTCTCCAGCCTTGACTAAAACGGGTTGTTTTTTCTCAGCACTGCTAACAATTACCTTGTTATCTTCACCAATATCCACTAAAGCTGTGTCTCCATCGCCCACACGACCAGTGAGGATTTCCTCAGCAAGCACATCTTCTAAAAGACGCATAATTGCGCGACGGAGAGGTCTTGCACCGTAGGCAGGATTGTAGCCTTCTTCTACTAAGCGTTCCTTAAATTTATCGGTAACTTGGAGGGTAATTTTCTGTTCAGTAAGACGTTTAAAGACTTCTTTGAGCAGAATTTCGGAGATTTCCTTGACTTCCTCTTTGTTAAGTTGACGGAAGACAATAATTTCATCCAAACGATTGAGAAATTCAGGACGGAAATATTGCTTCAATTCCTCATTAACTAAGGAACGAATGCGGTTATAGGTAGATTCGGCGGCATCTTCAGCAAACTCAAAACCCAAACCTCCGCCTCCTTTTTCAATGACTTTTGAACCGATGTTAGAAGTCATGATCAGGAGTGTATTTTTAAAGTCAACGGTGCGTCCTTTGGCGTCGGTTAAACGACCATCTTCTAAAATTTGCAGCAGCATATTGAAGATGTCAGGGTGTGCTTTTTCGATTTCGTCGAACAGAACCACGGTATAAGGACGACGACGCACTGCTTCGGTAAGTTGACCACCTTCGTTATAACCCACATAACCAGGAGGTGAACCGATTAATTTGGAAACGGTGTGACGTTCCATATATTCGGACATATCCAAGCGAATCATCGCGTCTTCTGAACCGAAGAAATAGGTGGCCAGTGCTTTGGTTAACTCGGTTTTACCCACTCCGGTAGGTCCAGAGAAGATGAAACTGGCAATGGGACGATTAGGATTTTTCAGTCCAACTCTAGCCCGACGGATGGCACGAGAAACGGCTTTTACGGCTTCTTCTTGACCGATAATCCGTTGATGGAGGGTATCTTCCATGTGCATGAGTTTTTCGGATTCGCTTTCGGTAATCTTGTTAACGGGAACACCGGTCCAAGAAGAGACAATGTGGGCTATTTCTTCTGAGTCAACTACCGCATCAATTTGTCCCGAATTTTTCACTTTAGCCGAGGCCAGATTGCGAATTTCGGTTTTGATTTCCATTTCCCGATCGCGGAATTGACCTGCTTTGTCAAAGTCCTGGGACCTGACTGCTTCATCTTTTTGTTTGAGAACTTGACGTAATTCCTTGTCTAATTCCTTCGCTTCGGGAGGTAATTGGGAATTCATTAAACGCACCCGAGAACCAGCTTCGTCAATCAAGTCGATCGCCTTGTCAGGTAAGAAGCGATCGGAAATATAGCGATCTGAAAGCTGGGCTGCGGCGATTAAAGCTTCATCTAAGATTTTCAGTTTGTGGTGTTGTTCATAACGTTCCCGCAAACCGTAGAGAATTTCGATGGTTTCTTCTACCGAAGGTTCACCGACCATCACGGGTTGAAAACGACGTTCTAAAGCAGCGTCACGTTCAATATGCTTGCGGTATTCATCCAAAGTGGTTGCACCGATACATTGAAGTTCCCCTCTGGCCAAAGCTGGTTTGAGGATATTCGCTGCATCGATCGCCCCTTCAGCAGCACCAGCACCAATTAAAGTGTGTACCTCATCAATAACCAGGACGACGTTGCCAGCTTGGCGAATTTCATCCATAATTTTTTTAAGACGTTCCTCAAATTCGCCGCGATATTTAGTACCGGCCACCAATAAACCAATGTCGAGGGTGACAACGCGTTTGTCTTCGAGAATATCGGGAATATCGTTGTTAGCGATACGTTGGGCGAGACCTTCGGCAATGGCTGTTTTACCAACGCCCGGTTCACCGATTAAAACGGGGTTATTTTTGGTACGACGACCGAGAATTTGAATAACGCGTTCAATTTCCTTAGCACGGCCGACCACGGGGTCTAACTTACCTTCAGCTGCTAAAATAGTTAAATTCGAGCCAAATTCATCCAAAGTCGGGGTTTTATTGCGTCCAGAGGAGACATTACCAGCTCCAACTTCGGCAGTTTCACCCAGCATTCTGATTACTTGGGTACGAACTTTAGAGAGGTCAACACCGAGGTTTTCCAGGACTCTAGCGGCAACACCTTCACCTTCGCGAATTAAACCGAGAAGTAGGTGTTCTGTACCAATATAATTGTGGCCCAGTTGGCGCGCTTCTTCGAGGGAAAGTTCCAAAACCCTTTTCGCTCTAGGAGTAAAGGGAATTTCCACTGCGACAAAACCTGAACCACGACCGATAATTTTTTCAACTTCAATGCGAGCATCCTTGAGGTTTACACCCATGGACTTGAGGACTTTGGCTGCTACGCCCGTGCCTTCACCAATCAACCCTAAGAGGATTTGTTCAGTCCCGACAAAGTTATGTCCGAGACGACGGGCCTCTTCTTGGGCTAACATAATCACTTTTATAGCCTTTTCTGTAAAGCGTTCAAACATAATTTTTAATCACCTGCTGGTTATCGCTGTTGACATTCCCACTTCTAATTAAATTGTAATTAATTTTGTGAGATTCTTGTTTGGTGGGTTTGTTCTACCTAAAAATGGTAGTTTTCAGGCTAGAACTAATCACCAAAAACAAGTATTGGTTAAGGATCGATGGGCTGTTAAACAGCAGACCGATAAAACTATATTTCAAAATGTTAACTTAAAGTTGATTCTAGCATAGTCTCAGTTATCAGTTAACAGTTAACAGTTATCAGTTATCAGTTATCAGTTAACAGTTATCAGTTAACAGTTATCAGTTAACAGCTAAGAGCTGTTTGAGAATTTTCAGTTATGTTGCGTTAGTTTGGTTGCTCTTGTTTGTATCTAAGGAGACAATTTTTCAGTGAAATCTTGGCTTTTATTAATTAATCATAAATTAATTTTGTTGACAATATTTATATTTAAAGTCGGATTCGGGAAAAATGAGCGGGTTTTTGTCTAATTTCGCTTGTTGCTCTTCGCTTTCAATAATAAGAGGAATCCAGGAACTAATAATATTATCACTACTTAAAAAATCCCCAGGTTGCGCAGCTAAACCACCTTTTCCTAAATCATAAAAAGCGATACTACCTTGACCTCCCGTTTGACATCCTTGGGCAATTTCTACTTCTGCTGGTATTTCTGGTAAATTGCTTAATCCGTCGGTGGGGTCAACATTTAAGCGGGTAATTTGAATAAGTCCTTTTAATCCTAATGCTGAACTAGCCGTTATATCACTTAAAAAAGTTAATTCTTCTCGGGGTTGAATGCCAAAAATTGATTCGGTGGTAATGAAAATTTGCCCACCTTTACCTGTAAAAGCATTCGCTGTAATGTCATTATCATCTTGATAAAAACTAAAGATATTACGAGCAGAAATCTCAATATTACCGCCATTTCCTGCTGTTTCTTGATTACCGGCTGTTGTCGAGATTTTACTCCCATTATTTAATGTTAATAAATCAGTAACTGTGAGTTTAATATTACCTCCGTTTCCACTGGTGGTTTCTGCGGAAATTTTACCTTTATTTAACCCTAAATCTTCGGTGGAAATAGTAACATTTCCTCCCTCTCCTGTTCCCTTGCTATCTACCGCAATAACTCCCTCATTGTTAATAACTAAATTTTGGGTAGTCAGATTAATATTGCCGCTGTTACCTTGAGAAATTTCCGTTGTATTCGCCAAAATTCCTGTATTTGAGCCTGTTACAAGGGTTTTTTGGGCGATCGCCAAATTAATATCTCCAGCTTGTCCTTCTCCATTGGTGTTCGCGGAAATTTGCACGCCATCACTAAGATTTAGGTTTTTGCTAGTAATATTAATCGCTCCAGCGTTACCATTTCCTGATGTTTCGACGGCGATTTTTCCTAATCCTTGAATGTCCAAATTTTCTGGCGCAGTAATTGTTATATTCCCACCGTCTCCTGTGGCAGTAGTTGAAGCTGAAATAAAGCCATTTTTTGTAAAATTAATGTCAAGATTAGGGTTATTTTCTTGGGGATTAATGGTTAAGTTTCCTGCCGGAGTTTGTCCTTGAGTTTCAGCGAAAATACCCAATTTTCCTGAGATATTTAGATTATTTGCGTTCAGATTAATACTACCTCCTCCCGCTAAATTGGTTGAAGTCGCCGTCGCTGTGGCGCTAAGTTGCGCATTTTCACCAATCGTGAGGCGATCGGTGGTAACATTGATGTTTCCGGGCTGTCCGGCGGCGGAGGTTTCCACGGTTAATCGACTATCTTTACCAATGTTAACGAGTTGAGGAGAGTTAATGGTAATACTACCAGCGTTACCTTCACCCAGGGTAAAAGCTTCCATTCCAGCACCCGAACCAATCTGGAGATTCGGGGTATTGACGTTAATGTCGCCGGCATTGCCTTTATTGAAAGTAAAAGCTACTATTCCACCTATTGGTCGGGTCAAAAGTCCACCAAAATTATAAGAGAAAGTGCCCGAGATAGAGACTTTGTCCGTAGCGGTAATATCGATTCCCCCCGCATTGCCAAGATTATGGGTACTAGCAGTAATAAGTGAGCCGTCTTGAAGATTTAAACTAGAAGTATTAATGACTATCCCCTTACTGTCACCCGTATTGAATGCTTCAGCCGCTATGTGAGTACCTCCACCCCTGAGAGTGATACCATTAGTAGCACTAATGTCTATCTGCCCTGACTTTCCTGAAGTATTAGTACCCGCAGTAATACGTGCTGCGTCTTGAAGAGTTAAAGTAGAAGTATCAATGACAATATTTCCAGCATCGGCAACTCCTCCAAACGTTTGAGTATTTATATAAGTGCCATGGCCTAGAGAATTTGCACCTGAGAGAAAAATGCCCTCATGAGCGGTAATCTTGATATCCCCCGCTCCATCTGCTTGAGAAGTATAGTTACTGGCATCAATAACGCCTCCGTTTTTAAGAGTTAAAGTAGAGGTATCAATCACAATTCCCCCAGCCTTGCCTACTGCTCCATTCACTACCCGACTTACGATAACACCGTAAGGAACTAGCCCATCGACAATGATACCATCAGAAGCAGCAATCTTGATCTGTCCCGCATTTCCTTGCCCGGAGGTATTCACCCCAATAACTCCGGCTTTTTCCATAGTTAAAGTAGAGGTATCAATGACTATATCTCCCCCATTTCCCTGACCTTCATACTCGACATTATTAAAAATAGGACTCTCTTGGATGAGGGTTGCATCAGCTATATTGATTTTTATATCGCCAGATTGGGCAGTGGGGCTACCTAAATCTGAATCTATACCCGCAATAACTTCGCTAAGTTTTCCTAAAATATTCAGGTTTTGCCCCTCAATGGTAATACTTCCTCCACCTCCGCCAATTGACTTGATTTTGGAATTCAAGATATTCACATCCCCTCTGGTCAGATTAGCCGGCAATTGAGGTTCTATGCCATTTGTCAGGGTGAGATTACCGTTGGCTTTTAAACCACCTAGATAAATATTGCTCCCAGGGGAAATAATGTTACCACCATCAATGTTTATATTGCCGCCAATTAGGGCGAGGGTTTTCCCCTCAGCTGCTCTTAAAAAGTAGGGATTAGGCGCGAGTGCTTTTAAAATTAGGTTATATAATCCACTACTATAAGTACCTGTACTAACCCAACCGTTTAGGGGCGAATTAGCACCGCTTCCTGGTACTTCAAATTGACCGTTGGTAAAAATCGGACCCTCAGCACTCAAGGGATTATTATCCCAACTGGAGATTCCTAAATAGTAGATACCAGATTGGTTTACTGGAGGAACAGTTGATTGTCCTCCTCCCTGACTGTCGTCATTGGCACTAATTCCTAAACCTTGACTATCAAATAAAAATAGCTGGGTGTCAACAGCACTTCCACCTACGGTTGTGGGTTTAATTTCCGTTCCTTCAAGCAGGTAAATTTGATATAAATCGACATCGTTTAGGTCGGATAATTCTCCCAAGATACGATCAGGAAGTTGGCTATTTTTATCGTTAATTATTTGATAATCATCTAATAGTTGACCCGCATCGCCATTTTCCCGACTTTCATTCAACTTAATTTTCCCGGTTTGTACCACAATATCTCCCGCATTTTCCTTAACCTCTAAACCGCTGGGTATATTAATAGTTAATAAGGAGGGAAGATCGGGGTTACTGGCACTAAATTTATAATCATTTTCAAACAAAATACTATCAGCAGTGGTGGCTAAAAATGACCCGTTTAAGTCTAATTTTGCCTCCGATCCAAATAGTAAGCTATTAGGATTAAGTAAGTATAAATTAGCAGTTCCTAATATTCCCAATGTTCCCCTAATTTCCGAAGTATTTGCTCCCGTAACTCGACTAAAAATATTGTCAATTCCGGCAGGATTAGCAAAGTAAACTCCTCGGCCAGATTCCACATTAAATTCAAGAAAACTATGGAATAAATTAGCTCCTCTTTCTGCTCCCCCAATTACTTTGTCATTATTCGGGTCAATCGCTTCTATTTCGGTGTTTTCAGCGCCTAATGTGGTATCAGGTTGTAAACGTGGATTAACGGTTTTACTTGTTAAATTTAAGGTCGTTTCTGAGGGATAAATCTGTATATTTGCCGCCGTTAAATTGCCTTCATTAATAACTTTATTGCCCGCTAAAGTGACATTTTTACTATTAGTAAGAGTTAAATCAGCTTGATTGGTAATTATGCCCTCACTACCTTCTAATTTAATCCCCATGGGCGCGTTTGTATTAATGGTTAATAACGGGGGAATTTGGGGATTCGTAGCGCTAAATTCTGCACCATTTGGTAAGATAAAACCATTACCACTATTTGCTACAAAAGAACCGGTTAAATCTAAGTTGGCATTGGGACCAAATAAAATACCATTGGGATTAACAAAATATAAATTAGCGTTACCTAAAACCCCTAAAGTGCCTAAAATTTGAGTAAGATTATCCCCGGTAACTCGACTAAAAATATTAATCACATCCGTGGGATTAGTAAAATAAACGGCGTTATTATTGTTAACATTAAACTCTAAAAAACTATGAAATAAATTTGTTCCTCTTAATGCTCCTCCTTCGATATTTTGTAAGTTGTCATTAATTTGTTTAACTACTGAAGTTTCATTTCCCAAGGTTGTATCAGGGGTAATTTGAGCTTGAACTACCTGGGTATTAATACTAAATAAAATACTAAAACTAAGCAAGTTTAAGTATTTTTGATGATTTATTTTAAGATTTTGTGAAAGTTTAATCATGATTATATTTGGAGAATTAAATTGGATATTTTTACTATAATTTTGAAGATGGTTTGTTGTTGCGCTTTAGCGCACTCTTAGCGCTAAAGCGCAACAACGAGCCTTTTACATTTATACAATTAATCCCAATTATTAGCTAATTTTGGCTAATTTATTAAATAATTTTCCCATAAATGTTATAAAATTTAACTATTATTTTTTTAATAAACCTAATTTTATTATGTCTATTAAACTTCAATTAATTAAGTTTATACCCTTGTGTTTAATTACTTTGTTATATAACCAATTAGCTGTTAATGCTCAGTTGTCAAATACAGAATCGGTCTCGTCAAATTCCAGTAAACCGAATACTCAACCTAAATTACCAACACCTCCCCCAAGAGGTACTCCTACTGGAAATAAGACCCCCGGAGCTACTCGTAATGACCAAATTTGGTGCAAAGAGACAAGTCAACCTTTGACTGCTTTAGTTGCTAACAATGGTAAGGATTTTACCCTCTCTGATTATCCTACTTTTTGGTTTTATATTCCCTATCAATCTGAAGATATTAAATATCTGGAATTTGCCCTTAAAGATGGACAAAATTCGACGACAATTTATCGCACTGCTATTAAATTGGAAGCTAATTCTGGGATTATTAATGTTACTATTCCTGACGAAAAAAAATATGCTTTAGAAGTAGGAAAAAATTATAGTTGGAACTTACTTTTATCTTGTCAAGGTAACGAAACTTATGAAGCTGATCTTGTGGTTAATGGTTGGATTCAAAAATTAGCAATTACTCCGGAATTACCAGATCAATTAACTCAATTATCTGAACAAGAACTTAAGCAATTTTATTTAGATAAGAATCTTTGGTCTGATGCTATTAATAAAGTCGCCCAACAATATTATAATAATCCTAATGATGAGCAAATAAAAGCAGATTGGTTTCGGGTTTTAGAAATTATAAATCAGTCAGTTTTGAGTCAAAAAGATTTAGTTGGTTCAGTTTTATTGTCCCCTGATTTATAATAGACATCTGGTAAAAATTAAAGATGCTTCGTCTGAATCCCTTGTAGAGACGTAGCATGCTACGTCTCTACATTACATGGGGTTGATGTCTAATAGATTTTATAATTTATAACCGATTTTTTAATGATGCTTTCTCGTGAGACAATAAACGAAGTATTTTCGACTTTTATTCAATTTTCTGATGATAATTTTAGTAACTGGTTAACTGAACCACGACTAAAAAGAAATATGGAATTTCATAAGAAAAAAGAGTCTGAAAATCAGAAATCAGAACGTTTTTGGAGTTTATTTTGGTATCAAAAATGGCGGGATCAAACTGATATTTTAGCTAAAAATCATTTGTTAGCTTATTTACAGGAATCTTGTTATTGGACTTCTCAAAAAACTGTGAGTCTGTTCCCTAATTTACCATATAAATTATCCGATTGTTTTCAAATGGCGATCGCCGAAATTGATCAAGTTTTACAAAATTATAATCCTAATTATGGTTTCTCTTTATCTAATTATGCCAGTTTAGTATTTAAAAGTATTATTAATAATACGGTTAGGCAAAAATTAGAAATTGATATTTGTACAGATTGGGGTTTGTTACGCAAAGTTAGTAAAAAACGTTTAATTGCTAGTTTAGAAAATGCCAATTATGCTCCAGAAAAGATAACTTATTATTGTTTAATTTGGACTTGTTTTAAAAATATTTATATTCCTAAACAACAGAAATTAACTCAAAAATTATCAGTACCCAGTGAAGCTATTTTACAAAAAATAATTGTAGCTTATCAAACCGAACTTATTAATTATCCTAGTTTATCACAAAAAGAAGCACATCAACTTACACCAAAAATTGTCAAAAAATCTTTACAAGAATGTGCTAATTTAATTCGTCAATATTTATATCCTCAAACTATTTCTTTAAATATTACCCCAATGGGACAAGATTCAGGAGAATTATTAGAACTTATTAATAATCAGGAAAAATCTCCTCTTGAATACCTTATTAGGGAAGAAGAAATAAGTTTAAGGGAAGAAAAAAAAGCTCAAATAAATAAGATATTACTTGAATCTCTTAATAAAATTAATCCGGAAGTACAAACTCTTTTTAAAATGTATTATCAAGAAAATTTAACTCAAGAAAAAATAGCTGAAAAATTAGATACTAAACAATATAATATCTCTCGAAGAATTGCGAAAGGACGAGAAATATTACTTAGAGATTTATTAATCTGGACTAAAAATAGTTTCAATCTAACTATTAATACGGAAATAATTAAAGAAATGAGTGTGGTTTTAGAGGAATGGTTAAATATATATTATCAAAATATAGCACTTTCCGATTAAATGTTATCTACCCCTCACCCCCCTACCCACCACCAACCAAAGCAGGGCTGTTTCAAAGTCGAGATCAAAATTTGAAGACCCTCACCCCCAACCCCTCATCCCAAAGGGAGAGGGGAGCATATTTACTAATATTTAAAACCTGTTTTTTAAGTATTAGGAAAAAGGTATTTAAACTAATAGTAGGCAAGGGTTTCAAAAATAGCAATTTTTACTTTGAAACGGTTTCCCTGCTCATCCCAAAGGGAGAGGGGGAAAAAAGAGGCAAAATGTCAAAGAAACGATACAATTCACTAAACATCAATACACCTAATTAAATGTTTTATTCTGCAAATGCATAAATTAAAAAAAACAAATCTATCTAAAAATATGAACAAGATTTAAAAGGAGAAAAACCAATGTCATTATTATTTGCACAACCAACTCAATTATATTTGGACATCCAATCATATAATCAACACAAATACTGGCAAGAAAGTCAAGAAATGACTCATTCTGTGTGGAAATATTATCTTAATCGTCTGTTTCTGGATAGTTTTTTGATATATTTAAAAGACGAATATTCTCGACAACCTCAAATCTGGAAAAATGATAAACTTGAACAAATTTGGGCATTGGTAGATGGTACAGCCATTATTATTAATAATAAGCGATTTGTTTTATTAGCCACAGAAATAATAGATGATGATGAAGTTACTATTCCCCAAGAATGGATTGATATTCCTAGTTGGGTAGCAGATTATTATTTAATAGCACAAATTAATCCTGATCAGCAATGGATTCGAGTTAAAGGTTATACAACTCATGGGAAAATTAAAACTCAAGGAACTTATAATGAACAGGAAAGATTATATCATTTAGATGGAGATAAAATAAGCGAAGATTTAAGTATTTTATGGTTATCACAAGAATTTTGTCCTGAAGAAATTACCAGAACAGAAGTTCAGTCTTTACCGAATTTAGCAGTAAAACAAGCGGAAAATTTGATTATAGATTTAGCAAATTTAGAGCTTATTTCTCCTCGTTTAACAATACCTTTTAGTTTATGGGGTGCTTTATTAGAAAATAATGATTGGCGAAATCAATTATTTCAATTACGTGAAGGATTAACAATTAAATTAAGCGATTGGTTTAATAATTTATTTGATAATTTTTGGGAAACACCAGAAAATTTGAATTTACAATTTAGTGTTTCAAGAAATGTAACTGAATCGACGATTAAACGAGCTAAATTAATTAATTTAGGTGATGAAACTGTTATTTTAGTTTTTGAAATTAGTCAGGAAAAGTCCTCAAAATTTAGTGTTAGTATTCACTTATATCCTTGCCAAAAGAATCGTTATTTACCTCCCAATGTTAGCCTTACTTTATTAACTCTTTCTGAGCGGATTTTAAAATCAATTCAAGCAGAAAACCAAGACAATTATATTGCGATTAATAAGTTTAAGGCTCCGACTCAGTTTATTTTTAAGGTAAAAATACAGCTGGAATCTTTAACTAAGACAGAGCAATTTATGCTTTAAATATTATACACCCCCTCTCTTTAGTAGGGAAACTGTTTCAAAGTCGAGATCAAAATTTGAAGACCCTCACCCCCAACCCCTCATCCCAAAGGGAGAGGGGAGCATATTTCCTAATATTTAAAACCTGTTTTTTAAGTATTAGGAAAAAGGTATTTAAACTCATATTAGGCAAGGCTTTCAAAAATAGCAATTTTTACTTTGAAACCGCCCTGCTCTCCCTAGGGGTGAGGGAGAAAAGAGGTGCAAAATTTTTAATAAAAATATAGGGTTAACAATGCTTTTAATACTTTTTAAATTAGGAACAGGAAATTTCCAGAGCGGTTTTTCTGAATTGAAACTTCAGTTATGGGAAAAAAATATCTCAATTCCCATACAATTAGGAGCTAATTTATCGGCCAATTTAAAATTAAGTGAACTTTATCAACGTTGGCAAAATTTATATCGGGCAATTTCTAAAATTAACATTAATCGTAACCATAATTTTGACATTGAATTTGATGAAGATGATATTACCAAAGTATCCGATCAAGAATTTCAACAAATATCTGAACAGTTAAAATATGAGTTAAATTTGTGGTTAAATTCTCCTGTTTTTGCTTCTTTGGAAGCTAAATTACGCTCTTTTCTTAATCTTACTGATGAAATTCGTTTTGTCATTGAAACTGAAGCAGAAGAATTACGTCGTTTTCCTTGGCATTTATGGGATTTTTTTGATGATTATCAGGGAGCCGAAATTGCTTTAAGTCCTTCTGAATATGGCCGAATTAATACCATTAGTAAACATAGTAATAAGGTGAGAATTTTAGCCATTTTAGGGAATAGTAACGGTATTAATCTTGAGGAGGATAAATTATTTTTAAATACGTTACCCGATACAGAACTTATTTTTTTAATTGAACCTTCTCGTAGTCAATTAAATGAGTTTTTATGGGATGAAAATGGCTGGGATATTCTCTTTTTTGCTGGCCATAGTTGGAGTGAAAATAATTCTCAAACTGGTTATTTGGCAATTAATTCCCAAGATAATCTTACTATTCCTCAGTTAAAAAATGCCTTAAAAAATGCCATTAATAATGGTTTAAAGTTAGCGATTTTTAATTGTTGCGATGGTTTAGGTTTAGCTAAACAATTAGCATCTTTACATATTCCGCAAATGATTGTGATGCGATTTGATGTGCCTGATTTAGTCGCCCAGAAATTTTTAAAACACTTTTTACAAGGTTTTAGTAATGGTAAATCTTTTTATCTAGCTGTTAGGGAAGCTAGGGAAAAATTACAAGGATTAGAAGATCAGTTTCCCTGTGCTAGTTGGTTGCCTGTTATTTCTCAAAATCCGACACAAATTCCGCCTAATTGGACAAGTTTAACTCATAAATTCTCGAAAAAACCTTCTCAATACTTGAAATTAAGTAGGGTATTAACTATTAGTTTAATTATTAGTTTATTAGTAATGGGAATCCGTTGGTTAGGCTTTTTTCAAAGTTTAGAGTTAACAACTTTCGATTATTTTATGGGTCATAAACCGACTCAATCTGCTGATTCTCGTTTATTAATTATTGGTGCAGATGAAGATGATATTAATATTAATAATTATGGTTATCCTTTACCAGATCAAGTTTTATTACAGCTTTTACAACAATTACAATCTTATCAACCAAGGGCGATCGCCATTGATATTTTTCGAGATCAACCTACTGGTTTTAATAATAGTAAAGATTATCAAAAATTAACCGCATATTTAAAAGAAAATCCCAATATTATCACTGTTTGTAATCTGGGCAATAAGCTTAATCAAAGTGTCGCTCCACCTCAAAATCTTCCCAGAGAACAAATAGGTTACGCTGATTTATATGATGATTCTGCTTTAAATAATAATCAAGATGACACCATTCGCCGTTATTTATTAACCCATAATGCTGATACTTTAACAACTCCTTCTCGTTGTCAAACGGATTATTCTTTAGCTTGGCATTTGGCTTATAAATATTTAATCAATCAAGGAATAAATGTCGAAACAGTAGGAGATAATTGGCAATTTGGCGCCGTAATTTTTAAACCTTTAGAAAAGAGAAGTGGTGGTTATCAAAAATTAGATGCTGGAGGTAATCAATTATTAATTAATTATCGTAATACCTCTCAAATTTCTCAACAGTTAACCATCAAAAATGTGTTAGAAGAAAAACTGTTTTTTAATCCGAATTTGGTCAAAGATAAAATAGTTTTGATTGGTATTACTGCTGATAGTGTGCCGGATTTACATGATACACCTTTGGGCGAAATTCGAGGTATTTATATTCACGCTCAAGTTGTCAGTCAAATTCTTGATGCTGTGGAAACCCAAGGGAAAAATCTGCTCTGGTGGTTTCCCCAATGGGGTGATTTATTATTTATTAGTTTTTGGGGGCTGACTGGCGGATTAATTCAGGGCAATTTTCAGCGACGAATCTATCAATTTGGGGCCGTTAGTTTAGCGGTTTTAATATTATTTGGTGGCAGTTGGTGGAGTTTTACTCAAGAGTTATGGTTGCCATTAATTCCCGCTAATTCGGCGTTATTATGTTCTGTTATTTTAGTGGAAATGAAAAAAAATATTATTTATTTGCCTAAAGAATAATCGGTTCATAATTAAATTTTTCAGCTTTGTACCTCACTCAAAAAAGGTCTTATTTTCCCTGATTTACTGCCAATTACCCACTAAAACATAAGCTCCCCAATCATAAGGTTCATTTTGATATTTTTCCCCATTAATCTCTTTATAAATAAGGGCTTTTTGTGCTTGATGTAATGCTTCAGCTTTGCTTAAACCTCGATTCAAATTTTCATAAAATTGGCTAATTAAAGGGAGAGTATATTCATCACTAACTCGCCATAAACTAGCCAATGTGCTTTGTGCTCCTGCTCTAATTGCTAAACCTGCTAATCCTAAAGTAGCACGATTATCCCCTGATGCTGTTTGACAAGCACTTAAAATTAATAGATCGATCGCCTTATTTTTTCCCTCATTTCTTGACCTTAATAAATTATTAATATCATTCTGTCTTAATAACTTTCCATAAGCTAATAAATAGGTTTGTTGGGGATCTGAACTGAAATTTCCATGGGTTGCTAAGTGTAAAATTGAATAATCTCCTTGGGTTAATTTTTGCTGCAATGATTCTTGCGTAAACTGTTCATTGATAAGAGTTTCCGTGGTTGCTAATTGTTTAATTTCATCTAATTCAGCTTCCGTATTAAGGGAGGAAAATTTTATTTCTTCTACTTCTAAAGCTTTACTAATAGCTGCTCCTAAGACTTTTACTTGTTGAAAAGAATCCTGTAAATTTAATAATTGAGAAGTAGGTAAAAGGGCTAAAGCATAATTTTTTTCTACTAAATATTCTTGGTTTTCACTATCATATAAAACTGCCATTGGGACATTACGCAATACTCCATCTAAAACAAATATTAAACTATCTATTTCTGAAGATTTTTCTAAAGAATTTATCACCGGTTGAATTAGCCATTGATATATTTTAGTGGAGTTTTCTCGTAATATTTCAGGATTACGTCTGGCGATCGCCTTTCTTAATTTTTCTACGGTTTCTTCCACCTCAATTCGACTTACTTGATTAACTTGATATTGTAAAGGTTGATTGGGTAATTTATAAATCACATCCAAACTATTTTCTAACATTATAGGATAAATAAAAACAGCAGTACCTAACTGATTAAAAGTTTCGGAATTACTGGTTAATGTACCTAAATCACAATTCAAGAAATTTTCCAATTCTGCTAACTGTAAAGAATCAATTAAATTAACTGCTGATTCCAAGGTTTCTTGACTAGGAATATCACCTTCAGCAGTTAAAAGTAACTTAACTAATTGACGATAAACTGGTTCGACATTATCACGAAAAGAAAACTGTACATCCGCAGTAATTCCTAATAAATCACTGCGGACTTTTTGCAGGGATTTAACAGCATTTTGATAGGAAGATATGGCCTCAAAATTTCGGTTTTTACGAGCATAAATTCTACCTAATTGCCATTGCCACTGATAAGCTATACTAGGAAAATTACTAGGTTGTGCAGCTAATAAAGCTTGCTCTGTAAAGTTTTGAGCCTTTATTAATAATTTAGAATTATCAGGATTATCTAAACTTAAATACTCATAAAAACTCCCCAGATTACCATTAGCATAAGATAAGGAACGCTGATCTTGTAAATTTTCGGCTTCTCTTTTTATTTGAAGTAGAATTTTCTCAATTTCAGCTTGTTGATTCACGTCTGAATTATTGGTTAAGGCTAATTTATTTTGAGATTTTAAGGCGAAAAAACTGGGATTTTTACTATTAATATTAGTAGCAATTTTTTCGGTTTCTAAACAAGATAAATGTCTAGCAAAATTAAGTTTTGCATAAATATTAGCTTGACTGGGAACTAATTTAGTTAAGTCGATGGTTGAGAATATTTGTTCTGCTTCCTTGAGTTTAGCTGATTCAACCAATAAATTAAATAAATTTATTTTTGCTTTTAAAATGTCAGTTGATTCTGCATTAAGATTAATAACTTCTTGATAACTATTTTCCGCTTTTTGATAATAGTTTTGAGCGGAATTTGTTCCCGAATTAATTTGACATTCCCAAGGTAATTTCTCATAAGAATGAGAAATCGACGAGCGATTAGCTTCTATTTTACCTAAAGACCAGTAAGTATTTCCTAAACTTAATAAACTGGAATTTATCTCTTTTTTAGAGTTAATTTGTTTAGCTAATTCTAAGCTTTTTTGTAATAATTTTTCCGACTCATTTGACTTTCCGATCGCTGGCAATACTTCTGCTAAACTTTGTAATCCTTGAATTTGAATTGGTAAAGAATTTTGAGCTAAATCTTCTTGAATTTGCCTTACTAGATTAGTAGATTGTTCATAATTTCCTAATATTTGTAAAGCTTTGACTCGATTAATTTTATTACTAATAACCCCTTGATTATTATTTAATATTTGAAAGATATCTTCCGCTTTTTGCCAATTTTCTAAAGCTAAATATGTCTCTCCTTTTTGAAATAATAAACGGCCATAAATATTTAAAGTAGAAGCAATAATATTTTGTTCTTGTTTCGTAAAATTAGTAATCTTAGTTTCAGGATTATAAGCTAATAAAGCTAAACTTTTGGCGATCGCATCTTCAGCTTTTTCCCAGTTTCCTAACTGTTGATAACCTAAAGATAAATTACTTAAAATAATTGCTTGTTTAAGTTTATCTTTTTGCTCATCAAAAATAACAAGTGCTTGTTCTAAATCAGTAATTGAAGCCTGAAATTGACCTAAATCATAGTATTTTTTACCACTTTCAACTAATTCATTAGCTCCATTTTGTACTGATTGAACTGATTGATTTTGAGTATTAACAGCTAAGACAGAAGTCTCAA
The DNA here is from genome assembly GCA_011391125.1 of Synechococcales cyanobacterium S06. Taxonomy (GTDB): domain Bacteria; phylum Cyanobacteriota; class Cyanobacteriia; order Cyanobacteriales; family JAABRE01; genus JAABRE01. Next base: position 40,548 of record JAABRE010000037.1, read on the forward strand.
CAACTAAAATACCGATACAAAAAAAAATTAATAAACGCCAATATCTTTTAAATAAGTTCATAGATTAAAGTACAATTATAAAGTTTATATTCAGATCATTTTTATCTTATGTTTAAATTTAGTATATGTCAGTTTAGCGGACTTTTGATAATTTCTTTGAGCAATATTTTCATCGCTACCCCAACCTTAGCACAAAGGGAATTAGAACCTACAAATATTAATCCCTTACAAGATTTAATACCCCCTCAACAACCACCAAGCTTACCAGAGCAACCATTACCAACACCTAATGAAGAAATATTACTAACTCCTCCATCTGTGAATCCCATTCCCGAAATTCCCGAAACCACAAAAACTATTACCGTCACTGAATTTGAGTTTACAGGAAATACAGTTTTTTCTACTGCTGAATTAGAAAGTCAAGTAACTGCTAATTTAACAAATAAACCGCTTAATTTAACCCAATTATTGCAAGTTTCTAATGATATTGCTAAATTATATTCCGAAGCAGGATACACCACATCAGGAGCCGTAATTTCTATTCCTGAAATCACTCAAAATGAAGGCCAAGGAATAGTCAGAATCGAAGTAATAGAAGGTACATTAGCAGAAATAAATGTTACCCCCATAAATGAATCAGAAAGATTAAAACCCAACTATATTCGATCTCGAATTGCGGTAAGAGTTGGTAAACCACTTAATATTATTAAACTCCAAGAAGCCTTACAATTATTACAATTAGAACCAATTATAAAAGTTGTTTCTGCTCAATTAATAGATGGAACTAAACCAGGTACAAGTATTCTTAATGTCCAATATGCTACAGATAAAACTTTTAAATTAGAGGCCTTATTAGATAATTATAAATCCCCAAGTGTAGGCACTTTTAGCCGTGGTTTAGCAATAGAAGAAAGTAATTTTTTAGGATTAGCTGATACAATTAGAGCCGAATATTATAATACTGATGGCAGTAATAATTTTGAAACATCTTATTCAATTCCCTTTAATCCTTACAACGGTAATGTTAAATTTAGTTTTCGTACAATTAACAGTAAAGTTATTACCCCAGAATTTGAACAATTTAATATTAAATCAGATTATCAACAATACAAATTAACGATACGTCAACCAATTTATCAAACTCCAGAAACCGAAATTAGTTTAGGTCTAACATTTGATCGACAAGAAAATAGTGGGTCAATTGATGGGCAAAAATTTCCCTTATCTCCAGGAGCAAATCTACAAGGAAATACCGAAATCTCAACCGTAAGATTTTTTCAAGAATGGTTAAAACGTAACGACAAAGAAATAATTGCAGCTAGTTCTTCTTTTAATTTTGGAATTAATGCTTTTGGTGTGACAGAAGCTTTTGATAAAACAGTTAATTCCCATGCTCCTAATAGTAATTATTTTATGTGGCAAGGACAAGTTCAATATGTGCATTTATTCGCTCCAGATACTTTGATTTTAGCCAGAGCTAATCTTCAATTAAGTGATCAGACAATGCTACCTTTAGAGAAATTTGTATTAGGTGGTTTTGGGACAATTAGAGGTTATTCTCAAAATTATCGTTTAACAGATAACGGTCTAATTGTTACAGTTGAAGGACGTTTACCAATATTGAGAAACCCTCAAAAGGACATGGTTTTACAATTAATTCCTTTTCTCGATTTTGGCACTGGTTGGAATAATAGTACACCGGTTTTAACACCGAATACTTTAGCTTCCATCGGCCTTGGATTATCCTTTAAATATAGTGATATTATCAATATTCGTTTAGATTATGGTATTCCTTTAACTGAAGTTAAAGATAGTGGTAATACTTGGCAAGAAAATGGACTTACTTTTTCCGTCGTTATTACTCCTTGATCATAACTTGACTTATTTTTTTATATTTCTAATTAGGTTTTTTAAAACTAAGACAAAATTAGGGAACTATTTACTCAGAAAAACAGAGTTTTGAACACAAAATTACTAATTGATAGAGTGAACAATTTTGGATAAGCTATTACCCATTTAAACTGGACTTTTGTAGCGGGCAATATGCCTGCACTCCAAGACTTACACGTTTTTGTTTGCGTCTAGCAATTTAAATGATTAACAGCTTATTATAGCATTTTCAGTTGACATTTTGCCTCTCTTTCCCCCCTCTCCCATTGGGATGAGGGGGTAGGGGGGTGAGGGGTATCTCACTTTTAATCAGAAAGTGCTATATCTCAATATTTAAAGATTGTTCACTGCTCCATGATTAATATAGCCAATTATGCTGCCCTATTTTGCAGATTATTTGTTCTCGCCAATGGGTTAAGTTTTGTTGAAATTCGGGGTAATGTAATTGAGAGCGCCACAAAATCAACGCATCTTCCCCTGTTTGAGGATAATAGTTTTTGCGTCGGCCAGCGATTTTAAAACCAAATTTTTCGTAGAGGGCAATGGCGACTTGATTTCCTGCCCCAACTTCTAAGGTTGCTCTTTCTAAGCCCCTTTTCACCGCATTTTCAAGTAAACTGAGTAATAATAACTGCCCTAAACCTTGGCCTTGATAATCAGGGTGTACTAATAAGATGGTAATGTGTGCTTCTTCTAGGATTGACCATAAACACCCATAACCAATGATCTTGTCCTCAGAATTAGGTAAAGATAAGGCTAAAAAGGAACTATTCGGACTTTCAATTTCGGTTTTATATGCGTCTTTACTCCAAATTCCACCTAAATATAGGTTATCTAGCTCAACAAGATGGGGTATTTTTTCGATGGTCAGGTAGTTAAGGGAGATTTTTGTTAAAGTCACTAGCTTAAATTGTACACTGGAGATAATGTTTGTAATTTAAAGATACGATCTTACTATGACTTTCACCCCTGTTAAACTCCCTGATTCTGGTTTAAAATATTTGCCAAAATCAGCTGATTCAGCTAGTTCGCCGAATCAGCAATTGTTACCGATTACTGCTAAGGTAAATGAACATGACCATTTAGAAATCGGTGGCACTGATGTTACTACTTTAGTTGAGCAGTACGGCTCTCCTTTGTATATTTTAGATGAAGAAACCCTCAGAACTACTTGTCGTCAATATCGGGATGGTTTTAAAAAATATTACCCCGGTGAATCTCAAGTTATTTATGCTTCCAAAGCTTGGAGTTGTGTCGCTGTTTGTAGTATTATCGCCAGTGAAGGTTTAGGTTTTGATGTGGTTTCCGGTGGTGAAGTTTATACGACTTTAAAAGCTGGTGTAACTGGTAACAAAATGTATCTTCATGGTAATAATAAATCCGCTTCAGAATTACTTTTTGCGGCTCAAAATAACTGTACAATTATCATTGATAGTTGGTTAGATTTGGAAAATTTGGTAAGTTTAGCTGACCAAATTCAAGAGTTACCAATTAGGATCATGTTACGGTTAACTCCTGGGATTGAATGTCATACCCATGATTATATTAAAACTGGACATTTAGACAGTAAATTCGGTTTTGATCCTAACCAAATTGAAGCGGTTTTTGCTTTTGTTAGTAAACAATCTTGTTTCAATTGTATTGGTCTTCATGCCCATATCGGTTCACAAATCTTTGAACGCCAACCCCATCAAGATATTGCTGAGGTTTTAGTTCAATGGGCGGTCAGAGCTTCTGAATATGGCTTAAACATTGAAGAATTAAATATCGGTGGTGGTTTAGGTATTTGTTATACTGAAGCAGATGATCCACCGAGTATTGATGAATGGGTTAAAGCAGTCTCAGAAGCTATGGTAAAAGCTTGTCAATCGGCTAATATAGCTTTACCAAAATTACTCGCTGAACCAGGGCGATCGCTGATTGGTTCTTCTTGTGTAACAGCTTATACCATCGGTAGTCGTAAAGTTGTCCCCGAAATTCGCACTTATCTGTCTGTGGATGGTGGAATGTCTGACAATCCTAGACCGATTACCTATCAATCTGTTTATCGTACAGTGGTAGCTAACCGGATGTCAGCACCTTTAGAAGAAACCATCACCATAGCTGGCAAACATTGTGAATCCGGCGATGTCTTGATTAAAGATGCTGAGTTGCCACATACTGAAACTGGAGATATTCTGGTAGTAATGGCCACAGGAGCTTACAATTACAGCATGGCTTCTAATTATAATCGCATTGGCCGCCCAGCCGCGGTGGTAGTCAAAGACGCAGAGGCCAATTTAATTTTGCGTCGGGAAACTTACGAGGATTTATTACGTCAGGATTGTCTCCCGGAAAGACTAAGATAGTTGACAGTTAATTAATAACTGAAATTTGATCCTTGATCACGATTAACTGATAACTGATAACTGATAACTGATAACCGATAACTGTTAATTGGGAAAAGATGAATTATGAATTATATTAAGGAACAAATTTACAATTCATTATTCACTTTTTCCCAATTACAAAACCCAAATATTTTAGTTGTCAAATTTAGTTCGTTACCTATTTGGTTAATTAATATTTTAGATATTGGATTAGTTGTAATTCTTGTTTATTTAGTTTTAGTAGTTATGGGACAAGGTCCCACTTTATGGGCCATTAGAGGTTTTATTTTCCTCATGGTTAGTGCCGTAATTACTAAAAAAATAGGTTTAGTTTTATTAAGTTTTATTTTAGAAAAGCTAGTTTTAGGTTCATCGGTTGTCTTAGCAATAATTTTTCAATCCCAATTGCGTCGTTTTTTGGAACTCTTAGGAAAAGGGGATTTAAGGGAATTATTAAAGCCTTCTAAAGGTTCAAATTCTAATTCTGCGACGGTAATTGAGGAAATTGTCGATGCGGTAAAAGAACTTTCTCAAAATCGTACTGGAGCCTTAATGGTATTAGAAATATCGGGAAATCTTGATGAACAAGATTTTATTAATCCTGGTGTACCAATTAATGCTGAAATTTCTAAAGAATTACTGCAAACTATTTTTCAAACTTCCACTCCTTTACACGATGGAGCAGTTTTTATTCGTGATTCTTCCATTATTTCTGCTGCCGTGATTTTACCCCTTTCTGAACAAACTACTTCCCGAAAATTAGGTACTCGTCATCGCGCTGCTATGGGTATTACCGAAAGAATTAATAATTGTATTTGTGTGGTAGTTTCTGAAGAAACCGGCTCAATTTCTTTGGCTAATCGAGGTAAATTAGATCGTCCTTTAACTAGTAGTAAACTAAAGGAATTATTGGAACAAAAATTAACTCCTTCCCTTCCTCGCGAATCAGTTACTCCTAAATTGGGTCGCCTTAGTCGTACAATAGGTTTAGCTTGGAAAATTTTAGTTAAAAATATATTTAATCTGCCCTCCTTTTTTTCTAAACACAGAAAATGAACTCTTTAACTGCTTTACAACAATTGCCCGCTAATTTAGACAAACATCGTCTTCCTAATCATGTTGCCGTGATTATGGATGGCAATGGCCGTTGGGCTAAAAATCGCACACTACCTAGAATCATGGGTCATCAACGGGGAGTAGATACTCTCAAGGATTTGCTACGTTGTTGTCAAGATTGGGGTATTCCTGCTTTGACGGTTTATGCTTTTTCCACCGAAAATTGGGGCAGACCAGAAGAAGAAGTCAAATTTTTAATGACTTTATTTGAAAGAGTTTTGCGTCGTGAACTTGATGAAATGATGACAGAAAATGTGCGCATTCGTTTTATTGGTAATTTAAACAGTCTTCCTCAATCTCTGCAAGATGAAATTAGTTATTCCATGGACAAAACGGCCACAAATTCGGGAATTAACTTTAGTGTAGCGACGAATTATGGAGGCCGACAGGAGATTATTAATGCTTGCCAAAAAATTGCGGATCAGGTTAAACAAGGTTTAATTAATGTTAATGAAATTAATGAAAAATTATTTGAATCTTATCTTTATACTAGCGGTATTCCTAACCCTGATTTATTAATTAGAACCAGTGGAGAAATGCGTTTAAGTAATTTTTTACTTTGGCAAATGGCTTATGCTGAAATTTATGTCACGCAAACTTTATGGCCAGATTTTGATCGCACTGAGTTTCAAAAAGCTTTGTTAGATTATCAGCAACGAAACCGCCGTTTTGGTAAACTTTAATTAGTAATCGAGAGGAAAATATAACACTAATATTATGACAAAACATGATAAATTTTCTCAATTAACACAAAATTTTAGCAAGAAAAAATGGATCAACTTAAGTCGGAATTAACTCTTTATGAATTACCACAAAAGATCAAACTTAAATATCCTGAATTTAAGCAGGAAAATCTCCTTGAAAATATTAATAAATTAGGTCATTTCAGTTATTAATTATCAGTTATCAGTAGGGATTAACGGCCGTTAACCCTTACACAACCTTAAGTAAACTTGAAACCTTATTTTTATTGGTCAAATAAGGGAAGGAATAGGAGGAGAATTAGATATTAATATATTAGACCTCTTGCGAAACTAAGAATAAAATCAATTTTCCTCTCATAAGCGTCAATTTCTTTACCTATTACCTATTACCTATTACCTGACTTGGTGCAAGAAGTCTATTGATAATTGCCATGATTTCGTAACTTTATAATTGCGAATTCTTAATTGGTAAATAAGGTTTAATTAATCTAAATAATTCTTTGGCTATGTGATAAACAGCAGGTACAGAAACCGCATTTCCAAACTGTTTTTTAGCGATATTTTCGTTAGAATGAATTTTAAACCAATTAGGAAAACCTTGCAATTTACAAGCATCTTTGGCCGTAATCGGTTTAAATTTATTTTGCTGATAAATTTCTTTAATAAATTTACTTTTATACTCATTGGGATTATCACCAATTATTGATTTTGTCGCAATAAAATCCTTAGCTCCCGTTGCAGTTAAAGTTGGAATTATCGCAGAATTAGGTAAGAAAATTCGGTAAATACCATTAATACCAGACATATTTTTTGAGTTCACAAATTCATATTTATTATCAGTTTGACGCAGAATATTTTTATTCATTAATTCAGAGATTTCTGATAGTTTTAAATCGGGGATTAACTCCTGTAAATCATCAAAAGATAAGGGATTACCGTCTTTTTCGCCATACTTTTTACGTCGTCTATTTTTTAACAAAGTTAAACAAATTAATTTTTCCTTTTCTGTTGTGTCAATTAAATCCCAAGAATGGATTGTTGTATGACCATTTCTTAAGTCAGAAAATGTAAAAAAATCATTTAATTCATCATCTTTTTGAAAGCGATTTCGAGATGCGGGAATTTTACCATTAAACAGAATATCTGCACTTAATTTAAGCTTTTCTATGGGTTCATAATCTTTAAGTTCATCAATAATATCTAATAATTTAGTCTGATGTTTAAGAGGTTGAGGAAATTTATATTCTTGACAATTTTCTAAGTCATTTCTAATACCTACGATAAAAACTCTTTCCCTACTTTGAGGAACTCCAAAATCATAAGAATTAATAATTTGCCATTTAACACAATAATTAATTTGCTTAAATTGAGTTAATAAATATTCAAAACTATCACGATTTGTTGGACTAGCCAAACCTCGTACATTTTCAAAAATAAAACCTAAAGGCCTATTATTATTTAATAACCGCAAAACATCAAACCAAAGTTTACCTCTAGGATCATCAAATCCTTTTAATTTACCTGCTACTGACCAAGATTGACAAGGTACACCACCCACTAAAATATCTAGATTTGCCGGAAGACTATTTATCTTAGTTATATCACCCAATTCTAACTCATCTTGATTAGGAAAGTTGATAAAATTTTGGCGATATATTTTAATTGCTTCGGAGTCAATTTCTGAATAACCTAAACATTTTCCTCCTAAGTCTTCTAAGGGTATTCTAAAACCTCCTATTCCTGCAAATAAATCCACAAAAGTGAACTTAAATTGCTCAAATATTAACTGAGTTGGTGTAAATAATTCTAATTGTAATAGAGCAGTTTGTTTCATAAATTTATTTACCTCATTAACTAATTTATCTTTATTTTATCAGATTTCTAGATCATTAAATTTAGTTAACAATTAACAATTGTTAATTGTTATATACTCCCTCACCCCCCCAGGGCTGTTTCAAAGTCGAGAGCAAAATTTGAAGACCCTCACCCCCAACCTCTCATCCCAAAGGGAGCAGGGTGTTTTCATTCTCAAAATTTAAACGAAAGAAAGAGCAAAACTTTTATCTTTATTAGCTCTTTTTTCGATTTTTAAACGATCAACATTATTAATTATTTGTCATCTGCTATTATTTACTAATTTTTGACAGCAAAAACACTCCTATTGCCTTTATTACAATAAGATTTACTCTTTTTTTCAATTTTTTTCTGCCTTTTTCTTGAA